>CADBKO010000001.1 GCA_902795345.1 Oscillospiraceae bacterium
GCGGCTCAAAGCGCCTTACCTGGTTTTTCACGTTTCGGACGTTTCCTTGGAGGAAGGATACACTTACCGATGGCTGCATACAGACCGGGAAGTCCTGGATGGGGCGATTGAGTTTATCAATCTCCTGCTGGACGGTGTAGAGCCCACTTTTGATTTCCTTGTTGAAAACCAATGGTGGCCAGGCTTTACCTTCACCGATCCGGAGAAAACAGAGTACCTCCTGTCCCATATCCAGTACCCCCGCGTGGGGATCATGCTGGACACGGGACATCTCATGAACACCAACTGGAAGCTCAAAAGCCAGTGGGACGGCGTCAAGTATATCCTGAGCATGATCGAAAAGCACGGAGAGCTTTCCAAGAGCATCTACGGCCTGCACTTCCATCAATCCTTGAGCGGAGCCTATTGCCGAAAGGCCGTAGGCAGTCTTCCGGAGGACTTTCCCCTGAATTACAACGATGAGTTTGGCCGTAACTATGCCCATATCCTGCAAATTGACCGACACAGACCCTGGACAATAGAAGAATGCGCAATGATCCTGGGTCGTGTGAAGCCTAAGTACCTGACGCATGAGATCAGCGGCAGCGTTTATCACGGAAAGAAATACGCCATTTGGCGTCAGCAACGGAAGATACGCTGGGGATATCATGAAGGCTTGGATAAGATGACCGTCAGTGAGGCAGAGGAATACCGGGAAAGAATGAGACAGGAACCGGAGCCTACCGGGAACTGGTTCCTGGATCATGTCATTCGCGGGATAAGCTGAGGCGTTCAAAGAGATATGGTCAATCGAGATGCCTTTTCGGGCTACCACCCGCTGGTGAACTTCCTGTATTTTGCACTGGTGCTGGTCTTCGGGATGTGCTTTATGCATCCCGTCTGTCTGGTAATCTCCCTGGGCAGCGCCACGGCCTACAACCTTTACCTGAAAGGGAGAAAGGGGCTTCTTTTCTCCCTTCGCTTTTTGCTGCCCATGATGCTCCTGGCGGCGATCCTGAACCCGGCCTTCAACCATGAGGGCGTCACCATCCTGGCCTATACCCCCAACGACAACCCCATCACCCTTGAGAGCCTTATATACGGCGTGGCCTCCGCCGCGATGCTGGTGAGCGTGGTGCAGTGGTTTTCCTGCTATAACGAGGTTATGACCTCGGATAAGTTCGTGTATCTCTTCGGGCGGATCATCCCGGCGCTGAGTTTAGTCCTGAGCATGACGCTTCGCTTTGTTCCAAAATTCAATTCCCAGCTGAAGATTGTCCGCACTGCCCAGCGGTGCATCGGACGGGATGTGAGCAATGGCAGCGTCCTCCAACGCATGAAGCACGGGATTACCATTCTCTCCATCATGGTGACCTGGAGCCTGGAGAACGCCATCGAGACGGCGGACAGTATGCGCAGCCGGGGCTACGGGCTCCCGGGAAGAAGCGCCTTTTCCATCTACCGCTTTGACAGCCGAGATCAGTATGCCATGCTCTGGTTGGGCTTCTGCCTTTGGTACATCGTGTTTGGCTGGATCAGCGGCGGCCTGGAATACCGCTATTATCCGTCCATCAGAGGCGCGGGCTTCGCGCCGTTCCCCGTGAGCTTTCTGCTGGTTTACCTGGCCCTGTGCCTGACCCCACTGATTCTGAACCGAAGGGAGGATGCGAAATGGAAGCGTTTGAAGTCCGGGATCTGAGCTTTGCTTATCCGGAACAGCGGAAGGATACGCTTTCGCATCTTTCTTTCTCCATCCCCCAGGGGCAATTCGTCACCCTCTGCGGTCCCTCCGGCTGCGGAAAAAGCACGCTGCTCCGGCAGCTCAAAACCGTCCTGGCCCCGGCAGGGGACCGGCGGGGCGTGATCCTCTTTGAGGGTACGCCCCTGGACGAAGTGGGGCAGCGGGATCAGAGCGAGCGTATCGGCTTCGTGCAGCAGTCCCCGGAGAACCAGATCGTGACGGATAAGGTGTGGCACGAGCTGGCCTTCGGCCTGGAGAGCCTGGGCTGCGATACTCCCACCATCCGCAGCCGGGTGGCGGAAATGGCCTCTTTTTTCGGCATCCAAACCTGGTTTTACAAGAACGTGACAGAGCTTTCCGGGGGGCAAAAGCAGCTCCTGAACCTGGCCTCCATCATGGCCATGCAGCCCTCCGTCCTCATTCTGGACGAGCCCACCAGCCAGCTGGACCCCATCGCCGCCTCGGACTTCCTCGCCACCATCGGCAAAGTGAATCGGGAGCTGGGCACCACGATCCTCCTCACGGAGCATCGGCTGGAGGAGGCCTTTCCCCTCTCTGACCGGGTGCTGGTCATGGACAGAGGGCGGCTCATCGCAGACGGGACGCCCTCGGAGGTCGGCCAGCTTCTGCGGGGCAGCGGGCACGGGATGTTCCTGGCCATGCCCACGGCCATGCGGGTATGGGCAAGCGTGGAGGATGATTCTCCCTGTCCCATCACTGTGCGGGATGGGCGGGACTGGCTGGCGGACTATGCGGATAAACATCCGCTGGGAGAGATCCCGGAGGAACAAGAAGCCACCAAGTCGGAGGAAACCGCCATCACTCTGGAAGACGTGTGGTTCAAATATGAAAAGGACCTGCCGGACGTGGTGAAGGGCGTAAGTCTCACCGTACAGAAGGGTGAATTTCTGGCCCTGCTGGGGGGGAACGGCACCGGCAAGACCACGACCCTTTCCCTGATTGGTGGCTTGCAGAAGCCCTACCGAGGCGAAGTCAAGCTGAACGGCAGAGTAGGCACCCTGCCGCAGAATCCGCAGACCCTCTTTGTGAAAAAGACGGTCCGGGAGGATTTGTTTGAGATCTTCCGGGGCATGAAGTTGGAAAAGAAATACCAGGAGAACCGGGTGGCGCGGGCGGTGCAGCTCTGTCGCCTGGAGGAGCTGCTGGACCGGCATCCCTACGACCTCTCCGGGGGCGAGCAGCAGCGGGCAGCGCTGGCGAAAGTGCTGCTTCTGGACCCGGAGATCCTGCTCCTGGACGAACCCACCAAGGGGCTTGACGCGGAATTCAAGCAGGTTTTTGCCGTGATCCTGAAAACCCTGCAGCGTCGGGGCGTCACCGTGTTCATGGTGAGCCACGATGTGGAGTTCTGCGCGGAGTACGCGGATCGCTGCGCCCTGTTTTTTGACGGAAACATCGTGTCCCAGGGACGGCCGAGAGAATTCTTCTCCGGTAACAGTTTTTACACCACCTCCGCCAACCGTATGGCGCGGGGGCTGCTACCCGAAGCGGTGACACCCAGGGATGTGATGGCCGCCTGTGGGGGAATGCTTCCCCCGGAGCCGGAGCTGCTGGAAGAAGTACCGCCGCTGCCGGAACCGGACGAGAACAGCGCAAACGCCAAGCCCAAGAAGCTGCCGCTATGGCGCATCCTGCTGGCTGCTGTCAGCGGCGTGGGTGCGATCAGCCTTTTCATCCACACCCTGTCCCACCAGAACCTCTCCGAGCTCATCACGGAGAACGGCCTTACCACCGCCGCCTGGCAGGACATTCCCCTGTATCTGCTGCTGGTGGCCTGCCTGCTCATCTGCGCCTTTTCCCTGAGTCGGAGAGCGCCCCAGCCGGTGCGCATCCAGACACCCAGGGACAAGCGGAAGCTCTCCAAGCGCACCGTCGCTGCCGCGATTTCCATCCTTCTGCTGATCCCCCTGACGATCTTCATCGGGGTCTACTATCTCGGTGGGACGCAGTATTACCTCATTGCGATTCTCATCCTTGTAGAAACGATGCTGCCCTTCTTCCTGGTGTTCGAGGGGCGAAAGCCCCAGGCGCGGGAACTGGTGGTGATCGCCGTCCTCTGCGCCATCGGCGTGGTGGGCCGGGGCGCCTTTTTCATGCTGCCCTCCTTCAAGCCGGTGCTGGCCCTGGTCATCATTTCCGGGGTGGCCTTCGGCGGAGAGGCGGGTTTCCTTGTGGGCGCCATGACGATGGTGGCCTCCAACGTGCTGTTCGGACAAGGACCCTGGACGCCCTTCCAGATGTTCTCTGCGGGGATCATCGGGTTCCTGGCCGGAGTTCTCTTCCGCAAAGGCCTCCTGCGGCGGACGAAGATCTCCCTCTGCATTTTCGGGGCCATCGCCACAGTGGTGATCTACGGCGGCATCATGAACCCAGCCGCCGCCCTCATGTACGCCCACACACTGAACTGGAAGCTCCTTCTCACTTACTACGTATCCGGCATTCCCGTGGACCTGGTCCACGCCACGGCGACGGTGCTGTTCCTCTGGCTGGCCGCCGAGCCCATGCTGGAGAAACTGGACCGGATCAAGGTGAAATACGGCCTTTATGAACCGTAGAGCCAATTATGCGCTGAAGTTAACGAAAAGAGGCGGTTTAGCAGAAATATACAGATAGGGTGTCACAAACACGCACTCCCGTGGGCCTTTATATATGAGGGGTATTCATCGGCGGTCGACTCCGAGCGGTATCCCAAGTATTCTGCGGGAGTGGGCGAATTGAACAGTACAAAGGGAAACGCGGTTTTGCGGCATTAGGCTGCCGAAAGACCACGGACCGCCGCCAATAAGGAAAGCGCAGATAGCCGTAAGGCCGTCTGCGTTATTTCTTTCTCCCATATGCTTCCTCACTGCGCTGCGGCATAGTCCGGGTGAGCAGGGAGAAGCATATCTCTGTTTAAAAGCTGTGGGGACAAAGAAGCCTCACAGCCGGGTCGTATGCCCTGTAGTTGGGCCCTATCGCGCCAGAGCGCCCCCGTTTCTGAGATTTGTTCCAATAAAACTCAGAAACGGAGGATATGATCATGGCCAAAAGTAACCCATACCACCCTGATTATAAGAAGGTTTATGCAGGAACATACATTTCACCTGAAGTGATGAGAGTTCTCAAGCAAAGTGATCGGAAGATGGAGTACATGGAGGTGGACATCAAACGGGAAAGAAAGAAACGGCGGAAGGGAAAGCCCATTGAGAATTACAATCAAGGCAAAGAGCTTTCGCTCGATAAGTTCGCCGAGGACGACCTGGTTGAGTTTGTTTCTCCCGAATTGTCGCCGGAGGAAATTGCCATCCTGCTGGAGCAGCTCCGGACTCTGGACAAAAGCAGACTCCTCGAATACATCGGAACAGTGGATCAGGAAACCATGCGGCAGGTTGATGAAGCTTTCCGTATCAGCGTGGGGCACGATTAGACAGGAGGACAATGGAACTATGACCGCAATGACACATGCGGAGCTGAAGGACAACCTGGCCTTCCTCTCCGCCCTGCAAATGCTGAAGCGGCTCGTGGAGAGGGCAATGATGACCGAAGCTGAAGCGGAGTCCGTTCAGCGGGAGCTGAGGAAGCGCCTCCGTCCTACTGTGTAAGTGATAGCTTTGTGACCAATTCCCAGATGCTTCTTTCGTTGGGTTTGGTGGATAGCTTTAAAGGGATCGTCCTGCTATTGTGTGTCGCTGAAGGGAGGTTAAAAGCACTATGTCCAAGATCAAGAACATAGCCCAGGGCTCCTATGTGACCGTCATTAAGCCCAGGGATATGAGTCCGGCAAAGCTGCGCGTGGCTGCATATTGCCGCGTCAGCAGCGACTCGGCGGACCAGATCAATTCCTACATCGCCCAGGTGGATCACTATACGAGGTATATCTCCTCCCATGAGGGCTGGGACTTGGCGGACATCTACGCTGACGAAGGGCTCACAGGCATGGAGGTCAACCACCGGGAAGAATTCAAGCGCATGATCGCAGATTGCCGAGACGGGAAGATCGACCGCATCCTGGTCAAATCCATCTCCCGCTTCGCCCGGAACCAGGAGGATTACATCCTCCATATACGGGAGCTGCTTCGGCTGGGCGTCACGATCTACTTCGAGAAGGAGAACATCGATACAGGAAAAATCACCTCGGAGCAGACTGCGGACATCTACGGAGCCTTCGCGCAGATGGAAACCACCAGCCACTCACAGAACATGCGCGTGAGCTACCGCATCCAGATGGAGAAGGGAATCTTCGTCCCGGCCAAGGCCCCCTACGGATACCGGTTGGTGGACCGGGCGCTTCATATTGTCCCGGAGGAAGCGGAGATCGTGCGGTACATCTTCCGAGAGTTCTTAAATGGCCGCGGGAAACTGGATATCGCAAGGGAACTCAACGAGCGAGGCGTGGAACGCGGCAGCGACCGCGGGATCAGCAAGGCTGACGGTCCTGGCGCGTGGTATGTGGACACCATTAACTACATCCTCGCGAATGTCACCTACACAGGGGATCAGGTCTGGCACAAGACCTACAAGACCGACGTCTTGCCCTACCGCAAGGAGCGGAACAAGGGACAGAAGCCTAAATACTTCGCAGAGGACTGCTGCCCCGCGATCATCAGCAAGAAGGATTTTGAGAAAGCACAGCAGCTGATGGCCAGGAAGCGGGAAATCTATCCCAAGGCGCCAAGCATGGAGTCCATGTTCAGCAAACGGATCTTCTGTGCGGAATGCGGGGCCCCGTGCCGCAGGAAGAATGTCGGGGCGCAGATCTACTGGGTGTGCTGGCGGCATGATCACGGCAAAGAGGCTTGCCCTGCTAAGGAAAGGCCGGAAATGAGAATTCGGGATGCCCTTTGCAGATTCTATTGGAAAATAAGGAATGGCAGGGAAACGATCCTTCGTCCGGTCCTGACGCAGCTCAGGGAGCTGCAGGAACGGGAACTGAGAGCCGATCCGCGGCTCGGAGAAATCGACGCGGAAATAGCGAAGCTCACAGATCAGAATCTTGTACTCACTCGACTGAAGTCGAAAGGGTATCTTGATTCTGATCTTTATTTATCTCAGATGGACGAGCTCAACGCCAGAGCGAGGGAGCTCCGCAAGCTGCGCCGCAGCATCCTGGAAAAGACCGGTGAGGACGAGCAGATCCGCAGAACGGAGGAAATGCTGGAGTATCTGGAAAGCAGCAACGGTCAGATGGACGGGCTTGACCCGCTCATCTTCACCGTGCTGATCGACCGCCTGCGCCTGACCGCAGACGGGAACGTCAGGATCAGGCTCCGGAACGGCCTGGAAGTGACGGAAACGCTGAATGCGGAGGCGAGATAAATGGCTTGGCAGAGGAAGATTCCCTTTGGCTACCGGATGGAGCAAGGGTCCCTCGCCTGCGAGCGGACGGAGGCCGAAACAGTGAGACGAGTATTCTCCATGTACCTGGCCGGCAACTCTATGAAGCGGATTGCCGAGGTCATGACAGAGCAGGGCGTTCCTTATCACAGAGACAAGCCCTGCTGGAATAAGAACATGGTGAAGCGGATTCTGGAAAACGGGAAGTACCTTGGCGACGGAGAATACCCGCGCATCATCCGTGACGAGGATTTCCTCGCCGCTCAGCAGTTGAAGGAAAGCAAAAACCTGTACGCTCCCTGCCCTGCAAAGATAGCGCCCCTTAAGGGTAAGCTCGTCTGCGGCGTTTGCGGGACCGGAATGATGCGGCTGTCTGTCGGCAACGGCGCCGCCAGATGGAAATGCCGTAACTCGGACTGCCCATGCGCCGTGCGCTTCCCGGACAGCGAGCTCTGCGGAAAGGTGGATGACTGCCTCCGGGTGATCGCGCAGACGCCGGAGCTGCTGGCGGATTGCGAGGTTTCGCCGCCCCCTGTCCAGTCCGACGTCATGCGGCTGGAAAACGAGCTGGTCGCGGCCTTCAACCGCGGCACGGAAAGTACCGATTACATGAAGGCCCTGATCTTCGCGGTGGCCGCAGAGAAATACAAGCAGATACCAGACCACACGCTTCAGCGCAAGGTGAGAAGCCTTCAAGAGAAGGTAACCGCCCAGGAGCTTACGGATCAGCTGAAGCAGGAGCTGCTGGACACCGTGGTGCAGGCCATTCAGATCGGGATAGGAACCAGCGTCAATATGCAGCTTATCAACGGGCAATCCGTGGAAAGCAAGGAGGATACGCGATGAGCGTCTATACGGCAGCAGCGAAAAAGGTTACCGTTATTCCCGCCGATCCCCAGTATTCACAGAGGGATATCCGAAAACAGCACCTGCGGGTAGCGCCATACTGCCGTGTCTCCACGGACAGCGACGAACAACTGACCAGTTACAGGGCACAGATCGAATACTATACCGCAAAAATCGCGGAAAATCCTGACTGGACGATGGTTCGCATGTATGCGGATGAAGGCACCACGGGCACCTCCATGAAAAAGCGTAAGCACTTTCTGGAGATGATCGCTGACTGTGAAGCAGGAAAAATCGATCTCGTGATTACCAAATCCACCACCCGCTTCGCCCGCAATACGTTGGAGGGCATTCAGATCGTCCGCAAGCTCAGACGGCTGGGCATCGGCGTGTTCTTCGAGAAGGAGAACGCGAACACGCTCTATATGGACAATGAGATGATCCTGACGTTCTTCTTCTCCCAGGCCCAGGCGGAGAGCGAGTCCCTCAGCAAGAACGTCAGCTGGGGCCACCGCAGGAACTACGAAAACGGGAAGGTCTACTACCAATATGACAGCTTCCTGGGGTATAAAAAAGGCCCGGACGGGAAGCCGGAGATCGATGAGGAGCAAGCCCCCATCGTGCGGCGCATCTTCGCCCGCTACCTCATGGGCGACAGCGTCCGCAAGATCTGCAGGGATCTGGAGGCGGACGGCATCAGAACCGTGCGGGGCTGTGAGAAGTGGTCGGACAGCACGGTCCAGAATATGCTCCGGAACGAGAAGTACATCGGCGACGCGCTCCTGCAAAAGACGTATGTGCAGGACATCTTCACCCGCAAGAGCATGAAGAACCTGGGCCAGCTCCCCAAATACTATGTTCACAACTGCCACCCGGCCATCATCGACCGCACGACCTTCCAGAGGGTCCAGGAGGAGATCGCTCGGCGCTCCAGCAAGAAAAAGACCTCCTCAAAGGCAAAGACGGAGCTGGGCAAGTACAGCGGGAAATACGCCCTCAGCGAACTGCTGGTCTGCGGCGAATGCGGCAGCCCCTACCGCCGCCAGACCTATATGCCGAAGGGTGAAAAGTACCACGTCTGGCGCTGCCTGAACCGCTTGGAGAACGGAACGCGCATCTGCAAGCACTCCCCGACCTTCCTGGAGACAGACATCCATGACGCCATCGTTGCGGCGATGAATGAACAGCTTGTCCGGCAGAGAGCAAAGGATGAGCTGAAGCAGAGCATGTACACCGCTCTGGCCGCTGCGGAACCGGAGATGACGCTCCCCGCCGTGGAGAGCAAGATCAAGGCACTTCGGGATCGGCAGGTCGAGCTGATCGGACTTGCCACAGCGGAGGGAGCGAAGTTCGAGGATTACGATCAGGAGATCAGCAAGGTCAACGAGGAAAGGCTGCGGTTGCTTGGGATCAGGGCGGAGCTGGAGATGGCCCAGCAGACCAACTCCGCCTTTGATCAGCGCATGGAGGAAATTGACGCGGCACTCTCGCAGGAAAGCGGGATGATCGAGGAATACGACGATATCCGGACCAGGCAGCTCATCAGCAACATCAAGGTGCTGGACAAGGAACGCCTACTCATCCGATTCAAGGACGGAACCGAGAGCGTTAAGCATATAGGGAAGGGAAATGCCTGACAGTGCGGTTGTCCTCTGATACGCCGGTCGCGGCGGTATACTTCACGGAAAGAATTGACGTGGGACTAAAGAGGTAAAACGGATATGAAAGAGATTGATGTTTGCAACGGAGCATACTCCAGCAATCATGGGCTCACCGATCTATACCCAAAAAGTGAAGCCAAGCTGCGGGAAGTCATTGCGTCCGGCGAGGACTTTAAGACGGAATGGGCCGGATGCAAGCAAGAACTCCGATATGCGAAATACACGCGGGAGGGTGACCGTATCACCGTTGAAGTCTCTGCGCATATGGATGATCTGTGGGATTCCGACGATCTGATCTACGACGCGCTTTGGACAGCCTGCGGAGTCGAAGAAGAATTGCCGGACAGTGTTATCGCCAGCATCCGTGAAGGTTTGGACGATGAAATCGATGACCACACGAATATTACCGTAGAACTGCCCGCTTCCGCAACTTTTGAGGAAATCATGAAGGCAACCGGAAAAGCGGAAACAGAGGCAGAACAGCAAAACAAAGAAATGTATGATCGCCTGTGTGATATCGTCAAGGGATACTGGATGAGCTTGAAAGAAGAAAGTCAGGATGCGGATATAGACATGAAATTGACGAATGCCGGTGAATGGCCGGTCATGCAGATGTGATGTAAGGGCACCTGCAGCGAAGGCCGGAATAAAGCCTGTGCAGCCGGTATGCGAGAGTCCCAATATGATTCGGATTTGACAATGGATCAGCAATCATATATGCATTGCATAAGGCCTGGAAGGAAAGGCGGCGTGTGGTATTGGGAACTGCGGAATCACCGTGGGATTGTTGAGTTGACTTTTCTTTTTGCGTAATTGCGAATAACCTCGCACTTTACTTTTACGCTCTAATGAGGTATTATAAAGAGCATGGAAGTAAGGTGATATAATGAGTAAATTTGAGCTGTTAGACGAGCTGGTCGAAGCTGGAAATGGATATCTCTGCACTGCACAGGTGCTGGAATCCGGAGTCTCCAAACCTACACTTGCGGAATATGTCCAAAAACGGAATCTCCAGCGTGTTGCCCAGGGCGTGTATCTTTCAGAGAATGCGTGGCCTGATAATCTTTATCTTCTATGCCTCTCCAACGGTCGAATCATTTTCTCTCACGAAACGGCCCTGTTTCTTCATGGACTGATGGAACGTGAGCCCAAATTCATAAGCGTGACCGTGAAAGCGGGCTATAATGCAACACATCTTCGAAAAAAAGGTGTCCGAGTATATCAGGTAAAGCCTGATGCGGCAGAGCTTGGCGCAATCGAGATCGAGACCAGCTTTGGGAATGCTGTCCGTGCTTATGACATGGAGCGGACGATCTGCGATATCATCCGTTATAAGGATTCGATAGACGTACAGGTTTTTCAATACGCCATGAAGGAGTACATGTCGAGTGACCACAAGAATCTAAACCATCTAATGGACTATGCCGGACGGTTCCAAATCGAATCCGCAGTGCGAACCTATACGGAGGTTATGTTATGATTAAGACAGCGACGCAGTTAAAAGCAAAAATAAGAAACCTGTCCGGCAGTGACAGCCAAAAAGCCCAGACTCTGATTCGCAATTATGTCATGGAGCGTTTTCTGGAGCGAATGGCTCTCTCCCGTTACCGTAACAACTTTATTCTAAAAGGCGGCATGCTGGTGGCTGCGGTCGTTGGTCTGGACACCAGGGCCACAATGGATATTGATACGACGGTTAAATCTCTGGATCTTTCCAAAGACAATGCTTACAGGATCATAGAAGAAATCATAGCGGTTGAGATCCCTGATGGCATACGATTTCGCATAACGAAATCTGCGGATATCATGGAAGAACATGATTATCCTGGAATCAGGTTCATGCTGGAAGCCACATTGGATAAGATGCGGCAGGCCATCAAAATCGACATTTCCACCGGAGATGTTATTACTCCAGGAGCCATAGAGTATTCCTATCCGCTGATGTTCGAGGATCGTGCGATATCTCTTTGGACATACAATCTGGAGACACTTCTGGCAGAAAAGCTGGAAACAATCATGGCGCGTGGTACGGCAAACACCAGGATGCGTGATTTCTACGATATCCATGTTATCAGCCGCCAGGAAACTATTGACGCCAATGTTTTAAAGAACGCTTTTCTTGCGACATGCGAAAAGAGGAACACGACAAATCAAATCCCTGATTTCAAAGAAATCCTCTTCACTTTGGAAACAGATGATGCCATGCATCACTTGTGGGATAGCTATCGGAAGGACTCTTTCTTCGTCGAAGATTTGTCGTGGAGTGAGGTTATGGGGAGCGTGAGAGGGCTTGCTGACTGCGTCATATGAATAATCATGATCTCTTTTATTATTTGAGAAGACCAAATACTGATTATGTTCAGCATATAGGGAAGGAAAAAGCATAATGATGTCCCTCATCCCCCGCAATATGACGCCGGGGATGAGGCAAAATGCCCCATGAAGCAGATAATTGAAAGCCTAGATGGGGTGCTTGCGGATTTTTTTGAAAAAATTCGTCGGGACATGTCACAAAACGCCCTTCTCGCGGGCCTTATATAATAGAGGGGTATAATTATCGATTGCTTACCGTGAAAAAGCGCGATTGTACGTGCTTGGAATTCCCAAGAGAAAAGCTAATAAGAAGTGCTGTTGTATGAACTGTTAGGTTAGGGTGTTCTCGCCATCTACCGCTACTATTGTATGTGCAAACACTCTCCAAAGATAATAATAGAGAATTCTGTTTGGTTTTTGCCGTATGATATATTTATATAAATAAATGAGAGGTGAAGGCAACGTATGGATAATTATTATAACGGGGCGAGTGAACTGCAAGGATTAAATGTTAATGGATGGCATATACTAGAGAGCTACAAACACAAGGCAACGACAGGGGGCAATTTTTCATATGGGTATGAAGTCATAAACGACGAAGGACAATCTGGCTTTTTAAAAGCCCTCGATTATACCGATGCTTTTAAACGCCCTGATCCTGCCTTGGAGTTGCATGCAATGACCGAAGCATATCTGTTTGAGAGAAGACTACTCGAAGAGTGCAGGAATAAACGACTAAAGCATGTAGTAAGAATCATTGATAGTGGTAAATACACTATACCAGAAAACAGAATCCCAAGTGGAATGGTGTGTCTTCCGATTGATTATCTGATCCTGGAAAAAGCTGATGAATCTGTGCGAGACCTAATAGATCTAAGCACAAATCTGGATTATGCGTGGATGTTGAGATCTTTACATAATGTGGCCGTCGGTATAGAGGAGATGCATGGCATTCAAATGGCTCATCAGGATGTAAAGCCTTCCAATGTTCTGGTTTTCGGAAACAGCAACATATCTAAACTGGGGGACGTTGGAAGATCAGTTTCGATGAACATATCTGCCCCACACGATCAATATAGTTTTTCTGGTGATGGGGGGTATTCTCCGTTGGAATTGCTTTATGGGAAAATCCCAACTGATTGGCGCATTTATAGGTTCAGTTGCGATATGTATATGTTTGGGAATCTCATAACTACATATTTTGCGAACGTATCCCTTACTCAACAGATCCTTTTGCGGTTGCCACGCTCAGCGCGACCAGGAGTATGGGGAGACACTTATGATGATATTCTACCACAGATCGAACAAAAGTTTTCTGAGTGCCTCGAAGATATTAAACCTTTTATTCCAGAAGAGTTTAGAAGCGAGATGGTATCTATTATTAGACAACTGTGTGAACCTGATATTGTTCAGCGTGGTGATGTTTCAAGAAAGCATCTTGGGAGCCCGCAGTATTCCCTTCAGAAGTATATCTCTCGGCTTGATTATTGGGCTCAGAAACTCGAAAACAAAATTGGAAGGATTCTATCATGATTCAAGCAGAAAATCATATGGAAAGACATACCATTCCTCGATGGCTCAATATGGAAATTGCAAGCAAACTTGGCGAGATGGAGTCGAGTAGAAAGAAGGAACCTGAAAGAAGTCTTCCTGCTGGAACTACTTTATCTGAGCTTCTTGAAGAGTGGAAAATAGAAAAGAATCTTCCATTAGCGATAGAAATAATCGCAGCTAACGAGTTGAATAGTGAGAATCATAGTGATCAGTTATTTGAGATAAAAGAGTTTGCTCGTTCAAGACTCCAAAACATAGAAAGAGTTCCGCCAGCCTTATTGACATTAATTGGTGATAATGAGCATATACCCATTGCTGGAATAAGACCTGTGGATGTGGCGTCAATAAAGAAGAACCTTAGTGAATATCCAAGGAATCCATTAATGTGGACTGAATTAGCGAGACAGTACCTCATAAACGGTTACACGGATAAAAGCGAAAGGGCAATTAAGGTTGCTTATGGACTTGCGCCGAACAACCGCACCGTTTTAAGAGCAATCGCACGGTTTTACTCTCACATAGAGGATTATGCTCAAGCCAGGTATTATTTGCAAAAGAGCCCAAAAGTTAAAACAGATCCTTGGGTTTTGTCAGCTGAAATCGCAATATGCAATCAATCTGGGATTACTTCCACTTTCACCAAAACTGGGCAAAGAATGTTGGAAAGCGGCAATTATCAGCCTAACTCATTAAGCGAGTTGGGAAGTGAACTTGCTACCATGGACTTCTTTTCAGCAAAAAGTAAACAAGGTAAACGGAAACTTGAAGCGGTTGTTTCCGCACCTCATGAGAATGCAGTAGCACAATTAATTTGGCTTGATGAGCATGTTTATCGAATCCAGCCCATATTGGAAAGGGTTAAAAAACCATTATATAATTATGAAGCCGAATCGATGTCAGATTATTTTCGCCATGATTTTGTGGAAGCTGCTAAGGCTGCGAAAGAATGGAGGGATTATCAGCCGTTTTCAAGCAAACCGATAACTTGGATGAGTTATTTGCTTTCAGATTTTTTGTGCAAATATGAAGATGCATGTAGTGTTTTGAAAACGGCCCTTAAAGGAAACCAAACAAATGTGGTTGTTTTGAATAACTATGCCTATGCGCTAATATCAACAGGGAATACCAATGAGGCGGAACATATTATTAAACTGGCTAAAAGAATAGGTACGTCGCAATGTAGCATTCCATTTATGGCAACAGAAGGGTTTTTGGCGTATCGTACTGGTAATCGTGACTTGGGAAGAGAAAAGTATGAACAAGCGGTTGAAATGGCTAAGGAAGTGGCCCAAAAAACCGGAGATCAAAGAACATTATTTGAAGTTTATATTCATTTTGCGCGAGAAGAACTAGTTTCCGGACATGATATTTCAACTCTGAGCAGTATCATCAGTTCGCGTCGGTTTTCAAAACTACGAGAAGAATTCGAGACAGTATTAACCAATTTTGGATTAGCGTGGTGAAAACACTTTTGGGTTTCTGTATCCCTGGGAATTGAAAAACGAGCTTCGCTAAATAGATTGATAGGAGTTTTAACCGATTAATGCAATTCGTTAAAATCTCAACACAAAAGTGTTAAGATTTTAATTTTCCTCTCGCTGCTTCAAGGATTACGAGCTTCATTCTATATTTGTCCATGCCAGTTATTCCCAGCGAGTTACGAAAACTGAAACGTGGATATTGGTGAACTTGGAACTTGCCATCGGTCCCGAATTGCTCCCCGAAAACGGCTTTGACCCACAGCCGACCCACACCAGAAAGACCGATCCCCAGGGTTTCTACATCGGGAAGGACCGCCACGGCTCCAACATCATCGTGGATCTGGAGCGCCGCGCCGAGGACAAGACCAACGGCAGCGTCCTCATCCTGGGCAACTCCGGCATGGGTAAGAGCTTCCTGCTGAAGCTCCTGCTGGTGAACGTGCTGGAATCCGGCAAGACAGCGATCTGTCTGGACCCGGAGCATGAGCTCGTGGATCTCAGTCGGAACCTGGGCGGCTGCTTCATCGACCTGATGAGCGGCAGATACATCATTAACCCCTTGGAACCCAAGCTGTGGGATGTGGACGGAGATGACGATCCTGACGCTCCAGAGGCATTTCGGAAGCATTCCCGGCTCAGTCAGCACATCTCTTTCCTCAAGGATTTCTTCCGGGCGTATAAGGATTTCTCGCAGTGGCACATCGACACCATCGAGCTGATGCTGGAGCGGCTTTACCGGAAGTGGAATATGGACGATGGCACGGACTTCACCGGGCTTGGCGCGGCAGACTATCCCATTCTCTCCGACCTCTACGCCGTGATCGAGGAAGCCTGCCGAGGCTATGAAGCGGAGCAAAGGCCCCTGTATACAAAGGAGCTGCTGCAGGAAGTACTCCTGGGGCTTCACTCCATGTGTGTGGGCGCGGAGAGCTGTTTCTTCAACGGCCACACCAACATCACCTCGGACCGCTTCCTTGTCTTCGGCGTCAAGGGGCTTGTGAACGGAAACGAAAATGTGAAGGACGCGCTGCTCTTCAATGTGCTGTCCTACCTCAGCGACAAACTGCTCACCGAAGGCAATACTGTGGCGGCGCTGGATGAGCTGTATATCTGGCTCTCCTCCCGCATGACCGTAGAGTATATCCGCAATACCCTCAAGCGTGTACGAAAGAAGGAATCCTCCCTCATCATGGCCTCGCAGAATCTGGAGGACTTCAACGTGGACGGCGTCCGAGAACTGACCCGGCCCCTGTTTGCCATCCCGACCCATCGGTTCATCTTCCATTGCGGCTCGGTGGACCGGCAGTTCTATATGCAGAATCTCCAGCTGGAGGAAAGCGAGTACGAGCTCATCCGCCATCCACAGAACGGCGTCTGCCTGTACAAGTGCGGCGTGGAACGCTTCCTCCTGGAAGTACACGCTCCGGAGTACAAGCAGGCCCTCTTCGGCACTGCGGGCGGGAGATAAACGGGACAAGGTTTCCCTTGTCCCGCATCCCTGAAATAAAACCGTATCATTCAATCTGTTTTACAGAAACGGCGTCATGTACACAGGAAGACAAATGACATCCGTATCCTTTGCATAGTCTTTCGTGTAGACGAGATATCGCCGATAGATCCGGCTCGGATACTTCGCAAAGAACTCGTCAAGTGATTTGTGGGTTTTGTAGCCGGAAGACTTGATTTCAAGCGGACAAATCTTGTTGTTCCGTGCAAGCAAAAAGTCTATTTCGTAGTTGTGTCTGGAAGCATCGTTTCGGAAGGTGTGGTAGAAGAGTTCATTTCCATTTGCGGTCAAAACCTGAGCTACTGCGTTTTCGTACAGATAGCCAAGATTTGCGGAGAGCTTATCATTCAGCAGCTTTTCATATAGCTCATTCTCCGTAAAGTCTCGGTCCTTGAACATCAGCGTGGTAAAGAGTCCTGTGTCGCAAACAAAGAGCTTGAAAGCTGCAAGGTTTTTATTGGCAGATAAGCCTGCACTTGGGTCATTCGCGTGATAAGAAACCAGAACAGTTTTTGAATCCTTCATGTCTGCAATCAGTTGAAGCAAATCCTCCGCCCGAGCGTGTTCAAGAACGCTGGACACCTGATACCTGGACGCATTCTTGTTCAGCTGTGCCGGAATCGCATCGAACAGCAACGCAGCTCGACCGGTAGAGTCAGTTTTCTGGAAATCGTCTTCATAGAGGTTGAGAATGTCGCGTTTCACCAAGTCAACTTTTCTGAAATTGTTTGTGGCGATGAATTCATTCACAGCCTGCGGCATGCCGCCGACGAGCATATACAATCTGAAATTGCGCAGCAATTGCCGATTCGCTTGCTGACCCAGCGGTTTTCCGGTCTCATAAAACTGACGGATCACCTTATAGCTTGTATGATCTCCCATAGCCCAGAGGAATTCCTCGTAATCCATCGGGAACATCTGCAGTTTTCGTTCTTCGCTGGGGATAAGAATGTCCTTGACATTTTTCCGAATGGAAATCAAAGATCCGGTTTCCACATAATCATACCGGTGATCTTTTACAAGATGCTTAATTGCCTGCCTTGCGCGGGGACAAAACTGTACCTCGTCGAAAATGATCAAAGACTTCCTTTCAACGAGGTCAACATGAAATTGCAGTTGCAGTTGTAGGAACAGATAATTGAGGTCGGAAAGATCCTCAAAGAGATTTCGGACAGATTTGGATGCAAGGGAAAAATCGATCAGGATATAACTCTCGTACTCATTCCTGGCAAATTCCTCGACGATCGTCGACTTGCCAATACGACGGGCACCTTCAATCAGCAAAGCGGTATGACCGTCAGATTCGTGTTTCCATTCGACAAGTTTATCGTAAATCTTGCGCTTGAACATGTCTTCCCTCCCAAATATACCGCTGAGAAAAATATATTTTGCCTAATTCCCTCAAAATCGCAAAATCCTAGAACAGTATATACCACAAAATTGCGGTATATTCAAGAACGTTCAGAAAAATGGCTCTCTTCGTCACGGCGAGCGGGAGAATAAAAAGCGGCGGTATCAAACGAGCCAAGAAGCTTGACAGCATTTTGATTATATAGTATCATAATCAATAACGGGGGTTAGGCATTTGAGCTGAGTATATCACCGTCTGTCTGAAAACGAATGATCACAGAAGAAAAGGCCCGGGCAGTTTTCGCCCGGCAGGGGTATGTATGGAACAGAAAGAAATCGAAGAACGAATGGTTCGGGCTTACCGGCTGCTGCTGGAAAGTGAGGAAGGTCGTCATAGTGCGGCAATATCCAGGGGGGAACTTTATCTGCTTTGGTACATCCATCACAAAGCAGATGCGGTCCTGCCGGGAGAGTTGAAAGAGGCCATGCGCGTCAGCACAGCACGGATCGCGCATCTGCTGAATACGCTGGAGACCCGTGGGTATATCCGGAGGAGCATAGCTCCCGCAGATCACCGCCGAGTGGATATCCGGCTCACGGACACCGGGAACCGTTACATTGAGCAGGTTTGTGACCGCATGCACAGGCGCCTGGCCGCCATTGCGGATGCCCTGGGAGAGGAGGATACTGAGAGGTTCGTGCGTCTGGCCGAAAGGATCGCCTCTCTCTCAGCGGCGCTTTCCGCCGCGGAAACGGAGGCGCAGGATGAAAGAACAATTCTCGGAAAAACGGGTCCTCCGGAATCGGAGGGGAAAGCATTTGTCTTTATCCCTGCAGCGATGCGATGAGACCCATCTGACGCAAATCCTTGAACTGCAGGAACGCGTTTGCTGCGACCTGATCCAAAGGGAGCTGTATGTTCCCACCGGAAAAGATGAGCTGCGGGAGTCATTGGCGATGGATTATTGCCTGGGCGCCTTTGCAGATGATCGTCTCGCGATGTTTACCCTGATGATCGTCAACCGGGTCACGCCCCGCAGCCTTGGTCACGCCCTGGGGTATGACGAAAAGCGGCTCAGACAAACGGTGACCTTTGACAGCACTTTTGTCTCGCCGGAGCATCGGGGGTATGGCCTGCAGGGCCTGGCTCTTCCGCTGAAGGAAAGGGAGGCTGCAGCATTGGGGGCGCAGGAAGCGCTGGCCTCCGTTTCCCCGGAGAATACCCCAAGTCTGAATAATCTGCTGGCCGGAGGCTTTACGATCCTTGCGAGGCAGAGGTTGTATGGAGGTGTGGATCGGTTCATCGTCGGAAAGACGTTGGGAAAGGAGGAATAGCATGTCGGTGCGCGGTACCCATCTGGTGGTGGATCTGGAACGAATTACGGAGAACGCAAGGAGCATCAGGTCGGTCTGCGCGGCGCGCGGAGTGAAGGTCCTGGGCGTGACCAAAGGCGTCAGCGCGGAGGAACACATCGTCTCCGCGATTCTGGCCGGTGGGATTACCCAGCTCGCGGACGCCCGGCTGGAAAACGTGCGCAGACTGCGCAAAAGCGGGTTCCAGCAGCCGATCACTCTGCTCCGGATCCCCATGCTCAGCCAGGCGGCACAGGTAACGGCAGTATGTGAATGCAGTCTTAACTCTGAGCCGGAAGCCCTTAAAGCCCTATCCGACGCGGCGCTTGCCCTGGGCAAAACGCATGAGGTTATTCTGATGATCGATGTGGGAGATCTGCGGGAAGGCGTTTTTCCGGAAGACGCCGCGGAGCTGTTGCGCGGAGCCCTGCCGCTGAAGGGTATCCGGGTCGTCGGGATCGGAACAAATATGGGATGCTACGGAGGGATACTGCCCACGGAAAGTAACCTGACGCTTCTTTGCGAGGTGGCCGGAGAATTGGAACGCATTGCGGGAGAGCCTCTGGAGATCATATCCGGTGGAGGAACGTCATCCCTGATGCTTACGGCGGAAGGAAGAATGCCCAAAAGGGTGAACCAGATCCGGGTGGGGGAAGGCATCCTGCTGGGAACGGACTCTACCTTTTCCCGAAGCATTCCCTGGCTGAATCAGGACACCTTTATTCTCCGGGCGGAGATCGTAGAGTTGAAAAGAAAACCTACGATACCCATCGGTGAACGGGGAGCGCCGGCCTTCGCGGATGCGCCGATCTTTGAGGATCAGGGGGTACGCCGCAGAGCCATCGTGGCCCTGGGCCAGCAGGATGTGCCTCCGAGCAGCGTCATTCCCTGCGATCCGGCAATTCGGGTGCTGGGGGCCAGCAGCGACCACATGATCCTGGATATCGAGGACAGTGAGCGGAACTACTCCCTGGGAGATATGGTGGATTTCCGCCTGAACTATCAGGGCATGCTCATGGCCTGCTCGTCCGCCTACATACCTCATGTCTATCTTCGCGGGGAGGAAGAAATGGGCGAGCAGATTCTGTCTCCCGAAGAAGCTGCGGAAATTCGGGAATAATCACCTGTGGCAGAGATTAAATGAAAAAGACGGAGCAGTCGTTCTTAGTGGACGGCTGCTCCTTTGCATAGGAGGCAATCGATTATGAATCCCATTGAATTGGAAATCTGGAAACCGAAAGAGGATGATCCTCGCTATGCCGAGTACGCAGGACAGCCTGTGGCTGAGGCGGTATTTGTGGAGCTGAAACAACGCCTGGACAGCATGGGGATGCTGCCTGACGAATACTTCCTTATGGCCCCTGAGTGGGAGAATGGCCGGGAGATACCCAAGGACGCAGACGTATTCGTCACCACTGACTATGGGGAAAGCGAGGGCATCTACCTCGACGGTTATCTCAAGTGGCATGAGGACGGTAAGCCTGTCACCAGATCCTTCTTCACCGGCAAGACCCTGGGAAACACCGGCGCGGACCTGGATCGGATGTTCCTCATCTCCTCCGCGATCACGAAAGCCTTCCACGGCGACGGCGGGCAGTATCCCCGCTACATGAAGCTGGGGCCGGAGGAGCCGGGCGGAGATATGGTCGTCAATCTGACGCCCGCGGAGCAGCGCATCTTCATCGACGCGCTGATGGAACGCAGAGAAAGAATGCGGGAGCAGACGTCGGGCATCGAGCAGCTCCTGCGCCGCATGACCGGGAGCATCACGGCCTACATGGACCTTGTCGGTGAACGTCCCCTGCGGATCAGCAACTTTGATAAAACCGTCCTTGCCATTCACGACGGAGAACTGCAGGCGTTCAAGGAACTGCTTCCCCGCATCAAAAACCGCGTTGGAGGTCTGCTCGTCGAATCGGCGGGCCGTGCGGGAGCGGTCGGCAGAAAGATGACGCTGGAAATCGTACCTATGAGCTTAAGGATAATACGGATGTGAACAACTACAACTTCTTCCTGCTCTTCGGTACGCTCGAAATCACCAACTAAAGGAAGTATACAAAAAAGACCAGCCCGGAGCGCCCGTTTGGGCGCTCCGGGTGCGTAACCGCCGCAATCACGGAAAATAACCGTGATGAACATGGGGGAGGTCATGCCATGAAAAAGCGAATTCTGTCAACGGTCCTTGCTCTGATAATCAGTCTGTTGCTGCTGCCCTGTGCTGCCCTGGCGGAAGAATTGAAGCTGAATTTTTCGACGCCGCCGATTATCTCCGATCTGCAGATTATTGAGGAGGATGGTTCCGCCTATCTGCAACTGAAATTGACGACGCCTGATGATGTTTACTCGGTTCTTGATATCCTGGATTTCTTTGAAAAAAGGCACTATATCAAAATGCTCCAGGCGTCCGTGTCTTTGGAAGGCGGGGCTTCCCAGCTTTTGGATATGTCGTTCGTCGGGGAGGGCAGCAAGTGGAGCGGGAAATGGCGGACTGCGGCTGTTTCCGGGCTGTCCGTGGACTCTTGGGTTGAGCTTCGCGCCCGGTATGCCGGCGAGGACGACGGCGGTAAGCCGGTTCTCAGTGAATGGTCCGAGCTTTTGAGCATCCATGAACCGGGAGCGGAGCCAGAGGACGAACCCGTCGAATTCAACGCCCACGATTGGGCCAAGCCCGAACTCACCGAGGCGGACGGCCTGGGCCTGATCCCCGCAGATCTGCGTAGTGCCGACCTGACGCAGCCCATCACCCGCGCCGAGTTTGCCGCCGTCAGCGTCAAGGTTTACGAGGCCCTCAGCGGCCTTACCGCCGAGCCCGCAGCGGAGAATCCATTCACCGACACCGCCGATGTTGAAGTGCTGAAAGCGCTCAACGTGGGTGTCACCAATGGCACGAGCGCTACGGAATTCAGCCCCGACGCCCTCCTAAACCGGGAGCAGGCGGCCACCATGCTCTCCCGCGTCTACAAAAAGGCCGCCTTTGACGGCTGGACCATGGGGACCGACGGGGACTTTGCGGAGGCTTTCCGCGCCCTGTTCACCATGCCGGAAGCCTTCACCGACGACGCCGACATCTCCTCCTGGGCCCGGGACAGCGTTTATTTCATGGCCGCAAACGGTATCCTCAAGGGCATGGAGGGGGGCACCTTCCAGCCCCGCGCCGTCACCGAGGAGCAGCAGATTGCTGGCTATGCCCAGGCCACCCGGGAGCAGGCGATCCTGATCGCTGTCCGCCTGGTGAAAAACATGGGCACCTGAATGAAGTGAATCAAGCTGTCGTCCCGGCGTTTCGTTGAGGAACCCGGAAAGGCGAACCAACCTGCCCGCAAAGGGATCCGCGCGGTTCCCTGGCGGGCAGATTTTTAAAGACAGATATCTAATGTTAAAAACCAGGTATCCTATAAAGAATTAACGGGAAATGTTACAGTTTCTTCAAAATTTACAGGTTGATTTTTGACGCCCCCATGCGTATACTTACCATGTATCAAAATGTGACAATATGGGTAATCGCCGCCATTTGTGTCGGCTCCTTATCGTCACCGTCCCCCGGGTTGTGGGGACACACAGCCAGATTCGGAGGAAATGCCCATGGGCGGAAATGTGTTGAAGAAACTACGTTCCAGCAAAGGTGCTTCGTTGACCTTTGCTTTGCTTGCGTTTTTGGTGTGCGCCGTTATCAGCGCAGTTCTCCTGGCATCTGCCTCCGCTGCGGCAGGACGTCTCAGCGGTCTCGCTGAGGCTGACCAGCGCTACTATGCCGTCACCTCCGCTGCCCAACTGTTCTGCGACGAATTGAGCAAGGATATTAAGAGCGGTGACGATGTCGTATATTACAACATTGAGTGGTCAAAAACTGAAACGACCAGTAAAAAAGAGATCATTACAATAAAGAACACAGAAGAAGGGTATGTGTCAAATACTTACGATCGTATGTCGGAAGCAGAAGGTCCCAGTTACGTGTTTTCGAGTAGCCCAAACCCTATGAGTTCGTCTGCCAGTTTTCTGACAAAAGCGGCTATGTATCTGGCTTTCGGCGGTAAAGCAGATACGGCCAGTTCTTACGGAAACGACTTTGCGGGGCTTGCATTTGAAAACGAGGCCGACTTTGCTGCCCAGAGGACATTTCCTAAGATATGGAAATTCACAATTGAGGAGAGCAGTAACAGCAAAGATTATGCCGGGCTTAAGGTGGATGTGTGTGCAACAATGAGTTCGGACGGACATATCTTAATTGAGTTTACGAATCATCAGGATGCAGGCTCGGCTCCTCCGTTTTCGGTCAATGTGGAACTGGTTCCCAGCGGTTTCAGCGGCAATATTGAGGAAAGCGTCAATTCGCGGACAACGACTGTGACGAGTTCAGATGAAACCTTTGACAGCGTAATGATAACGACGAAGAAAACGACGACCCGGTCAGTGAACATCGGCTGGACCATCGGGAGCGTGACAAAGGTTTACAATAATGGCGAAGATACACCTGTGACGAACGATGATGGTACACCTGTGACGAATGGCGAAGGTGACTGATATGAGAGAAGTACGGAAACAAATTTTAAACAAATTGCGGGAAAGCGCAGGCGAATCCCTTGCGGAAGTGTTGATTGCGCTTTTGATTGCCGCTCTGGCTTTGACAATGCTGGCCTCTGTGATTTCTTCCGCCTCCAAGATAATCACGAACAGCAAGACGGCTGTCGCCGAATATTATGATGCCAACAATAGGCTGGCAGAGCACTCGGCCGGCAATGGCGTGAGCGTTACTTCAAAGACTATTAAGATTGTCGATGAAAAGAACGTACCAGTATATTTGAATACTTCGGCTTCGGCTGATGGATACTCCGTCGATTGTTATTCGAATCAAAAAAGCGGAAAGACGCCTGTGATTTCTTATGGTGTTAGCTGAACGGGGAGGTGGCGTATTATGAGAATGAACAGGAACAGACGGAAAAGAAGGAAATCGGGTTTCACTCTGTCGGAAACGCTGATTGCCATACTAATCCTGCTGATGGTCTCCGCTATCGTGGCCGGTGCGATCCCTACCGCTTCCAACGTTTATATCAAGACGGTGGACGCTGCCAACGCACAGCTCCTTTTGAGTACGACCATTACCAAGCTGCGGGATGAGCTCAGCACTGCCAAGAGGGTCGTCAGTTATAGCGCCTCATCCATTGAATTCTATAATGAGCATGGCGCGCGTAAGATCGTCGTTGTTGCGAAAGCCAGTTCCTATCCGGAGGGCATAAACAGTCCCGGCGTGTGGGTTTACCCCGAAAACACGGATGCGACAAGCGATGCGACCTATGGCTCCCCTTACCGTTTGGTTTCGCAGCAGGCAGCGACCTCAGACATGTACGTTTCGCTGGAGTTCACAGGAGTTTCCGGCGGCGTCATCACCATAGGAAGCGATCAAGAGGGCAGCACGGCAAAAATCCAGGTCAAAAAAGAGAATACGGGCAACTCAGTCCTGGCGGAACAGAAAAAGTTCTCAGTTCGGATAACCGGCGAAGCGGCAATGCCGACAACGTCATCGTGAAGCCAGCGTCTCGAAGGCATGACAGGGAAATACAGGAATGTAGCGCCGACGGTGAAAGCCGCGGCTGCATCGAATTATGAGTTCAGGTGGGAAATAATATGAAAAAACATTGGAATCGTAAAGGCTTTTCCATGGCGGAGGTGCTGGTCGTCATAGCGATCATCGTCATCTTGGCCGGCGTCGGTTTCATCGCGCTGATGTCCCATATGCGCAATATGGAGAAGCTGGAGCTGGACGGCCAGGCAAAGGAAATCTTTGTGGCGGCGCAGAACCATCTGGCCATGGCAGACAGCCAGGGTTATTTGGGAAAAACCGGCTTCGGGACAGAAGAGGATGCAGCTGCCAAGAATGATGTTTATTATTATGTTGTCGGCATCGGTGAAGGAAATACGAGCCTTGCCAGCGAGAATGACATTCTTGGCCTGATGCTGCCTTTTGCCTCCGTGGATGAATCTGCGCGTACAAGCGGCAGCTATATCATCCGCTACCAGAAATCCACAGCGACAGTCATGGATGTGTTTTATGCCAAAACGACTGGGCGCTACCGTCTTGAGTCCGGCCTTTCGACGACCGACTATACGGGCACATTGAAGGACTATATCTCCGACAATACTAAGGTCGATCTCAAAAACTATGGCGACACTAAGGCCGTCATCGGCTACTATGGCGGTGTGGAAGCGGCGAGCCTGAAAAAGGGCGATCCGCTGAATGCCCCCGGTATCCAGATTATCAATGCTGATAAGCTGCAGGTTATTGTGACAGAGAACAACAGTGAGGAAGTAACCAATACAGCTGGATATCAACTGAAACTAGTGGTAACCGGCGTCACCAGCGGGGCTACGAAGAGTTATTCCCTCTCCGGATCCGGCCCCATTACGCTGGACGATGTGACGCCTGCTAATCCTGGTTTTTATACTCTTGCTTCTGAAGGCTTTACGCCCGGTGAGGATATACGAGTCAAGGCGATCGCTTCCAATAATCAGGTTCTTACCAATATTGCGGAAAGCGCGGAACTGAAGGATAACAGCCTCTTTGCGTCCGTTTCCGGAAATACCGCCCAGATCGGCTATTTCCGGCATTTCCTGAATCTGGATAAGGCGACCTCTCGGCTTGGTGTTGCCATAAAAACCGCAGAGCAAACTGCCGACCTCAGTTGGGCTGATTTCAAAAATCATACAGGTTTTGAAGACAGCTGCTGGCCGGTCAAGATCGACAGCAGTCATGAACTGACCCTGTATGACGGGAAGAATAAAAAGATCAGTCAAGTTGAGATTAAGGGGTATACCGGTGATGCCGGGCTTTTCTCGACTCTCAATAACTGTGATGTCAAGAATCTGACCTTGGAAGATTTTAATATCGAGACCAGCTCGGGCAATGCTGGCGCCCTGGCAGGCACCGTCATCGGGGGCAAGATTGAAAGTGTGTTGGTGCACAATACGATTTTGGGCGGCGGTGTATCCTCCACCGCCACTGCGGGCGGCGACAAGGAACTGAAAATTGAGGGAACCGGGGCTGTCGGCGGTCTCGTGGGCAGCATAAGCGGAACCAATGTGACGGTAGAGACCAGCGCTGCGGCGGTCTATGTCCATTCCAGCGCCGGCGCAGCGGGCGGCTTGATCGGCGCACTGGCAAACGGCAGCAGCGTCACCATTGACAGCAGCTATGCCGGGGGACACACGGAAAACGCCAGGTATGCAGCGTTGGTTAAAGAGACGGGAGTTACCTACCTCACCGACATCAATGTCCTGTCCGATACGAGCCATGCGGGCGGCCTGGTAGGCGACGCCGGCAGCGCGGCGCTGACCCTTCAATATAGCTATTCCACCGCATCTGCCGCAACGAAGGCGACGGCAGCGACGGTGGGCGTCGGCGGCCTGGTCGGCAACGCTTCCACCAGCTTGACGGCTACGTGCTGCTACGCTGCGGGTCTGGTGGACGGCAATACGAGCGGGAGCAACAAGCCCTCCATCAGTCCTTTGATCGGCATCGGCAGCTTCGCGGAGAGCGGCTGTTCCAACGTTCAGTACATGTCCAGTGTTTCCCCCCTGGCCACGGAACCTTCCGGCTATTCCTTTGTCAGCGCCGTTTCCGCCGGGACTACCGGCGAGATGATGGTCCCTGCCGATCAGAGCAATGCTGTGCCATACGACCGGACTCTAGCGTTGGAATACAAGGGTAAATACACATTTGCCACCGTCAAACAGCTTGGCGGTAAGGATGTAGTCGGCATCACCGACACCCATTACGGCGACTGGCAGCTTCCTACAATGGAAATTCTGCATTATACTCTGAATAACGAGGATCAGCTTTATTCCGATATTATTCTTGGCACTTCTTCCGAAGTCACCATTGCAGTCTATGGTGAAAACAGCGGTCACGGCAGAGTTTATCATCTGACGTTGAACGATACACATACAGACGTGACTGCGCAGGTGGCCTATCCTCTGGATGGGGAAGTTTTCAATTATGCCGATACAGCAAAGATGACGCTGAGCCTCCCGTATACCGTGAACACCGAGTATAACGAGGACAACACGGTGAAGTCGAACACTCTCCGCGTTTATCTCGACGACATTACCACAAACAACGGTCATTTTGCACAGCTCTTTGCCGGAAACAGCAATTCGGCATATAACCTCAAGCCCGGTGAAAACATCACCCTTCTTGTGGCAGGCGGCATGTGCTCCTGGTCGGAGTTACAGAGCCTGCTGACGAAGACCTATCCGGATGATATGGCCGACTCGGGCAAGATTATCGCTCTGTCTGACAACAGCCTTTTTGCCAAGAATACTGCTATTGCCGAAAAGGAAGATGAGACGAACGGCAAATCCTATGCGGATAGCAGTGAGTATAAGAGTCTCCTGGCCAAAATGGCAAACGGGAAAGACCCGGAGGACACGAATTATATGTCCGCGGAAATCAAGCTGTTCCGCCATCTTCAAAACCTGGACAACAGCACCTCCGACGTTTCCGGCGTGACCGGCGCGACCCTGCTGTTCGAGAGAAAGATCACGGTCGACGGGGTCCAGAAGACAGAAAAATGTCTGAAATGGAGCGATGTCAGCAGCAAATATCCCCGGGTCTATAACGTTGGCGGCACACAGTATATCTCCGGCGGCCTCGTGAGCATCTATAATACCGCACTGAAGCAGGTTAACGGCAATCTGTGCACCATTGAAGGACTGCCGATCAAAGCCGCGCCCAATAACTACGGCGGTGAAGGGATCGGCAATGTGGGATTCTTCCGCAGCGTCGCTCCTTCCCAGGAGCTGACTATCAAGCAGCTTCATTTCAAGAACGCCGAGCCTGAAAAAGCCACAAACGGCCATGCAGCCATCTTTGTTGCCTACAATCAGGGCGACCTGACCTTGACCAATGTACTTGCCGAAGCGCCGACGGGGGTGAAATATGTCGTCGAAGCCGGCGCAGGCGCAGCGGGCGGCCTGGTGGGCTGCAGCCAGGGTGATTTGAAGATCACCCAGAGCGCTGCTTCCATGCTGGTGACGGCCACCGATTCCGCAGGTGGCCTGGTTGGTGAGCAGCTCTGCATCACCAAGACGGACGGCGAAGAGACCCTAATCGAGGAAACGTCGCTGCAAATCGAAAGCAGTTATGTGGGCGGCCACACCTACAACGGCATGTATTATCCCACCGTGGACGACAACATGGATGCTGAGTCCAACGGGGTGAACGGCGACAAGCGCTGGAATATCATTTCAACCGGCGGTGCGGCGGGCGGCCTTATAGGAAAAACCGGTGCCTCCACAAAATCGGAGATTGGCACGAGTTTCAATACGGCCACCGTTTACGGCAGTAATGTTGCCGGCGGCATTATCGGCGAGGCGCTGGGCGTATTCGATAGTGAAACCAGCAGCGCCGCGGAAAGCCTGAATCTGGTCTATTCCATCGCGCCTGTTTACCAGGTCGAAACCCTGGAATATACCAGCACGGGATTCGCTGCGAAGGAGGAGGGCTCCGGCGGCGGCATCTTTGGTTCAGTTAACGGTCTGGTCGATTTCACGGGCAGCCAGGTCTTCTTCCTCCCGGATACCTTCTCCCATCCCATCGGTCATACGATCGGCGATGCCGAAGAAGAGAATGCCGTCCTATACAGCAGCTTGTCCCCTATCGGCGCTTTCAGCGGAGGTAGCTCACTGAACGACGAAAATCTGAAAGCAGTATTCCAGCGGATCCAGCTGGCCTCCTATTACCGGCGGACCACCGGCAACGACATTATCGGCACCAAAAGCACCACCCAGCTGGAGCAGGAGACCACCGTCTTTGACAACAGCCTGATGGGTGAATATTATCCCTTTGCCATCTGGACGACCTTCAACTTCGACGGCTCCGAAGCCCGCCACTTTTATGGCGACTGGCAGCCGGTGGAGAGCAGGAACACGATCCAGCTGCATGTGCATCTCGTCTACGTGAAGCCTGCGAGCGCCGACGGAAGCTCTGCGCGAGTTGTATCCGTCGAGGAACAGAAGCAGTCCATTCAGATCCCCTATGACGCGGAAAACGCGCCTGCCGCCATTCTGCTTCCTTATCTGCCGGAGTATTTTGGCTTTGATTACGGCAACTGGCAGAAGTATTACGGCGATTATTCTGCTGGTTATAAAACCTGCGTGACTGACACAACTGCATCGCTGCCTGACACCAGCTCTTATGTGGCTGGGGACACCTTTATCGTAAACACAGGCAGCGTGAATCTGAGCGCCACAGATTTCAATACCCTGTACAGCAATAGGTATACCGGAACAGACGGAAAAGAGCATGTCCATCTCACTCTGGTTTCCAATTACAAGGAAAAGGACTATAAGGTCTATAAGCTGCAGCTGTTCGACCATGATCCTCCCAGCGGCGATTATTCCGAATATGGCGGCTATAAGGTTCTGGAGCTGACAGACGACAAGAAGGCCGACGACGGGAAATGGTATTTCAATAGCCTGGTGGATGTGAAGGATTTCGATCTGATCAATAAGAAGATCGATGGCAAGTATTACCGGGTCTCCGGCTGGTATCTGGGCAGCGGCGGAGACGAGAAGCGCGTTGTCAAGTTCGTCTATCAGGACACGGACTTGGATACCGCCAAAGAAAACTATGAGTACGTGCCCCAGTGGGATAATGCGCATTTCGAGGTCACGGGAAATGTCGACCTCTATGCGAAGTATGAGGAAGTCGTCACGTGCAGCCTTACCATCCGGTTTGTTGACGGCAACAATAACGAGATTTCCGGCCTCAAGTCCTATTCCATCCCCTTTGAGGCGGAGCAGGGCTTCCATCAGACGCTGACCCTCCCCGGCGACCCGGCGGATACCCGCGAGGATAAGCTGTGGCCCGATCTGTCCGAGGATTGGTCGGTCACGCCCACCACCTATGCCGGAAAAACCACAAGCGGCTTCTTTACCCGCAATACTTATAATGAGACTAACCTCTTCCAGACGAACGACCTGCAGCTGCAGGTGAATATCCCCCCCGTCAGCAGAGAGACATCCCTCACCGACGCGGAGAAGAAAATCGTCTATACCGTCGTTTACCGGGGCGCCGAGGAAGCAGTCAAGAAAGGATTCGCCGTCGTCTATGAGCTGATGCATACCAAATATGAAAATGGCACGCTGAAGTACAGCGATAGTGATAGCGACAGCTACGTCTACGACTTCCATTTGGGCAAAAATGGCAGCACAGATCTGCCCGATTACCTCTTCGGCCTTACGAACGAGGGAGAATACCCGAATACCGAACTGATGGACGAAAACGGCAAGACCCTGGAAGCGAAGCTGGGCGAATACCTGACCGACACGCTCCAGAGCGAAGGCTTCGAACCGGTCATTACCTTCGTGCCGATCGACCCGAAAAATGCGAGCAGCGTCCCCGAGAAATACCGGGACAAGTATGCGGCAACGGTCACCAAGGACGGCAAATTCGTAACCACTACGTCCAACGATGATCTGGACGTGACCTATCTGGTGGTGGTCCAGGGATACCGGAAAAAATTCCCCATCGTTTATGACACGCGGGGCGGCAACATCATCAAGGCTGCGACGGAAGCGGATAAGAAGTATTTCAATGTGGAATACGGCGCGTCCATCGGCTTCATGGTGAACACGGCGGCCGAAGGTGCGGCTTCGACGATCCCCACTGTGCTGCAGCCCGTATATCCGAAAGCCAGCGGGAGCAATGTACCCATCTATAATTTCGATTACTGGTATCAGACCGTGAAGGAAAACGGCAAGGATGTGGATAAGCGCATCCTTGCGACGGACACTATGCCGGCGCATAACCTCACCGTTTATGCCCACAGGACCGGCAATGAAGTCCCGTATACGGTTGCTTTCTGGCATGAGAATGCGGACGACGAAGGTTCTTCCTATGTGACCTATATCAAAATCGATCCGTCCAAATCTCCATACAACACCTCGAATAATCCCTATGTGAGAAAAGCGGGCGACACGATCTCCGCTGCGGAGTTCATGGCGCTTTATGGGAACACCCATTATTCCGGCTGGTCCAATGACTTTGAGTACAACCCGGCCGTCAGCGAGCGCCTGTCGAACCTGAAGAATACCGGGGATGCCGCGAAGGAAGAGGTGGAAGTGCGAGCTGACGGGAATACCGTTCTGAATATCGTCATGGCCCGAAAAGAGCGGCATATCGCCTTCTATCTGCGGGGGAATTGGACGCCTGAGACGGGTACGATCAACAACAATACGGAATACTATGCGCCATATGGGCAGGATTTCGTGAAGCTGGAAGAACGGGAGACGCTTAATCCTGCCGTCTGGTATCCGGAATACGAGTATACCAAGAAGACAAGTGTCCAGGATGGGGTACAGTACTTCGGCATGATCGGCAGCGGCGAATATGTGCCTATTGTTAAAGTCGAATCGTATGATTACACTAGATATAAGTATGATTCTGACGATTACGATCCTGATGCTTATTATTGCACCGCACGTGGGTATCAGATAATATTTAATACTAACAACAATAATTGGGTTTATTATCAAAATGGTCACGATTCGGGTTATAAGAAAAATGATTATGTATATAAGAGAACGACGAACGTTTCCTGGAAGTATCTGACGCCAACGACACCCAGCGATGGAGATGACTATTACATCGAAAATGATAGCGGTGGATATGAAGAGCACACTCTTTATAGATCTGGCGGAAAATGGTATTATTATGATTATAATATTTATAATTATGTTGAGTATTCTGGCGCTGCTTATACTACGGCAAATTACAATGTCGGCAACGGCTTCTTCACCCGCGAGGACGGCTCAAAAGAATGGAAAGGCGGTCGTCTGAAACGCTCCGGCAGCTTCCCGAATTATAGCTATAACACCACCGGAACCGGCGACGACTACGGAGAGGACGCTTACGGCGGACACGTGAAGCTCAACCAGGTCAGCTACCGCTGGAAGTATACCGTCACGAAAAACGGCCAGTCGGAGACGAAGTATTACACCGGAACTCCCTACAAATGGGTAGGCAATAATAATGCTGCTTGGACCGTTTTCCACTATTGGACGGGAAAAATAAACTCCACCTTTGACAGCAACGGTTACAGTTGGAGCTCGATCCAAAGAATCAATGGTTCGGATTATGCCTGGAATGAAAGCGAGTATCTGAATGGACAGGGGCAGACTTACCTTGAAGCATTCACGATAGATGATGAAACTTATAAATTGTATGGAGCTTCGACCAACTATAACCGATATGTTTACCATTATAAGCAAGGTCTGAATAACAGCTATCCCAATGAACCAATTAAGGTTGGGATGACTGATAATGGTCGGGGTATCAATTTTAGCTTCAGTGATAAGTTCGATCAGTTCCAAGTTGACTCGTATACTCGCTCTAACAACGAAAACTCTGGATATAGTTCCAGCGGCGGTACACATATTGACAGAAGAGAGGATTACAATGGCAATGTGACGTTCAATCCTCCTTCTGCGACAGTGGACTCGAATCACCAGTATCTTCGTATCTATCATAAGCGCAATTCTTATAAGCTGGTGTTCATGAACGGAGCCGACGATGCGCATCCCGTAGAAAAAACGTTGAAATATGATGCGCCCTTCAGCAGCTTCACCGATCTTCCCAATAATCCAACCACCTGCCCGGTAGCCGGAGACGGTTATAAATTCCGCGGCTGGAGCCTGGATCCTACCATGCAGGAGGGCAGCGCCGTCATTTGGGACAACCAAAAGGTATTCAACGCAGCGGGTGCTCCCGTGACGACAATGCCCGCCGGCGCTAAGGCCGGGAGTACCGCCCTGGTGCTCTACGCCAAGTGGACCCGCGACGCCCATGACGTGACCTTCGACGCCACGACAGTGGAATCCTGGGCCGCCGGAAAAGCGCCGGAGCTGGAATTCACCGCTGAAAAAGGCAAAGCCATCGCCTACGGTACGACCCTGCCCATCACGGACGTCAGCGCTTACGTGCCGGAGCGCGAAGGCTATACCTTCGAAGGTTGGGTGTACACGGATACGAATGGTCAGGAAGTTGACTTCATGCTTCTGACGCCCATCACGGAGACGCTGGCCCTCAGGCCCAAATGGACCGCAAAGCAAAGCGTGACGGTCTGGGTAAAGCACGTCACGGAAGCGACGGAGGACGAGGCAGAAACGCTGCTTGACTGGGAGCCTGTTGACGTCTATGTGGGTGACTTCCATAAGTTCAACGGCAGCAACGACTTCAGCGGCTGGATCGCGAATCCCCGCTCCGTCAAGGTGCTCATCGACAGTGCATGGCTGAATAGCAGCAGCAATATTTACAGCGATGCCGACGACACCGAGCATAACGGGAAGCCCTTCGTCAAGATGACCTATATGAAAGAAAAGTCCCAGATGGAATACAAGGTCAAGTATTATCTCTCCCTCAAGACGATGGCCGGAGTGGAAACATTCATCGAGATCCCCAGCCTGGAGCGGGAGGAAAAACCGGCTACGAAGTTTGCGGTGGAACAGTTCTATGAGCTGCCTGAGGGACTGAAAGGCTACACGGTGACAGAAATCGGCGTCTATGAAGGCAATACGCTGAAGACTTCCACCAACGACCCGGTGGTCTTTATCCAGAAGAGCGCGGCAGACAATATCGAGATCCGGGTAAAGGTCGCCGTCGCCGGCAACTTCCTAAGCGCCCAGAGTAAGCACATATCCTATAATAGGAATACCCGTAATATAACGGATGAAGACGTGCTGCCCGGACTGCCCGAGCTCCTGCCCAAGCCGCCCGTAATTTCCGGCGTCACGACGAGGACGGAGTATACCTACAATGACAGCACAACGGCGCCCTCCAAGGCGGGCGTATACGACGTTCGGATCCGGCAGATCATCAACATTGGCGGCACGGATTACGTCTTCTGGGATTCCAGGGATCAGAACCCCGGTCTGGTGGCACTCTATATCGATCGCCGCGAGATCATCCTGAAGTCTCAGACCGTTGACAATGCATTCCGGGATACCCAGACAAACCGGGAATATGTCGCCACGTGGAATGAAACGCATGAGGAACTGAAACTGATCATAGATGAGGACGGCGTCGTCGAGACCTCGACCATCGACACGAGCGAAACCACAGAATGGAATACGCTCAAGGATTGGGTGGAAGTTTTCTTCACCGTCGAAGCATTCCGCAGCAACTATTCCAGCGGCGTCAACGATTATTCGCCGAATACCTTTGAGTACTTCCTGAAGGACGGCGTGGATGAAGACAGCGTCAACGTCTACAAGGTCACCGGCAAGCTGTACCTCTGGAAGGATCAGGCGTCTTACGAAAAGTACAATCCTCCGGCGGGCTGAGTTAAAAAGAGCGAAAGAACAGAATGAACCGGCGGGAGCGCTTTTGCGCTCCCGCCGGTTTTTGCACCATAAAACGATAGGAAGTCAGCAACAAACGAAGAAAGACAAACAGAGGAAGTTGGTAGTCTCAGGATAATCGCACTATTTATTGTACTTAGCACCCTGCCGGGTGCTGGCACTGCCTCAAATCCCGATATCCGCCCCATCTGCCCGGGTGTCCTTCAGCAGCGGACGGATCCCGGCGAGAAACGCCTCCACCTGCTCCGGGCACCGCCCGATAAACGCCTGGGGGTCCAGCAGGGCCTCCATTTCCACCAGGCTGAGGCCGAAGCTGCCCTCCGCCGCCAGCCGCTGAAGCAGGTCGCAGCTTTCCCCCTCCTTCATCCGGGCCGTGGCTTCCATGCTGCACCTGCGGATGATCTCATGGAGGGCCTGGCGGTCGCCGCCCCGCTTCACCGCCTCCATCAGCAGGTTTTCCGTGGCGATGAAGGGGAGATATTCCCTGAGCGTCCTGGCGATCACCTTTTCATTCACCCGCAGCCCCTTCGTCACGTTCCGCCCCAGGCGCAGGATGGCGTCGGCGCAGAGAAAGCCCTCCGGCAGGGAAATGCGCCGGTTGGCGCTGTCGTCCAGGGTCCGCTCCATCCACTGCACGGCGGCGGTCATGGGGGCGTTGAGGGCGTCCGCCATGAGATAGCGGGCCAGGGAGCAGATGCGCTCGCAGCGCATGGGATTGCGCTTGTAGGCCATGGCGGAGGAACCGATCTGATTCTCCTCAAAAGGTTCCTCCACCTGTCGGTCGTGCTGCATGAGGCGGATGTCGTTCGCCATGCGGTACAGGCTCTGGGCGATGGAACTCAGGGCATTGAGGATGCGGCTGTCCACCTTCCGGGGATAGGTCTGGCCGCAGACGTCGAAGCAGCTGTCAAAGCCGAAATCCGCAGCCAGGCGGCGGTTTAGCTCGTCGATCCTGCCGCTGTCCCCGTCGAACAGCTCCAGGAAGCTCGCCTCGGTGCCGGTGGTCCCCCGGCAGCCGAGGAATTTTATATTCTCCAGGGCGAAATCCAGCTCGTGAAGGTCGGAGACCAGGTCCTGCAGCCACAGCGCCGCCCGCTTGCCCACGGTCACGGGCTGGGCGGGCTGATAGTGGGTATAGCCCAGGGTGGCCGTGGCCTTGTATCTGTCCGCAAATTCGGCCAGGTTCGCCAACACCCCCAGCAGCTCCCCCCGGAGATGGCGAAGGCCGTCCCGATACAGGATCAGGTCGGCATTGTCGGTGACGTAGCAGCTGGTGGCCCCCAGGTGGATGATGCCCGCGGCGGAGGGCGCGGCCTTCCCGTAGGCGTAGACGTGGGCCATCACGTCATGGCGCACTTCCCTTTCCCTCGCCCGGACGCAGTCGTAGTCGATGTCCGTGATGTGGGCTTCCAGCTGGGAAACCTGCTCCTCTGTGATGGGCAGGCCCAGAGCCATTTCCTCCCGGGCCAGGGCAGCCCACAGCTTCCGCCAGGTCTGATAGCGCCTGTCCGCGGAAAAGAGCTCCAGCATATAGTCCGAAGCGTAGCGGGTCCCCAGGGGAGATTCATATTTGTCCGTCATATCCCAGGCTCCTTACCGAAGAATGATGCTATCCCGTTCCGCGCCGACGGAGACGTAGGCAATGGGGCAGCCCACGGCCTCCTCGATCCTGCGCACATAGCGCCTGGCCGCCTCCGGCAGGTCCTCCCAGCGGCGGATGCCGGAGATGTCGCAGCCCCAGCCCTCCCAGTATTCGATCACCGGCGCGGCAAAGCCCAGCTCCGTGGGGAAGGGGAAACGATCCGTTTCCTTTTCTCCCACGCGGTATTTCACGCAGACGGGTATCTTCTCCATATAACTCAGCACATCCAGCTTGGTGAGGGCGATCTTCGTGGCGCCCTGTGCCTCCACCCCGTAGCGGGTGGCCACCAGGTCCAGAGCCCCCACCCGGCGGGCCCGGCCCGTTTTGGCGCCGTATTCGGCCCCCGCCTCCCGGAGCTTGTCCGCCTCCTCGCCGCCCATCTCGCTGACGAAGGGGCCTTCCCCCACGCAGGTGGAATAGGCCTTCACCACCCCGATGACCTCCGTGAGCTTCAGGGAGGGCAGCCCCGCGCCGATGGGGGCGTAGGCCGCCAGAGTGTTGGAGGAGGTGGTGTAGGGGTAGATGCCGTAATCCAGGTCCCGCAGGGCGCCCAGCTGGGCTTCAAAGAGGATGTTCTTGCCCGCTGCCTGTGCTTCCTTCAGATAGGCCCCCGTGTCGCACACGAAGGGCCTGATGGCCTCCCCATACTGCCGCAGCCAGCTAAGCAGCTCCTCCGCCGTGTAGGGCTTGGAGCCGTAGACCCGGGTGAGGGTCAGATCCTTCCATTCCAGCAGGTCCTCCAGATGGGCGCGCAGCTCGTCGGGATAGAACAGCTCCCCGGCCAGGATGGTCTTCTTCTGGTATTTGTCCGAATAGAAGGGGGCGATGCCCTGCTTGGTGGAGCCGTATTTCTTGTCCCCCAAGCGCTGCTCCTCCAGGGCGTCCAGGTCCCGGTGCCAGGGCAGCAGCAGGGAGGCCCGGTCGCTGATCTTCAGATTTTCCGGTGTGATGTCCACGCCCTTGGAGCGCACGTCCTCCATCTCCGCCCAGAGGTTCTCCGGGTCCAGGGCCACGCCGTTTCCCAGGATGTTCACCACCCCGCTTCGCAGGATGCCGGAGGGGAGCAGGTGCAGGGCAAATTTCCCCTTGTCGTTCACCACCGTATGCCCGGCGTTGCCGCCGCCCTGGTAGCGGACCACGATGTTGTAGTCCTCCGTGAGCAGGTCCACCATCCGGCCCTTGCCCTCGTCGCCCCAGTTGATGCCCACGATCGCGCAGTTTTTCATGGTATTGCCTCCTGTTATGTTCCGCTTTCCCCGTAGTTGGCCAGCACCCTTGCCGAGGGATCGTCCACGTTGCAGCCGGGCCAGGTCTTGTTGGGCATCCAGAAATCCTTGATCATCCGGGCCTGGCCGGGGTAGTGCTTCTCGAAGATCTCCCGATAGAGCAGGCTTTCCTTGGTGAAGGGCGGGCAGTAGTCGTACTGCCGCCGTTTCTCCTCAAACTCGGCGTCGGTGTACCGGCTCTCGGCGTATTCCTTCAGGTCGTCCACCATGGAGTGGCCCACCGCGTCGGAGAAGGCGGCCTTCTGCCGCCAGAGGATCGCCTCCGGGAGCAGTTTATCCTTTTCGAAGGCCCGACGCAAGAGGTATTTTCCCATATCATAAGTGTTCATTTTCAGACTTGGGTCGATGGACATGACGTAGCGCACGAATTCCAGGTCCCCGAAGGGCACCCGGGCTTCCAGGGAGTTGACGGAGATGCAGCGGTCCGCCCGCAGCACGTCGTACATGTGCAGCTCTTCGATGCGCTTCACCGCCTCAGCCTGGAATTCCTCCGGGCTGGGGGCGTAGTCCGTGTACTTGTAGCCGAAGAGCTCGTCGCTGATCTCCCCGGTGAGGAGCACCCGGATGTCCGTGCGCTCATGGATGGCCTTGCAGCAGAGGTACATGCCCATGCTGGCCCGGATGGTGGTGATGTCCCAGGTGCCCAGCAGGGCGATCACGGTTTCCAGACTGTCCAGCACCTCCTGCCGGGTCATATAGACCTCCGTATGCTCCGCGCCGATGTAGTCGGCGACCATGCGGGCATATTTCAGGTCGATGGCGTCCGTGTCCATGCCGATGGCGAAGGTGCGCACGTGCCTGCCCAGGATGCGGGCGGAAATGGCGCAGACCAGGCTGGAGTCCAGGCCCCCGGAGAGGAGGAAGCCCAGAGGGGCGTCGGCGTCCAGGCGCTTGTCCACCCCCAGGATCAGCCGCTGACGGATGCCCGCGCAGATGGTGTCCAGGTCGCCGTCGATGGTTTTCTCCACCTTCGTCACGTCCGCGTAGCGGGTGAAGGCTCCGTCGGCGTAGTAATGGCCGGGGGGGAAGGGGCGGATCTCGGCGCACAGCCCCACCAGGTTCTTCGCTTCGCTGGCAAAGACGATGTTTCCCTCCCGGTCGTAGCCGTAGTAGAGGGGCCGGATGCCGATGGGATCCCGGGCGGCGATGAGCTGCTTCTTTGCCCCGTCGTAGATCACCATGGCAAATTCCGCGTCCAGCTTGGCGAACATGTCAAGGCCGTATTCCCGGTACAGGGGCAGGATGATCTCGCAGTCGGAGCCGCTGACGAAGGTGTAGCCGTCGTCCTCCAGCTCCTTTTTCAGGGGGCGGAACAGGTACAGCTCCCCGTTGCAGACGCACATGTCCTCCCCAAGACGGAAGGGCTGCATGCCCTCCTCGTGGAGGCCCATGATGGCCAGCCGGTGGAAGCAGAGGCAGCCTTCCCCGGCCTTCTCCACCCGGGACATGTCCGGTCCCCGGGAAATCGTGCGGTCAAAATACTCGTGCAGCTCCTCCTCGCTGAGGCTGAGCTTGGCAAAACCCATGATGGAACACATATGGTTCACACTCCCGATCAGGTAGAATGTATCTTCTTTTCAAAGCGGTTTTTCAGGCCGTCCCCGGGGATGGCGGTGGGGTACTCCCCGCCGAAGCAGGCGGTGCAGAAGCCACCGTCAGAGCCCGTCAGCAGCCGGGCGTGGTCCAGGCTGAGGTAGCCCAGGGAGTCCACGCCGATGATCCTTGCGATCTCCTCTATGCTGTGATGGTTGGCGATGAGGTTTTCCGCCGTGTCGATGTCCGTGCCGTACCAGCAGGGGGCCACGAAGGGCGGGGCGGACACCCGCATGTGGATCTCCTTCGCCCCCGCCTCCCGCAGCTGGCGGATGGTCTTGCGGCAGGTGGTACCCCGGACGATGGAATCGTCCACCAGCACCACCCGCTTTCCCTCCACCACGGCCCGGATGGGGTGGAGCTTGATGCTCACCCCCGTCTCCCGGTCCCCCTGGGTGGGGGCGATAAAGGTGCGGGCGATGTATTTGTTCTTGGTGAAGCCGATCTCGTAGGGGATGCCGGAGGCCTTGGCATAGCCGATGGCGGCGTCCAGCCCCGAGTCCGGGACCCCCACCACCACGTCGGCCTCCACGGGATGCTCAGAGGCAAGGAAAGCCCCGGCCCGCTGCCGGGCCATGCAGACGCTGGCCCCGTCGATGACGCTGTCCGGCCTCGCAAAGTATATGTATTCGAATACGCATAGCCGCCGGGGGCAGAGGCCGCAGTGCCGCCTGTCGGAGCGGGTGCCCTCGTCGCTCACCGTCACCACCTCGCCCGGCCGGATGTCCCGGATGAAGGCCGCCTCCACCGCCTCCAGAGCGCAGCTTTCGGAGGCAAAGGCCACCGTGCCGTCGGAGCGCTTCCCCATGCAGAGGGGGCGGAAGCCGTGCTTGTCCCGGGCGGCGATGAGCTTCGCGGGGGAGGCGATCACCAGGCTGTATGCTCCCTCCAGGCTGTCCATGGCGGCGGACACCGCTTCCTCGATGCTGCCCTGCCGCAGCCGCTCCTGGACGATCATATAGGCGATGACCTCGCTGTCCGTGGAGGTGTGAAAGATGCTGCCCCGGTTTTCCAGCATTTCCCGCAGCTCGGCGGAATTGCTCAGGTTCCCGTTATGGGCCAGGGCCATGGCCCCCTTGCGGTGGTTGATGAGGAGGGGCTGGGCGTTGAGGCGGCTGTCGGAGCCGGTGGTGGCGTAGCGCACGTGGCCCACGGCGATGTTGCCCTGTCCCAGGGCCGCCAGCTGCCCCCGGTCAAATACCTCGCCCACCAGGCCCGCGTCCCGCCGGGAGCGGAATACCCCGTCGTCGTTCAGGGCGATCCCGGCGCTCTCCTGGCCCCGATGCTGCAAAGCATAGAGCCCGTAGTAGGCCAGAGCTGCCAGGTCCCGCTTCTCCGGGGCCCAGAGGCCCAGGATGCCACATTCCTCCCGGGGCCGGTCGCCGTCACGCATCCGCTGCCTCCAGCCGGGCCATGATCTCGCCGTAGGCCTCCTCCACGCCCCCCAGGTCCTGGCGGAAGCGGTCCTTGTCCAGCTTTTTCCCCGTGGCGGCGTCCCAGAGACGGCAGGTGTCGGGGCTGATCTCGTCGGCCAGGACGATGGTTCCGTCGCGGAGACGGCCAAATTCCAGCTTGAAGTCCACCAGGGTCACGCCGCAGCCCTTCCAGAAATCCCGCAGGATCGCATCGATACGCAGGGCATAGTCCCGGATGGCGTCCATTTCCTCCCGGGTCGCCAGCTTCATGGCCAGGATGTGGGGCAGGCAGATCAGCGGATCGTTCAGCTCGTCGTTTTTGTAGGAATACTCCACCGTGGGTTCGTCGAAGCTCACCCCCTCCGGGAAGCCGTAACGCTTGCAGAAGCTCCCGGCGGAGATGTTGCGGACGATGACCTCCAAGGGCACGATCTTCACCCGCTTTACCAGCGTCTCCCGCTCAGAAAGCTCCTCCACCAGATGGGTGGGGATCCCCGCCTTTTCCAGGCGGCCCATGAGACGGTTGCTCATGCGGTTGTTGATGATGCCCTTCCCCGCGATGGTGCCCTTCTTTTTCCCGTTGAAGGCGGTGGCGTCGTCCTTGTAGGCCACGATCAGTTTCTCGGGGTCGTCGGTGGCGTAGACCTTCTTTGCCTTGCCCTCATAGAGCTGTTCACGCTTCTCCATGGTTTACCTCCCAAATGCTTACCCTACGCCGCCCCGAAGGACGGCGTAGGGACGGATTTCAGTTAGTTATTCCACATCCTGCAGGGCGTCGTAGCCCTCTTCGCCGGTGCGCACCTTCACCACGTTCTCCACGTCGTAGACGAATATCTTGCCGTCCCCGATGTGGCCGGTATAGAGCACCTTCTTGGCCGTCTCGATCACGTCCCGCACGGGGATCTTGCTGACCACGATGTCCACCTGCACCTTGGGCCGCAGGTCCGTCTCCACGGCGACGCCGCGGTAAAATTCCGTGTGGCCCTTCTGCATGCCGTAGCCCATGACGTGGCTCACGGTCATGCCGGTGATGCCCAGCTTCGACATGGCGTCCTTGAGGGCGTAGAGCCGTTCTTCCTTGAAGACGATCTCCACCTTGGTGAATTTGTGGCCGTCCCCCCGGAAGGCGGGCTCCCGAACCACCGTGACCGCCTCCGCCGGCGGCGTGGTGCCGGTAACGGCCACGATATGTTCACCGGTGCCGAACTCCGCATATTTGTCCACGGCGGGCATGAAGTCCGCATAAGCGCTGGGAAGGCCGTGCTCGCTGCCGTCCAGGCCCGCCAGCTCGTCGGCGGGGTCGGCCCGGAGAAAGTTTACCTTCCGCAGCAGCAGGAAGAACAGGGTCATAGTGACCGTGGCCCAGGCTGCCACGCTGACGAAGCCCAGAAGCTGCAAACCCAGCTGGTGGAATTCGCCGGTATACAGGAGGCCCCGCAGTCCCGCCGGGGCGCTGGGATTGGCCAGCAGGCCCACGGCGATGGTGCCCCAGATACCGTTGGCGCAGTGGACGCCCACCGCGCCCACCGGGTCGTCGATGTGCATTTTCAGGTCCAGCACCTCCACGACCACCACGACGAGGATGCCGGAGACGATGCCCACCACGGCAGCGCCGATGGCGTCCAGGGCGTCGCAGCCTGCGGTGATGCCCACCAGACCCGCCAGAGAAGCGTTGAGGCACATACTGACGTCGGGCTTGCCGTTTTTCACCCAGGTGTAGATCATGGTGGTGCAGGTAGCCACGCTGGGGGCGATGGTGGTGGTGAGGAAGATGGCGCTCAGCTCCGAGGGAGAGGTGGCCGCCGCGCCGTTGAAGCCGTACCAGCCCAGCCAGAGGATGAAGACGCCCAGGGCCCCCAGGGGGATGGAGTGGCCGGGGATGGCGTTGACCTTGACGACCTTTCCGCTGCGGTCCCGGACATATTTGCCGATCCTCGGTCCCAGGACGATGGCGCCGATGAGGGCCGCGATGCCGCCTACCATGTGGATGGCGCAGGACCCGGCGTAGTCATGGAAGCCAAGGGAACTCAGCCAGCCGCCGCCCCAGATCCAGTGGGCCTCGATGGGGTAGATCAGCAGGCTGATGACCCCGGAATAGACGCAGTAGGCGGAGAATTTCGTCCGCTCCGCCATGGCGCCGGAGACGATGGTGGCGGTGGTGGCACAGAAGACCAGGTTGAAAACGAACACGCTGGCGTCGGTAAAGCCCTCCGCCGGGGAAGCGATGAATTCCTTGAAGTGGGCGAAGAGATCCAGGTTCGGCTTTCCGATGAGGCCGAAGAAGGCGTCCTCTCCCATCATGAGGGTGAAGCCCAACAGGGAGAACACCACGGTCCCGATGCAGAAATCCATCAGGTTCTTCATGATGATGTTGCCCGCGTTCTTCGCCCTCGTGAAGCCCGTCTCCACCATGGCGAAGCCTGCCTGCATCCAGAAAACCAGGGCCGCTCCTATGAGGAACCAAAATTCTACAGTCATGGGAAATCCCTCCTTGACGATTTGAAAAGGATTTGATAGATTGGAGGGCGGAAACGGTCGGCTTTGCCCTCCGGTTCTTCTCGGAGGCGGCTGCAGCTCTTGGCGGGGAGGCAGCCGCCTCTTTGTTTTGTGCCGCGGAATCGCGGTCCGCTTATTTCTATTGATGCGCCTTACACGCCGAACAGCAGGTCGCCGTAGGTCGGGAAGGGCCAGTAGGAAGCCGCCGTCACGGTCTCCGCCTCGTCGCAGACTGCCCGGAGAGCCGCCATTTTGGGCAGCACCTCGTCCCGGACGAACTGGGATTCCGCTGTAAAGTCCCCCAGAGCGTCCAGGGCGGTGACGGCCTTCTCCACATCCTCGGCGGCGGCGTCCGCCGTATCCGTGAGGCAAGAGAGCTTCTTCACCAGCTTCGTCTCATAGCGGCAGCCCATGTCGGAGCCCACGGCCTGCTTCTTCGCGGCCCCCTCCGCCAGGGAGAAGGTGAAGGCAGCCATGGCGGGGATGATCTCCTTCCGGGCCATGTCGGCCATGGTCAGGGCCTCGATGCGCACGGTGCGCACATAGTTTTCCAGCTGGATCTCGTAGCGGGAGCGAAGCTCACTCTCGGAGAAGACGCCGTGGCGCAGGAGCATTTCCACGTTCTTCTTCTCCAGCAGCCGGGGCAGAGCGTCGGCGACGGTGCGCAGGTTCAATAGCCCCCTCTGCTCCGTAGCCTCCTTGATCCAGGCGTCGTCGTAACCGTTGCCGTTGAAGATGATGCGCTTATGGGCGATATAGGTCTCCTTGATAAGGGCGTGGAGCCTCTCGTCGAAGTTCGCCGCCCCCTCCAGGTCGTCGGCCAGCTGCCGCAGGGATTCCGCCACGGAGGCGTTGATCATGATGTTGGCGCAGGCGATGGAATCGCTGGAGCCCACCATGCGGAATTCAAATTTGTTGCCCGTGAAGGCGAAGGGGCTGGTGCGGTTCCGGTCCGTGGTGTCCCTGGTGAAGAGAGGCAGGCTGTCCACCCCCAGCTTCAGGGTCCTGCGCTCCGCCCCGGCGTAGGGGCTGTCCGTCTCCACCGCGTCCAGCACGGCGCTGAGTTCATCTCCCAGGAACATGCTGAGGACGGCGGGAGGCGCTTCGTTGGCCCCCAGGCGGTGATCGTTGCCCGCCGTGGCCACCGCCAGGCGCAGCAGGTCCTGATATTCGTCCACCGCCTTCACCACCGCCACCAGGAACAGGAGGAAGCGTGCGTTTTCATAGGGGGTCTCGCCGGGGGAGAGAAGGTTTTCCCCCGTGTCCGTGGACATGCTCCAGTTGTTGTGCTTGCCGCTGCCGTTGACGCCGGCAAAGGGCTTCTCGTGGAGGAGGCACACAAGGCCGTGCTTCCTCGCCACCTTCTTCATGATCTCCATGGTGAGCTGGTTGTGGTCGGTGGCTACGTTGGTGGTGGCGTAGATGGGGGCCAGCTCATGCTGGGCAGGGGCCACCTCGTTGTGCTCCGTCTTGGCCAGAATGCCCAGCTTCCAGAGCTCCTCGTTCAGCTCCTCCATGTAGGCCTGCACCCGGGGCTTGATGGCTCCGAAATAGTGGTCCTCCAGCTCCTGGCCCTTGGGGGGCTTCGCGCCGAAAAGCGTGCGGCCTGTGTAAATGAGGTCCTTCCGCTTCAGGTACATCTCCCGGTCCACCAGGAAGTATTCCTGCTCCGGGCCCACATTGGTGACCACCCGCTTCACTTCGGTGTTCCCGAAGAGCCGGAGGATGCGCAGGGCCTGGCGGTTCAGGGCCTCCATGCTCCGCAGCAGGGGGGTCTTCTTGTCCAGGGCTTCGCCTCCGTAGGAGCAGAAGGCGGTGGGGATGCAGAGGGTGTTCTCCTTGATGAAAGCATAGCTGGAGGGGTCCCAGGCGGTGTAGCCCCTGGCTTCAAAGGTGGCCCGCAGGCCGCCGGAGGGGAAGGAAGAAGCGTCCGGCTCGCCCTTGATGAGCTCCTTGCCGGAGAATTCCATGATGACCCGCCCGTCGGGCGCAGGGCTCAGGAACCCGTCGTGCTTCTCGGCGGTGATGCCGGTGAGGGGCTGGAACCAGTGGGTGAAGTGGGTGGCGCCGTTCTCCACCGCCCAGGCGCACATGGCTTCCGCCACGGCATTGGCAAGGTTCAGATCCAGGGCCTCCCCATTGTCGATGGTCTTGCGCAGGGATTTGTAAACCTTTTCGGGGAGGCGGGCGCGCATGACCTTGTCGTCAAAGACCTTGCTGGCAAAGATTTCCGGTACGGTGGACATGATGATCTCTCCTTTCGTATGATGCAGAAAAACAAACAAAAAAGAGAGACCCCGACGCCGCGGACACGATGATCCGCGAGACGCCGTTGTCTCTCGATGGCTGCATCTTACACCGCCCTTTGCAGGATGTCAACCGTCAAATTGCAAAAAACCAAAATTTCATTCGGGCGAAATTTTGTCACCCTTCGGATTGACAAAGAGACTTGCCGGTAGTATCTTAGGGGCAAGAGCAAAGGCGCTCTTCTGGTAAGCTGCGGCTTCCGGGAGGCGCCTCTGCTCTTTTTTCGTTTCATTTCAAAGAAGGGGAGTTGATGGAAATGCGAGCATTGGAGGGCGATTTCCGCAATCCGTCCGGCTGCGCCATCTCGGCGGTGATCTCCCGGAGCGGCGAGCGGATGAGCGGGGAGAAGATCATCGAAAGCATGAAACCCATGCACGAGCGCAGTAACGGCCTGGGGGGCGGCTTCGCGGGCTACGGCATCTATCCGGAATATAAGGAGCTCTTTGCCCTGCACCTGTTTTTCACCGACAAGGCCGTGCGCCACGAGTGCGAGACCTATCTCCGGGGCGAGCTGGAACTGGTGAAGTCGGAGGTCATCCCCACCCGCACCATCCCCGCCATCACCGACGAACCCCTGATCTGGCGCTATTTCGTGACCCCCCTGCGCAGCGTCCTCAGCAGCATGCAGGTGGACGAAAATGAATATATCGCCCGGGTGGTCATGCATATCAATACCTCTATCAAAGGGGCCTACGTCTTCTCCAGCGGAAAGAACATGGGGGTATTCAAGGCCGTGGGCTTCCCGGAGGACGTGGGGGAATTTTACCGGCTGGAGGAATACGGGGCCTATTCCTGGACGGCCCATGGCCGCTATCCCACCAATACCCCCGGCTGGTGGGGCGGGGCCCATCCCTTCGCCCTGCTGGACTGGACGGTGGTGCACAACGGGGAGATCTCCTCCTACGACGCCAACCGCCGGACCATCGAAATGTACGGCTACACCTGCACCCTCCAGACGGATACGGAGGTCATCACCTATATCGCGGACTACCTGCTGCGCAAGCAGGGCCTCACATTGGAAGAGACGGCCTCCGTGATCGCCGCCCCCTTCTGGAGCACCATCGAGGCCAGGCCCGAAGCGGAGCGGAAGCAGCTTACCTATCTCCGCACCGTCTTCCCCAGCCTTCTCATCACCGGCCCCTTTTCCATCATCCTGGGCTTCCACGGCGGGCTCATGGCCCTGAACGACCGGCTGAAGCTGCGGAGCATGGTGACGGCGGAAAAGGGGGACCGGGTCTACATCGCCTCTGAGGAGGCGGCCATCCGGGCCATGGAGCCCGACGCGGAAAACTTCTATGCCCCAGCCGGCGGGGAGCCGGTCATCGTCCGAGTGAGAGAGGGGTGCTGCTGAGATGCCCGGCATTGATTATTTCTATCCCGAATTTGAAGTCGTGCGGCGGGACGAACGGTGCATCCGCTGCCGGGTCTGCGAGCGGCAGTGCGCGAACGAAGTCCACCGCTATGATCCGGAGCGGGACATGCTGATCTCCGACGAAGCCAAGTGCGTCAACTGCCAGCGCTGCGTCTCCCTCTGCCCCACCCGGGCCCTGAAGATCGTCCGTTCCGACTGCCGCCTGCGGGAAAACGCCAACTGGGACGGCGACACCATCCGGGAAGTATACAAGCAGGCTGCCTCCGGCGGCGTGCTCCTCAGCAGCATGGGCAACCCCAAGCCCCTGCCGGTCTATTGGGACAAACTGCTCATCAACGCCTCCCAGGTCACGAACCCCTCCATCGACCCCCTGCGGGAGCCCATGGAGACCAAGGTGTTCCTGGGGAAGAAGCCGGACAGGATGACCCGGGATGCCGGGGGAAAGCTCGTCACCGACCTGACGCCCCAGCTGGAACTGAGCATGCCTGTGATGTTCTCCGCCATGAGCTACGGCTCCATCAGCTACAACGCCCATGCCTCCCTGGCCCGGGCGGCCACGGAGATGGGCGTCTGCTACAACACCGGCGAGGGCGGCCTCCACGAGGATTTTTACAAGTATGGGCCGAATACCATCGTGCAGGTGGCCTCCGGGCGCTTCGGCGTCCATGAGGACTATCTGGAAGCGGGGGCGGCCATCGAGATCAAGATGGGCCAGGGGGCCAAGCCGGGCATCGGCGGCCACCTGCCGGGGGCCAAGGTGGGGCCGGACGTGAGCCGCACCCGCATGATCCCGGAGGGCTCCGACGCCATTTCCCCCGCCCCCCATCACGACATCTATTCCATCGAGGACCTGCGGCAGCTGGTGTGGTCCCTGAAGGAGGCCACCGGCCACCGCAAGCCGGTGATCGTCAAGGTGGCCGCCGTCCACAATATCGCGGCCATCGCCAGCGGCATCGCCCGATCCGGGGCGGACATCATCGCCATCGACGGCTTCCGGGGCGGCACCGGGGCGGCCCCCACCCGCATCCGGGACCATGTGGGCATCCCCATCGAGCTGGCCCTGGCCAGCGTGGACCAGCGCCTTCGGGACGAGGGAATCCGCAATAATGTGAGCCTGGTGGTGGGCGGGTCCATCCGTTCCAGCGCCGATGTGGTGAAGGCCGTGGCCCTGGGGGCGGATGCCTGCTATATCGCCACGGCGGCGGTGCTGGCCCTGGGCTGCCACCTCTGCCGCACCTGTCAGAGCGGCAGATGCAACTGGGGTATCGCCACCCAGCGGCCGGACCTCACGAAGCGCCTCAATCCGGACATCGGCTCGCAGCGCCTTGTGAACCTGCTGACGGCCTGGAAGCGGGAGATCATGGAACTCATGGGGGGCATGGGCATCAACTCCATCGAGGCCCTTCGGGGCAACCGCCTCATGCTCCGGGGCGTGGGCCTGAACGAGACGGAACTGCGGATCCTGGGCATTTCCCATGCAGGAGAATAACGTCCTTATTCGGCGGGATCCGGCGCAGCGCCGCGAGCAAGAGGAACGCACGCCCACCGCTTTGCGGCGGGTCCCCTCGCGCGGTGCTGCTTGAGTATTCCGCCGAAACGTCCTTCTCAAAACGGAAGCGGCGCTTCCGTTTTGAAGACGAGGAGCCTTGGGTTTTCGAGGCTCATATAAGGAGAATGTGATGAAAAGAGTATATGTGAACGAAGAATGGTGCCTGGGGTGCCATCTGTGCGAATTCAACTGCGCCTTTGCCAATTCCGGCGAAAGCGACATGGTCAAGGCCCTGAAGGGCAAGCCCATCCGTCCCCGGATCCGGGTGGAGGGGGACGACAGGATCACCTACGCCGTGTCCTGCCGCCACTGCCTGGACCCCCTGTGCATCCGCAGCTGCATCTCCGGAGCCCTGCACAAGGAGGACGGGGTGGTATGCATCGACCGGGAAAAATGCGTGGGCTGCCTCACCTGCGTCCTGGTCTGCCCCTACGGGGCGGTGCAGCCGGGTCCCGACGGGGCGGCCATGAAATGCGAGCTCTGTCTGAAAAATGCCTGCGGGGAACCGGCCTGCGCCGCCGGCTGCCCCAACCGGGCCATCGTCTATGAGGAAAGGGAGGAGGGCCAGGCGTGAAAAAGTATCTCATCATCGGCGGCAGCATCGCCGGCGTGAGCTGCGTGGAGGGCATCCGCAGCCGAGACAAGGAAGGGGAGATCACCCTCGTCACCTCCGAGCCCTTCTCCAACTATGGGCGGCCCCTCATCTCCTACTACCTGGAGGGAAAGACGGACGTAAAGCGCATGAGCTGGCGGGGGGAAGATTTCTATGAGCGCAACCGGGTGGACGTGCGCCATGCCGTGACGGCGGAAAAGCTGGAGCCGGAGGCGAAGCGGGTGCTCCTCTCCACGGGGGAAGCCCTCCCTTACGACGCCCTCTGTCTCTGCCTGGGGTCCCATCCCTTCTCCCCCCGCTTCGAAGGGGTGGAGACGGTGGAAAACCGCTTCTTCTTCACCACCCTCAGCGACGCTCTGGCCCTGGAAAAGACCGTCACGAAGACCAGCCGGGTGCTCGTCGTCGGCGCGGGCTTCATCGGCCTGAAATGCGCCGAGGGGCTTCGGGACAGGGCCGGGAGCGTTACCGTCTGCGACCTGGCGGAGCATGCCATGAGCGCCAACCTGGACGCCGACTGCGCCCCCATCCTGGAAAAGCATCTGGAAGCAAACGGCCTCCGGCTCATGCTGGGGGACACGGTGGAGCGCTTTGAGGGGCAGACCGCCCATATGAAAAGCGGGCAGACCGTGGGCTTCGACGTGCTGGTGATCGCCATCGGGACGCGGCCCAATGTTTCCCTTCTGGCGGAGGCCGGGGGCGGGGTCAACAAGGGCATCCTGGTGGGGGAGGGCATGGAGACCTCCCTGCCGGGCATCTGGGCCGCCGGGGACTGCACGGAGAGCATGGATGTCAGCGCCGGAGCCACGGGCCTGCTGGCGGTGCTGCCCAACGCCTCCCTCCAGGGCTTCTGCGCGGGAGTAAACATGGCCGGAGGCAGCGAGAGATTCGACAAGGGGATCAAGATGAATTCCATTGGCTTCTTCGGCCTCCACATCATGAGCGCCGGCACTTACACGGAGCCGGTCTACACGGAGCTGACGGATACGGGCTGCAAGAAGCTCTTTGCCAAAGACGGGGTGCTGACGGGCTTCATCCTCCTGGGGGACACCGCCCGGGCGGGCATCTATACTTCCCTCATCCGGGAGCGGACGCCCCTGGAGACCATCGACTTTGAAGCGGTGAAGAAAGAGCCGTCGCTGCTGCCCTTCGGGCAGGACTACCGGGCGAAGAAATTGGGAGGTGCGGTATGATAAGGACCATCGACACGGCGGGCATGGATTTTACCGACCTGAACCGGCTGCTGCGTTCCTGGGAAGGGGACGCGGAGCTCCTGAACTGCCTGGGCCAGCGCTTCATCGGCGCGGGCATGGGGAAGCGGAAGCTCTCCATCCACGGCATCCCCGGCAATGCCCTGGGGGCTTACCTCAACGGGGCGGAGATCAAGGTCTTCGGCAACGCCCAGGACGCCGTGGGGGACACCATGAACGCCGGGACCATCCTTGTCCACGGCAGCATCGGGGACACGGCGGGCTACGCCATGCGGGGCGGCAGGATCTATGTGCGGGGCAGCGCGGGCTACCGGGCGGGCATCCACATGAAGGAATACAAGGAGCATATCCCCGTCGTCATCATCGGGGGCCGGGCGGGCTCCTTCCTGGGAGAGTACCAGGCAGGCGGGATCATCGTCGTCCTGGGGCTCCACGAGGACGGCAAGCCCATCGTGGGCAACTTCCCCTGCACGGGGATGCACGGGGGCAAGCTGTTCCTGCGCAGCCGCTGCGAGGATATCGCCTTCCCCAGGCAGGTGACGGCCCGGGCTGCAGGCCCGGAGGACCTGGCGGAGATCGACCCTTACCTCGCGGAATACTGCGCCGCCTTCGGCCTGGACAAGGCTTCGCTCCTGGACGCCCCCTTCACGGTGGTGACGCCGGACAGCGCGAACCCCTACCGGCAGATGTATGTGGCGAATTGAGAGGCAATCAGCATGGAAGAAAAGGTCCTGATCCTGGATTTCGGCGGGCAGTATGACCAGCTCATCGCCCGCCGGGTGCGGGAATGTGCCGTTTACTGCGAGGTCATGCCCTGGCAGACCTCCCTAAAAGAGATCGAAGCATTCCGGCCCGCCGCCATTATTTTTACCGGCGGGCCCCACAGCGTCTATGCCCCCGGCGCGCCGGATGTGGATCCCGGCGTTTTCGCCCTGGGCGTCCCCATCCTGGGCATCTGCTATGGCTGCCAGCTCCTGGCCGCCCGGCTGGGGGGCGAGGTGAGCCCTGCCCGGGAGAGCACGGCCCGGGAATACGGCAAGACGGAAACGGCCTTTTCCCTGGACTGCCCCCTGTTCCGGGGCCTGCCGGAAAAAAGCGTCACCTGGATGAGCCACGGGGACTTCATCTCCCGGCTGCCCGCCTCCTTCCGGGCCGCAGCCCGCAGCGAGGTCTGCCCCACCGCCGCCATCTGCGACGAGGTCAGGCGCTTTTACGGGGTCCAGTTCCATCCCGAGGTGCGCCATACGGAATACGGCACGGCGATCCTTCGGAATTTCCTCTATGAGATCTGCGGCTTTCACGGCGCCTGGACCATGGGGAGCTACCGGGAGAGGGCCGTGAAGGAGCTGCGGGAAAAAATCGGCGGCGGCCGGGTGCTCCTGGCCCTCTCCGGGGGCGTGGATTCCTCCGTCTGCGCCGCGCTCCTGGCGGAAGCGGTGGAGGCGCAGCTCACCTGCGTTTTCGTGGACCACGGCCTTCTCCGCAAAAATGAGGGGGACGAGGTGGCTTCCGCCTTCGCCGGGCGGGGCGCGAAATTCGTCCGCGTGAATGCCGAGGAGCGTTTCCTGAAAAAGCTGAGCAGGGTGCAGCAGCCGGAGAGCAAGCGCAAGCGCATCGGGGAGGAGTTTATCCGGGTCTTCGAGGAGGAGAGCCAGAAGCTGGGCAGGATGGACTATCTGGCCCAGGGCACCATCTATCCCGATGTGATCGAGTCCGGCCTGGGCAGCTCCGCGGTCATCAAGAGCCACCATAATGTGGGGGGCCTTCCCGACACCGTGGATTTCCGGGAGATCGTGGAACCCCTGCGGCTGCTGTTCAAGGATGAGGTGCGGCAGCTGGGCCGGGAGCTGGGCCTGCCGGAGAGCCTGGTGAGCCGTCAGCCCTTCCCCGGGCCCGGCCTGGCCATCCGGGTCATCGGCCCGGTGACGAAGGAAAAGCTGGAGACACTGCGGGAGGCGGACGCCATTTTCCGGGAGGAGCTGGAGAAGGCGGGCCTGGGGGCTTCCACCGCCCAGTATTTTGCCGTACTCACCAATCTGCGCAGCGTGGGCGTCATGGGGGACGGGCGGAGCTATGACCGGGCCGTCGCCCTCCGGGCGGTGGAGACGGAGGATTTTATGACCGCCGACTGGGCCCGGCTCCCCTATGAGGTGCTGGACCGGGTCAGCGTCCGCATCGTCAACGAGGTGAGCGGCGTCAACCGGGTGCTTTACGACATCACCTCCAAACCGCCCGCCACCGTGGAGTATGAATGAAATGAAGAAAGCGTATCTGGTTTTGCAGAATGGACAGGTCTACGAGGGCTTCCGCTTCGGCGCGGAGGGGGAGAGCCTGGGGGAGCTGGTGTTCACCACCGGCATGGGGGGCTATCTGGAGACCCTCACCGACCCCAGCTACTACGGGCAAATCGTCGTACAGACCTTCCCCCTCATGGGCAACTACGGGGTGATCCCCGCGGATTTCGAGGGCACCCCCCGCCTGCGGGCTTATGTGGTCCGGGAGTGGTGCCCCGCGCCCTCCAATTTCCGCTGCGAAGGGGACCTGGATTCCTTCCTGAAGGAGCGGAACATCCCCGGCCTCTGGGGGGTGGACACACGGCTCCTCACCCGCACCCTGCGGGACGAGGGGGTCATGAACGCCCTGCTCTGCGATCATGTTCCGGACGACCTGAGCGCCATCGCTGCTTACCGGGTCACGGACGCCCTGGCGGCGGTGAGCTGCGGGGAAAAACGGGTGTTTTCTCCTGCGGGCCGGACGAAGCACCGGGTCGCCCTGCTGGATTACGGCATGAAGGGGAATATCCTGCGGGAGCTCACCGGACGCGGCTGTGAAGTCACCGTCTGCCCCGCCTCCACAGCGGCGGAGGAGATCCTTTCCGGCAGCTTCGACGGCCTCATGCTCTCTAACGGCCCCGGCGACCCGGCGGAGAACGCCTTCCAGATCGCCCAGCTTCAGCAGCTGCTGGGCCGTCTGCCCCTTTTCGGCATCTGCCTGGGCCACCAGCTCACCGCTCTTGCGGCGGGAGGCAGCACCTATAAGCTGAAATTCGGACACCGGGGGGTGAACCAGCCGGTGCGCGTCCCCGGCAGCCACCGGACCTATATCACCAGCCAGAACCACGGCTATGCCGTGGCCGAAGGCGTCCCCGGCGGGGAAGTGTCCTTCCTGAATGCAAACGATTCATCCTGCGAGGGCATGGATTACCCGGGCCTGCGGGCCTTCACCGTGCAGTTCCACCCGGAAGCCTGCGCGGGCCCCAAGGATACGGCTTTTCTCTTTGACCGCTTTATCTCCCTTATGGAAGGAGGCGACTGACCGTGCCCAGAGATCAGTCCATCCGCAAGGTGCTGGTCATCGGCTCCGGCCCCATCGTCATCGGCCAGGCGGCGGAATTTGACTATGCCGGGACCCAGGCCTGCCGGGTGCTGAAGGCCGCGGGGGTGCAGGTGGTGCTGGTGAACACGAACCCCGCCACCATCATGACGGATCAAAGCATGGCGGACAGCATCTACCTGGAGCCCCTGAAGGTGGAGACCCTGGAGCGCATCATCGCCAAGGAGCGGCCCGACAGCCTCCTGGCGGGGCTGGGGGGCCAGACGGGCCTGACCCTGGCCATGGAACTGGATAAAGCGGGCGTCCTTCGGAAATACGGCGTCCGCCTCCTGGGAACGGACGCCGCGGCCATCTCCCGGGCGGAGGACCGCAAGCTCTTCAAGGAGGCCATGGAAGAGATCGGCCAGCCGGTGATCGAATCCGAAGCCGTGGAATCCGAGGAAGCGGCCCTCCGGGCGGCGCAGCGCATCGGCTATCCGGTGATCGTCCGCCCCGCCTTCACCCTGGGGGGCGGGGGCGGCGGCACCGCCCGCAACGAAGATGAGATGCGCCTCATCGCCCACACGGGGCTGGAGGCTTCCCCCATCCGGCAGATCCTGGTGGAAAGGTCCATCGCCGGGTGGAAGGAGATCGAATTTGAGACCATGCGGGATGCTGCGGGCAACGTGATCGCCGTATGCAGCATGGAGAACGTGGACCCCGTGGGCGTCCACACCGGGGACAGCGTGGTGGTGGCTCCCACCCTCACCCTGGCGGACCGGGAATACCAGATGCTCCGGTCTGCCTCCCTGGAGATCATCTCCCACCTGGGCATCGTGGGGGGCTGCAATGTGCAGCTGGCCCTGGACCCCAAGAGCTTTGAATATGCGGTGATCGAGGTCAATCCCCGGGTCTCCCGCTCCTCCGCCCTGGCCAGCAAGGCCACGGGCTACCCCATCGCCAAGATCACGGCGAAGATCGCTCTGGGCTATACCCTGGATGAGATCAAAAACGACATCACCGGCAAGACCTGCGCCTGCTTCGAGCCTGCCCTGGATTATGTGGTGGTAAAACTCCCCAAATGGCCCTTTGATAAATTTGCCGACGCAAGCCGGACCCTGGGGACCCAGATGAAGGCCACGGGGGAGGTCATGGCCATCGCCCCCAACTTTGAAATGGCCCTCATGAAGGCCCTGCGGGGCGCCGAGATCGGCATGGACACCCTGAACAAAGCGCCGGACGACGATGCGCCTTTGCCGGAACGGCTGCGCCGGGTGGACGACCACCGGCTGTTCACCGTCTTCGAAGCCCTGAAAGCGGGCGTCAGTGTGGAGGAGATCCACGCGGTCACGGGCATCGACCCCTTCTTTATCCACAAGCTCCAAAACCTGGCGGAATTTGAAGGGTCCCTGAAGGACGGCCTCACGGCGGAAGCCTATGAGGAGGGAAAGCGCCTGGGTTACACCGACGAAGCCCTCCTGCGCCTCAGCGGCGCGAAGGCCCTGCCCTGTGCGCCCAAAACTGCCGTCTACCGCATGGTGGATACCTGCGCCGCCGAGTTCGACGCGGAGACCCCCTATTTCTATTCCACCTTCGATTCCTTCTGCGAGTCCCGGGCCTTCCGGCGCAGCACTAAGCCGGTGATCCTGGTGCTGGGCTCCGGCCCCATCCGCATCGGCCAGGGCATCGAATTCGATTATTCCTCCGTCCGCTGCGTCCATACCCTGAAAGAGCTGGGCTATGAGGCGGTCATCGTCAACAACAACCCGGAGACCGTCTCCACGGACTACGACACCGCCGACCGGCTCTATTTCGAGCCTCTCACCCCCGAGGATGTGATGCACATCGTCGCGGCGGAGAAGCCCGTGGGGGTGGTGGTGGCCTTCGGCGGCCAGACCGCCATCCGCCTGGCGAAATTCCTGGACAGTGCGGGCGTGCCCATCCTGGGCACCAGCGCGGCGAGCATCGACCTGGCGGAGGATCGGGAGCAGTTCGACGCCCTCCTGGAGCGCTTTTCCATCCGGCGGCCCAAAGGAAAGGCCGTCCTCACCCTGGAAGAAGCCCTGCAAGCGGCGGAGGAGCTGGGCTATCCCGTCCTGCTGCGCCCCAGCTATGTCATCGGCGGGCAGAACATGGTCATCGCCCACACCGAGGAGGATGTGCGCACCTATATGGAGGTCATCCTTCGGGGGAAGATCGTCAGCCCCGTGCTGGTGGACCAGTATCTCATGGGCAAGGAGCTGGAGGTGGATGTGATCTCCGACGGGGAGAGCGTGCTCATCCCCGGCATCATGCAGCATATCGAGCGGTCCGGCGTCCACAGCGGGGATTCCATCGCGGTCTATCCCCCCTTCTCCATCGGGGACCGGCTGCTGAAAACCATTGTGGATTCTTCGGAAAAGCTGGCCCTGGCCCTGGGCACCAGGGGCCTGGTGAACATCCAGTATCTGATCTACCACGGGGAGCTGTATGTGATCGAGCTGAACCCCCGGGCTTCCCGTACCGTGCCCTATATCTCCAAGGTGACGGGGGTCCCCATGGTGGACCTGGCCGCCAGGGTCATGGTGGGGCAGCCCCTCAAATCCCTGGGCTACGGCACGGGGCTGTACCGCCGCCCGCCTTACGTGGCGGTGAAGGTGCCGGTGTTCTCCTTTGAAAAGATCGCGGACGCCAACGCTGCCCTCAGCCCGGAGATGAAGTCCACCGGGGAAGTGCTGGGGGTGGGGAAGAACCTGCGGGAGGCCCTGTTCAAGGGCCTGATCTCCGCCGGTTATCACGTGGAAAAGCACAGCCGCAGCCAGGAGGAACAGGCTGCGGCAGACCTGGCGGGAAAATGCCAGGCCAGTCACGGCGGGATGCTCATCTCCGTCAATAAGCGGGACCAGCCGGAGATCGTGGACGTGGCCCGGCGGCTTATCGAACTGGGCTTCCGCCTCTATGCCACGGCGGGCACCGCCGCCGAGATCTCCCGCCTGGGGACCGAGGTGGAGGTGGTGGGGAAGCTGGGCCGGGACGACCGGGTGATGAAGCTGCTGGAAACGGGGAAGATCGACTACGTTATCCTCACCGGAAGCGCGGAAAAGGCCTATATCCGGGATTTCATCCGCCTCAACCGGCGCTGCGTGCAGCTGGGCATCCCCTGTCTCACCAGCCTGGACACGGCGGAAGCCCTGGCGGACATCCTGGCCTCCCGCTACACCCTGGGGAATACGGAGCTGGTGGACATCTGCCACCTGCGCACAGAGCGGCAGAAGCTCCGCTTCTCCAAAATGGAGACCTGCGGCAACGACTATATCTTCCTGGAGAATTTCGACGGATCCGTCACCTGCCCGGAATCCCTCTGCGTCACCCTCTGCGACCGTCACAGCGGCGTGGGGGCCGACGGCCTGGTGCTCATGGAGCGCTCGGAGATCGCCCCGGCGAAGATGCGCATGTTCAATGCCGACGGCTCCGAGGGGGCCATGGCCGGCAACGCCCTCAGGTGCATGGCGAAATATCTCCACGACCGTCAGCTGGCCTCTGGGGAGGAGATCGCCATCGAGACCCAAGGCGGCGTGAAGACCCTGCGGGTCTACACCACCGACGGCCTGGTGACCTCCGCCAGCGCGGACATGGGCCGGGCCTCCTTCCGGATGCAGCCGGAGCAGGTGGCCCTGCCGGGGGAACGGTTCATCGACTGCCCCGTGACCATCGCCGGGAAGGAAGAGCGCATCACCTGCGTGGATATGGGGAATCCCCACTGCGTCGTCTTCTGCGACCGGGTGGACGGGGTGGACATCTCCGCCGCAGGCCCGCAGTTTGAAAACGCCCCCATCTTCCCCCAGCGGATCAACACGGAGTTCATCCGTGTGGTGAACCGGCGCACCATCAAGATGCGGGTCTGGGAGCGGGGCAGCGGGGAGACCATGGCCTGCGGCACCGGGGCCTGTGCGGCGGTGGCGGCGGCGGTGGAAAACGGGCTGTGCGACGAAGGACAGGATATTTCCGTCCGCTGCAAGGGGGGCGAGCTCATCGTCCGCTACACCCCCGAGGGCGTCACCCTCACGGGGGACACCCGGCTGGTTTACACCGGCGAAACGGAGTTTTAGGGAGGGAAAACCATGCACTTCACGAAAATGCAGGGCTTGGGCAACGACTATCTCTATGTCTATGGGGAGCCCGAGAGCCCGGAAAGCCTGTCCATAAAGCTGTCGGACCGGCATTTCGGCCCCGGCTCCGACGGCATGATCTGGATCTCCCCCTCCCCCCTGGCGGATTTCCGCATGCGCATCTTCAATGCCGACGGTTCGGAGGCAAAGATGTGCGGCAACGGCATCCGCTGCGTGGGGAAATACGTCTATGAAAAGGGCTACACAGACAAGACCAGGCTCACGGTGGAGACCCTTTCCGGGGTCAAGAGCCTGGAGCTGCAGGTGGCCTACGGCAAGGTGCGCAGCGTCACCGTGGAGATGGGGCGGGCCGTGGTGAGCCCGGAAAGGACCGTCCTTGCCTGCGGCGAAGAAGTGCGCCTTACCCCCGTGGACATGGGGAATCCCCATGCCGTGGTTTTCACGGAGGACGCGGAGGCGGCTCCCCTGGAGACCCTGGGAAGGGCCGTGGAGCGCCATGAGGCTTTCCCCGGCGGGGTGAACGTGGAGTTCGTGCAGCTCCTGGGGCCCAACCGCCTGCGGATGCGGGTCTGGGAGCGGGGCAGCGGCGTGACCCTGGCCTGCGGCACCGGGGCCTGCGCCAGCACGGCGGCAGCGGCGGCCCGGGGCCTTGTCTCCTATGGGGAAAGTGTGAGCGTGGTGCTGGACGGAGGAACGCTGACCGTGACCGTCTCGCCTGACGGCCGGGTGAAAATGAGCGGCCCCGCCGAATTTGTTTATGAGGGGGATACGGAGCTATGCTGACGCCCAACCGACATTATTCCGAATTGCAGGATTCCTATCTATTTGCCCGCATCGCGGAGAAGACAAAGGCTTATCTGGCGGAAAACCCCGGCCAAAGGCTGCTGCGCATGGGCATCGGGGATGTGTCCCAGCCCCTCTGTCCGGCGGTGATCGAGGCCCTGCATGCCGCGGTGGAGGACCAGGCGAAAAAGGAGACCTTCCGGGGCTATCTCCCGGAGTGCGGCGCGCCCTTCCTGCGGGAGGCCGTCGCCCGCCATTATGCTTCCCGGGGCGTCGCCCTCAGCCCGGAGGAGGTCTTCGTGTCCTCCGGGGCCAGCGACGAGCTGGGCCATATCCTGGACCTCTTTGACCCTATGAGTCCCGCCCTGATCCCGGAGCCCGCCTATCCCGCCTATGTGGACGCCAGCGTCCTGGCCGGGCGAAGGATCGTCCACCTGCCCACGAGCCGGGAGAATGGCTTCCTGCCCTCCCCGGAGGCGGCGGGGGAGGGGGACCTGGTTTACCTCTGCTCGCCCAACAACCCCACCGGCGCGGTGCTGGGCAGGGAGCAGCTGAAGGCCTGGGTGGACTGGGCGAGGGCGCGGGGCGCGGTGATCCTCTTTGACGCGGCCTATGAGGCCTTCATCCGGGACCCGGCCATTCCCCACAGCGTCTTCGAGATCGAGGGGGCGCGGGAATGTGCCATCGAGATCTGTTCCCTGAGCAAGACGGCGGGCTTCACCGGCACCCGCCTGGGCTATACGGTCATCCCCAAGGAGCTGGAGCGCGGCGGCATGAACCTCAACGCCATGTGGGTGCGCAACCGCACCACCAAGTCTAACGGCGTCTCTTATATCCTCCAGCGGGGCGGGGAAGCCGTCTTCGCCCCGGAGGGACAGCGCCAGGTCCGGGAGACCCTGGCGATCTACCAGGGAAACGCCGCCCTGATGGCGGAGACCTTGGACCGCCTGGGCGTCTGGTACACCGGCGGCCTCAACGCGCCTTATATCTGGATGGCGTGTCCCAAGGGCCTTTCCAGCTGGGCGCTTTTCGATCTTTTGCTGCATAAGATCCAGGTGGTGGGCACCCCCGGCGAGGGCTTCGGGGCTTCCGGCGAGGGCTATTTCCGCTTCTCCGCCTTCGGCAGCCCGGAGGACACCCGGGAGGCCATGGCCCGCCTGGAAGGATTGCTGAAATAAATTGGACGGAGGAAAGAAGACATGTGCGGGATCGTCGGATTCACGGGAGCGCAGCAGGCGGCTCCCCTGCTGCTGGAAGGCCTGAAAAAGCTGGAATACCGGGGCTATGACTCGGCGGGCGTCGCCGTCCTGGGGGACGGGACCATCCGGGTGGAGAAGGTCAGCGGCAAGGTGCAGAAGCTCTGCGAAAAGACCCTGGACGGCGCCGCCGTGCCCGGCACGGCGGGCATCGGCCACACTCGCTGGGCCACCCACGGGGCCCCCACGGACAATAACGCCCACCCCCATCTGAGTAACGACGGGCGCTGGGCCGTGGTGCACAACGGCATCATCGAGAATTACGCCGCCCTCCGGGAGGAGCTCATCGCCAAGGGCTTCCCCTTCCACAGCGAGACGGACACGGAGGTCATCGTCCACCTGCTGGAATACTACGATTCCGGCGATATGAAGACCACGGTGATGAAGACCGTGGCCCGCCTGGAGGGGTCCTATGCCCTGGGCGTCCTCTGCGCCGACAGGCCGGGCACCCTCTTTGCCGTGCGGGAGGCCAGCCCCCTCATCCTGGGGGTGGGGGTGGGGGAGAATTACTTCGCCTCCGATGTGACGGCCCTGGTCTCCTATACGAAAAACGCCGTCTACCTGGACGACGGGGAATTTGCGGAGCTGACGCCGGAGGGCATCACCGTCTATGACTGCTCCGGCCACCGGATGGATAAGCCCATCAGCCGCATCACCTGGGATGTGGAGGCGGCGGAAAAGGGGGGCTACGAGCATTTTATGCTCAAGGAGATCATGGAGCAGCCCGCCGCCGTCCGGGCCGCCATCGCCCCCCGCCTCAAGGACGGGGAAGTGGCCCTGGAGGAATTTGACCTTTCCCCGGAAGAGCTGCGGAGCTTCACGAAGATCGTCGTCACCGCCTGCGGCAGCGCCTATTATGCGGGCTGCGCGGCCCGCTACGCCCTGGAATCCCTGACCAGGATCCCCGTGGAGGCGGTGCTGGCCAGCGAGCTGCGCTACGCCGACCCCATCATCGACGAGCACACCCTCCTTATCGTCATCAGCCAGTCGGGGGAGACGGCGGACACCATCGCCGCCATGAAGGAATGCCGCAGCCGGGGAGCCAAGGCCCTGGCCATCGTCAATGTGGTGGGCAGCACCATCGCCAAGACCGCCGACTGGACCCTTTATACCTGGGCGGGCCCGGAGATCGCCGTGGCCACCACCAAGGGCTACACCACCCAGCTGGCGGTGCTGTTCCTTCTGAGCATGAGCATGGGGCGGAAGCTGGGGAGGCTGGATGACGACCGCTATGCCCTCCTGCTCTATGATCTCCTGCGCCTCCCCAAGCTCATCCAGAACGCCATCGACCTGAACCACGGCCTCCCCGCCCTGGCCAAGAAATACCATGATTCCCCCTCCCTGTTCTTCATCGGGCGCAACACCGACTGGGCCTCCGCCCTGGAGGGGGCGCTGAAAATGAAGGAGATCTCCTATATCCACGCGGAGAGCTACGCCGCCGGGGAGCTGAAGCACGGCACCATCGCCCTTATCGAGGAGGGGACGCCGGTGGTGGCCGTCTGCTGCAACGAGGCCCTGGAGGATAAGACCGTCAGCAACATCGTGGAGGTGAAAGCCCGGGGCGCAAAGGTGCTGGCCGTGGCCTTCCGGGGGGACCGGAAGATCGTCGCCCAGGCCAACGACGTGATCTATGTCCCGAAGATCAACACCCTCTTTTCCCCCGTCCTGGCGGTGATCCCCATGCAGCTTCTGGCCTATTATGTGGCGAAGGAAAACGGCTGCGACATCGACAAGCCCAAGAACCTGGCAAAATCCGTCACAGTGGAATGAAGGAAAACCAAACCGCGACCCAATGAAATGGTCGTGGTTTGGAGAGGAGGAGCCGGGGGAATCATACAGGTATTCGCGCTTGCGCGGATACCTGTCATTCCCCCGCGCGACAACAAGGAAAACAGGTGCGACATCTACAAACCGAAGAACCTGGCAAAGTCCATCACAGTAGAATGAACGAAAACCAAACCGCGACCCAATGAAATGGCCGCGGTTTGGAGAGGAGGAGCCGGGGAAATCATACAGGTATTCGCGCTTGCGCGGATACCTGTCATTCCCCCGCGCGACAACAAGGAAAACGGCTGCGACATCGACAAGCCCAAGAACCTGGCAAAGTCCGTCACAGTAGAATGAAGGAAAACCAAACCGCGACCCAATGAAATGGTCGTGGTTTGGAGAGGAGGAGCCGGGGGAATGACAGGTATTCGCGCTTGCACGGATACCTGTCATTCCCCCGCGCGACAACAAGGAAAACGACTGCGACATCGACAAGCCCAAGAACCTGGCAAAGTCCGCCACAGTGGAATAAAGGAAAACCAAACCGCGACCCAATGAAATGGCCGCGGTTTGGAGAGGAGGAGCCGGGGGAATCATACAGGTATTCGCGCTTGCACGGATACCTGTCATTCCCCCGCGCGACGACGAAGAGCCGCTTCGAGGAAACCCAGAAACAGGGGATGGGGCCTCTGGGGGCGGCTCTTGAATTCCGGGTGGAACTGCACCCCCAGATAGAAGGGGTGCCCGTAGACCTCCACCGTCTCCACGATGGTCCCGTCGGGGCTGAGGCCGCTCAGGGTGAGACCCGCCGCGGCCAGGGCTTCCCGGAACTCATTGTTGAATTCATAGCGGTGCCGGTGCCGCTCGGAGATGAGGGCTTTCCCGTAGCATTTTTCCATCAGCGTGCCCGGCACGATCTTGCAGGGATAGGCCCCCAGCCGCAGGGTGCCCCCCTTGTCCACCGTGTCGCTCTGGTCCGGCAGAAAGTCGATGACCTTATGCCGGGATTCCGGATTGAACTCCCCGGAATCCGCGTCGGCCCAGCGGCAGACGTGGCGGGCAAATTCGATCACCGCGATCTGCATCCCCAGGCAGAGGCCCAGGTAGGGCACGCCCCGCTCCCTGGCGTACCGGGCGGCCAGGATCATGCCCTCGATGCCCCGGGGCCCGAAGCCGCCGGGGACCAGGATGCCGTCGCAGCCTCCCAGGAGGCTTTCCGCCGTCTGAGGCGTCACCTCCGCGCTGTCGATCCAGCGGATCTCCACCTCGGCTCCCCGGGCGTAACCCGCATGGCGCAGGGCCTCCGCCACGGAGAGATAAGCGTCGTGGAGCTGGACGTATTTTCCCACCAGGGCGACGGTGACGCGCCTGTCCGCCGTCTTCAGGCGCTGCACCATGGCCTCCCAGTCCGCCAGCTTCGGCGGCGGCGCTTCCAGCCCCAGCTCCCGGCAGACGATGCCGCTGAAGCCCTGGCTTTCCAGCATCAGGGGCGCTTCGTAGAGGGAGGGCAGGGTCCGGTTTTCAATAACGCAGTCGGGGCGGACGTTGCAGAACATGGCGATCTTCCCCATGAGGGCTTCGTCCAGGGGCTCGTTGCAGCGCAGCACGATGATGTCCGGGTGGATGCCCATGCCCTGGAGCTCCTTCACGGAATGTTGGGTGGGCTTGGACTTGTGCTCGCCGCTGCCGTGGAGATAGGGCACCAGGGTCACGTGGATATAGAGGCTGTTAGTGCGCCCCTGCTCCAGCCCCACCTGGCGGATGGCCTCCAGAAAGGGCTGGCTCTCGATGTCGCCGGTGGTGCCGCCGATCTCCGTGATGACCACGTCGGCCTCCGTCTTTTTCCCCACGGCGTAAATGAATTCTTTGATCTCGTTCGTGATGTGGGGGATCACCTGCACCGTCTCGCCCAGGTATTCCCCCCGCCGCTCCTTGTTCAGCACGTTCCAGTAGACCTTGCCGGTGGTGAGGTTGGAGAATTTGTTCAGGTCCTCGTCGATGAAGCGCTCGTAGTGGCCCAGGTCCAGGTCCGTTTCCGCCCCGTCCTCGGTGACGTAGACCTCCCCGTGCTGATAGGGGCTCATGGTGCCGGGATCCACGTTGATGTAGGGGTCCAGCTTCTGGGCCGCCACCTTCAGCCCCCGGGCCTTCAGCAGCCGCCCCAGGGAAGCGGCGGTGATGCCCTTGCCCAGGCCGGAAACCACGCCGCCGGTCACAAAGATGTATTTCGCCATGGAAAACCACCCTTTCAAAACAAAAAGAGAGACAGGGACGCGCAGGCAAGCTGCGAGACGTCCTTGTCTCTCAATAAAATAAGTTTACCCCTGCCGGGGAAAAAAGTCAATCCGGAAAACGTAAAATCTCCGGAATTCTCTTGCGAAACAGGCCTGGAAAGATTAAAATACCGAACAAAAGTGGCAAAACAGGGAAGGAGCGATCATCCCATGAATTATACGCCGGATGAGGTAATGGAATATATCTCGGAGGAGGACGTGAAGTTCGTGCGCATGGCCTTCTGCGATATTTTCGGCAGACAGCGCAACGTGGCCATCATGGCCGGGGAGCTGCCCCGGGCCTTTGAGCACGGGATCGCCTTCGACGCCTCCGCCGTGGCGGGCTTTGAGATGGATGTGCGTTCGGACCTGTTCCTGCGGCCCGACGCGGCCACCCTGAAGGAGCTGCCCTGGCGTCCCCAGCATGGGAGGGTGGCCCATATGTTCTGCGACGTAGTCCATCCGGACGGGACCCCCTGCGCTTCCGACCTGCGGGCGCTCCTGCGGCGGACGGCGGAGGACGCGGCGAAGAAGGGCTATGAATTCCGCTTCGGCACGGAGATGGAATTTTATCTCTTCAAGCTGGACGAGCGGGGGGAGCCCACCAGAGAGCCCTTCGACCGGGCGGGCTACATGGAGGTCGCCCCGGAGGACAAGGGTGAAAATGTCCGCCGGGAGATCTGCCTGACCCTGGAGCGCATGGGCATCTATCCCGAGAGCTCCCACCATGAGAGCGGCCCGGGCCAGAATGAGATCGACTTCCGCTATGCCGAGGGCGTCACGGCGGCGGACAACGCCGTCATGTTCCGCAGCGTGGTCAAGGCCATCGCCGCCCAGAACGGCCTGTGGGCGGATTTCTCCCCCCGGCCTTTGCCGGAGAGTGACGGCAGCGGCATGCACATCAATATCTCCGCCCGATTCAGGGGCGAGGAGCTGTCCCCTCTGAAGCTGGCGCCGGGGCTCCTGCACCGCATCCGGGAAATGACCTTCTTCCTGAATCCCGCGGAGGATTCCTATGTCCGCCTGGGCCGGGACAAGGCCCCGGCCTTCGTCTCCTGGTCGGAGCAGAACCGGTCCCAGCTCCTGCGCCTCCCCGCGGCAGCGGGGCAGTATAAGCGCCTGGAGCTGCGCAGCCCCGACAGCGCCGCCAATCCCTATCTGGCCTTCTCCCTCGTCATCCGCGCCTGTCTGGAGGGCATCGAAAAGGGCCTGCCCCTGCCGGAAGCCGCCGAACTGGACCTGCTGCGGGCCTCCCGGGAGGAGCAGAAGAAATACGAGACCCTGCCCGTCTCCCTGGCGGAGGCCGCCGCCCTGGCGGAAAAGAGCGCTTTCATCCGGGAGACCGTGCCCGAGCCGGTCCTGGCGGGCTATCTGGGCAGCGCCGGTCAAGGAGGAGCGCAGCGGTAAACCGCCGGAGGGCGGCGCATTGCGTCGGAAACGGAATGAAGTTGACTTCTTCTGACGATGGAGGTGAGGCGTTACGGTATTTCAGAACGACACATACAGCGTGCTGCTGGTCTCCGCGTCCGAAAAATTCAATACCGCAACCCTTCCCCTCCTGCCGGTGACGGATTTCTGGCCCGTCACCATCGCGTCCAGCGTGGCGGAAGCCCGGCGGCGGATGGTGAGCGCCTCCTTTGACCTGGTGCTGGTCAATTCTCCCCTGCCCGACGACGTGGGGGTGGACTTCGCGGAGGAGGCCTGCGCCGGTTCCGACGCGGGGGTGCTGCTCCTCATCCGCACGGAGCTTTACGAGGAAACGTATTACAAGGTGCTGCCCACCGGGGTGATCGCCCTGCCCAAGCCCACGAACCGGCAGATGCTTTCCCAGAGCCTGCGGGTCCTCTGCGCCATCCGGGAGCGGCTGCGGGGCATGCGCAGGCAGCAGGCCACGGTGGAGGAGAAGATCGAGGAGCTCAGGCTGGTGAACCGGGCCAAGTGGCTGCTCATCGAATGTCTCCATATGACGGAGGCGGACGCCCAACGCTACATCACCCGCCAGGCCATGGAGCAGCGCACCGGCAAGCGGGAGATCGCGGAGAGCGTCATCCGGACATACCAGTGAACAGCATAAAGCGGGAGCGCTGCAGCCCGAAGGGCGGCGTTCCCGCTGTTTCTTTGGCGTTGCCATATCCGGATTTCTGTGTTACCATTATTTTATATTCTATTATCAGGAAAATGAGAAGGGTGGATTGCGGCGTGAAAAAATTCCGGAAGCTCACCATCGGCGGGATCGAAAGCAAGGTATTCAACCTGATCCTGCTCACCGGCGTGCTGATCTCTCTGGCCTTCATCGCCGTGATCGGGTATCAGAGCCGGATGCTCGCCGCGCTGAAGGTGGAGACCAGCACCCGCCAGCAGGAATCCATCTCCCAGATCACGGACGCCGTGATGGACCAGGTGGTGCAGGAGAATATCGCCCGCATCACCCAGCTGCAGGCGACGGAGACGGATGAAGTGTTCCAGCGGCTGGAGCTGCGGGTCCGCCTGGTGTCCGCCTATGTGGAAAAGCTCTTTGCCGAGCCGGAGAACTATGCGCCCGCTCCCTATGCGCCGCCCCGGGCGGAGCTGGACGGGACCCTCTCCGTCCAGGCCACCTATGCCGCCGGGGTTGACCCCGGCGATCCCGCGGTGAAAGCCCGCATGGGCCTGGTCGCCAACGCTTCGGATCTGATGCTCTCCCTTCTGAATGCCTATGAGACGGACAATATCTGCATCGGCCTGGAGGAAGGGGCCATGCTTTCGGTGAACTCCCTGTCCGGCGGCTGGGTCTGGGAGGATGGGACGCCCGTCCGCTTCGACCCCCGGGGCCGGTACTGGTACAAGGCGGCCCGGGATGCCGGGGAGCTGACCTTCACCGATGTGGAGATCGACCGGGCCACCGGCGACCTCTGCGTCACCTGCACCCAGCCCATCTACGGGCCCGGGGGAGAACTGGCGGCGGTGGTCAGCGGCGACCTTTTCCTGGATCAGATGCAGCAGATCGTCCGGGATTCCGCAGCCGACGGCGGCTTCCTGGCGGTCATCAACCAGAGCGGGCATGTGATCCTCTCCCCCGAGGAGGAGGGCATCTTCCAGGTGCAGAACAGCGCCAGGGCTTCAGACCTGCGGGAATCGGAGAACGGCGAGCTGGCCGCCCTGGTGTCCGACGCCCTCCGGGGCAACACGGATGTGCGCCGCTTGACGATAGACGGGCAGAACTGCTATGCCGTGGGCGCTCCCATGGAGACCGTGGGCTGGACCCTGATCGCCGTTTTCAGCGAGGAAGCGGCCTCCCAGCCGACCCGTATGCTGCGGGAGAGCTATGTGGAGATCGAGGGGGAGGCCACGGCCCTTTACCGGGACAAGAGCGCCGCCGCCAAGCAGACGATCATCCTGATCCTCCTCTGCCTGATGGCCGTTTTCTGTACTGCGGCCCTTATCCTGAGCAAGCGTATCGTCCGGCCCCTGAACGACATCACCCGGCGCATCTCGGAGCTGCGGGAGGGGGACCTGGAATTCCGGATGGACAACGCCTACCGCACCGGGGACGAGATCCAGGTCCTGGCGGAATCCTTTGCCGCCATCTCCCACAAGACGCTGCAATATGTGGACCAGGTGCGCCAGGTCACCGCGGAGAAGGAGCGCATCGGCACGGAGCTGGCCCTTGCCACCCGCATCCAGGCGGACATGCTGCCCAACATCTACCCCGCTTTCCCGGACCGCAGGGATTTCGACATCTATGCCGTCATGGACCCGGCCAAGGAGGTGGGCGGGGACTTCTATGATTTCTTCCTCATCGACGACGACCATCTGTGCATGGTGATCGCGGACGTGTCCGGAAAGGGCGTTCCCGCGGCCCTGTTCATGATGGCCTCCCGCATCATCCTGGCCAACAACGCCAAGAGCGGGAAATCTCCCGCCCAGATCCTCACGGAGACCAACGCCACCATCTGCGCCAACAACCGGGAGGAGATGTTCGTCACCGTCTGGCTGGGCATCCTGGAGCTGTCCACCGGCCTTCTCACGGCGGCCAACGCGGGCCACGAATACCCCGTGCTGAAGACGCCCGAGGGGAAATTCGAGCTGTATAAGGACAAGCACGGTTTTGTCATCGGCGGCATGAACGGCGTGAAGTACCGGGAATACACCCTCACCCTGGAGCCCGGCGCGACGCTCTTCGTCTATACCGACGGGGTGCCCGAGGCCACGGACGATATGGACGGCCTCTTCGGCACAGACCGCATGCTGGCCGCCCTGAACAGCGCGCCCGCCGCCTCCCCGGAGGGCGTACTGAAAAACATGCGGAAGGCCGTGGACGAGTTCGTGGGCGGGGCCGAGCAGTTCGACGATCTCACCATGCTCTGCCTCTACTACATGGGGCCGGACAAGGAAAAGGGGAGCACCGGCGGTAAGAAGTGATGCACCCCCTTCCGGCTATAAAACAATGCCCCCGGTCCCGTCTCTTTCGGACGGGACCGGGGGCATAACTGGCTTTTCAACAAAATGATGCGATCCGGCGTCAGCCGGGAGAGCGGGGGAGCCGGGGAAGGAGCAAAGGCCCGGTAAAGGAGCTTCCGTCAGCCCTCCATGACGATGCGGCCGCTTTTCAGGAGGCCGAGCATGATGTCCGCCATTTTGGGGTCGAACTGGAGGCCCTTGTTGTTTTCCAGTTCGCTGAGGATGCGCTCCTTTGTGAGCATCTTCCGGTATACCCGGTTGGTGTTCATGGCGTCGAAGGAATCCGCGACGCAGATCATCCGGGCGATCAGGGGGATGTCCTCCCCGGCCCTGCCCTCGGGATAGCCCTTCCCGTCGTAGCGCTCGTGGTGGTAAAGGGCCCCTTCGTCCGCGTCCTCCAGGCTCTTGAAGCTGCTGAGTATCTCGCCGCCCCGGACCGCGTGGGATTTGATGATCTCAAATTCCTCGTTGGTGAGCTTGCCGGGCTTGCCCAGGATGCTGTCGGGCACGCCGATCTTCCCGCAGTCGTGGAGCAGCGCTATGTAGTAGATGCGGTCCAGCTCCTCACCCGCGTAGCCGCATTCCTCTGCAATCATCCTGGTGTATTCCGCGACCCGCTTGGAGTGGCCGTTGGTGTAGGGATCCTTGGCGTCGATGAAGCCCGTGAAGGTCTCGATGGACTCCCGGATGATCTTGTTGTCCCGCTCGTGCCGCTCGTTGTATTTCCGGATCTGCACGGAGGTGATGACATAGATGATGAGGGCGATCAGCCAGACCGCGAAGCCCCCCAGGGCGATCCAGAACAGAGGCTCGCTGGTCAGCAGCCGGTGGAAGGTGTAGTCCAATTCCAGGGAAGAACTGCCCAGGTCCCCGCCGATGGGCAGATACATGATGATGCCCGGCGTCGTTCCCTCCAGGGGCTTGATGGGCATTTCCAGGGCGTTCATGGTGGCGCTGGGGTGGTAGATGAGATAATCCCCGGGCTTCATGTCGATCAGGGTCTCCCCATCCACGGTAAAGGTCCGGAAATCGTGGTCCTCCGGGACGAAGACCCGGAGATCGGGGACGGTGGACACGTATTCCCCGCCGTTCATGAGCTGGTGGACCTCCAGGGCGCCGTTCCAGGCGGAGGACAGGAAGGCCTCCGTGCCGAAGTTCAGCTTAAAGGAGAAGGAGGAAACCTCGTCCTTGGTGTTGTTTTTGATGGTGAAATCATAAGTAAAGGCCTGGTAGTTGTGCTCCGTGATGCCCTCGTTGTTGAAATCGAAGGCCTTCGTCCAGGTGCTGCTCCTGGGAACGGCATTCACGGTCACATCCATGGCCTGGGAGGATTCCGAGGAAAAGAGGGCCGGTCCGGCAAAGAGCGTATGGTGCTTGGCCCTGTTGTATGCGGTGGTCTTGATCACGCTCAGGAGCATACATGCCGCCGCGATCAGCAGCGTGACCAAAAACCGTGTTCTCGCTCTGTTCCCGTTTTCTGTTTTCAAGTTCACCACTCCTGCCATGCCGGGATGCATGAATGCGGGCGGGGCTCGGCCCGGGCCCGGCGAACCATCCAGGTTTTGGAAATACTATACTATGATACCACTTTTGCTTCGTTTTTTCTACCCCGGGAGGAGGAAAACATACAGCGGAGCGTAAAAAACACCCTTGGCAGCTGTCCGCCAAGGGTGTTCTCGGTTGATCCATTTGCCCCGGGTCATGCAGTCGGCGGCGGCCTCAGCGTGCGGGCCGGTCATGACCGCCGGGTCTATACCAAAAATCAGTGGATGGTGACTTTTAGGCCATAAGAGGCCACGATGCTCTTCAGCTCGGCCATCTTTTCGTCGGTGGGCGGCGTGGCCTCCATGGGCTTCCCGTCGCTGATGCGGAGGTACTTCATCACGCCCATGTTGTGGTAGGGCAGCAGCTGCACCACCTCCACCGCGTCCCCCAGCTCCGCGCAGAACTCCGCCGTGGCCCGGATGTTCTCCTCGTCCCAGTTGAACATGGGGATCACCGGGATGCGGACCTGGAGCTTTTTGCCCGCCGCGGCCAGCTTCCGGGCGTTGTCGTGGATGGGCTCGTTGGGCACCCCCACCGTGGCCTTGTGCTTGGCGGAGTCCATGTGCTTCAGGTCATAGAGGTAAAGGTCCACATAGGGGACCGTCCGTTCCAGGGCCTCCCAGGGAGCGAAGCCCGTGGTGTCCAGGGCCGTGTGGATGCCGCTGGCCTTCAGCCCCTTCAGCACTTCTTCCACGAAGTCGATCTGGCTGAGCGGCTCGCCGCCGGAGATGGTCACGCCGCCGCCGGAGGTATCGAAAAAGTTCTTGTCCTGGAGGAGCCGGTCCACCAGCTCCTGGGAGGTGTAGTCCTTCCCGCAGAGGGTCAGGGCTTCCGCATAGCACTTGTCCGCGCAGGCCCCGCAGTTGTCGCAGAGGTCCCGCTTGACGTGGACGGTCCGCAGCTGCTCCCCGGTCTGCACGTCCGTTTTCAGCGGTCCTTCCTCGATGGCCCCCTTGGGGCAGGCGTTCATGCAGCGATTCCGGCAGGCGTCCAGCCCCAGGCAGCGCATGCTCATCCAGCTCAGCTGCTTGTAGAAGGCCTGGCTCTCCGGGCTGTGGCACCAGGGGCAGCGCAGGGGGCAGCCCTTGAGGAAGGCCGTGGTGCGGATGCCGGGGCCGTCCTGCACGGAAAAGCCCTGGATGTCGTAAAGCCGTCCCGTGGTCATATGCTCATCTCGGTCCGGCGGATCAGGTCGTCCTGGGCTTCCTTGTAGACCTCCACGAAGTAGGCGGAGAAGCCTGCGATGCGCACCACCAGGTCCTCATAGTCCTTGGGCTTCTCCTGGGCATCCCGCAGCATCTTGGCGGAGACCACGTTGATCTGCAGCTCCATGCCGCCGCCCCGGAAATAGGTCTCCATGACGGCCCGCAGCTTCTTGTCGCCCTCCTCGCCCTGAAGGGCGGTGGGGTGGAACTTCATGTTGCAGAGGGTGCCGTTGGCATAGTTGGCCTGGTCGAATTTCAGGATGGAGTTGATGGTGGCGAAGGGGCCGTTCTTGTCCATGCCCTGCACGGGGCTGATGCCGTCGGAGAGGGGAGCGCCCCTCTTCCGCCCGTCGGGGGTGGCCTCGCAGAACATGCCCATCACCACGTTCAGGGTCACGGGCCAGCAGCCCGCCGTCCAGTGGCAGCCACGGGGGCTGATGCCCCGGGTGATGCCCTCGGAGTAGGTGTCCGCCACGAACTTCAGGTACTTGTCCGCCTCGGGGTCGTTGTTGCCGAAGTGGCTGCACTTGCCCAGGATATACTGGTGCAGGTCCTCATAGCCCTCCCAGTTGGCCATCAGGGCGTCGTAAAGCTCCCTGGTGGTGGCGATCTTGTCCCGGAAGCAGACCTGGTCGATGATGTTGAGGCTGTCCGCCACGGTGCCGTGGCCGATAGAGGAGTTGCCCGCGCCGTTGTACTTCGCGCCGCCCCACATCACGTCCTTGCCGCTCTCGATGCAGCCGGTCATGGTGGCGGAGAGGAGGGGCAGGGGGTTGTTCATGGCATAGAGGTATTCGTAGCAGTTGACCATGCTCACCTGCCACTTGGTATAGTAGTCGATCTGCGCCTTATAGGCGGCCAGCACCTCGTCCATGCTCTTCATCTCATAGAGATAGCCGCACTGGGGACCGGTGGCCTTCGTGTTCTTCACCGGGCCGAAGGAGAAGGGGTTGGCGCCGTTGTTGATGGCGCACCACAGGGCGGCGGGCAGGATGGTATAGGCGTTGTTGCCGTCGCCGCCGGAGTTGGCGAAGTCGCAGCCGCAGACGCAGGGCTCCACGCAGCCGATCAGGCAGTAGTTGCGGGCGTCCTCCAGGGAGATGCCCCGGCGCATGAGGGCTTCCATGGCCGTCTTGTCCCATTCGAAGCAGGGCACGCCGCCCACCTGCTTGGTGGTCTCGATGCCCGCCTCCCACAGCTCGTCGGGGGTGCCCTCGTGGACCCGCAGGGCCAGAGGCGGATTGTGCAGCTTCAGCCGGGCGGAGGCCTGCATGACCATGTAGGTCACCACATTGGTGGCGTCGTTGCCGTCCTTGTCCACGCCGCCCAGGGTGATGAGCTGGCCGGAGGTATAGCCCGGGCCGGTGCGGGTGGCGCCCTCGCTCCAGAGCTTGTTGATCTCCGCCACCTTCAGGATGAACATGTCCGTCAGCTCCTGGGCCTCAGCCCGGGTGAGCTTGCCGGAGGCGATGTCCGCCTCGGCATATTTGCCGCAGTACTGGTCCAGGCGTCCGTAGCTGATGCCGTGGGGCTGGGAATCCATCAGCAGGCCCAGCTGATAGAGGAAGCAGGCCTGCAGGGCGTCGTGGTAGCTCTGGCAGGGCTTGTCGATGACCCGGTTCATGCGGTCGGCGATGTCCAGCAGTTCCGCCTTGCGTTTGGCGTCTGTGCAGCTTTCCGCCTGGCGCAGAGCTTCGGCGGCATAGCGCTTGGCGTAGAGGATGATGCCCTCCACCACCAGCTCCTCGGCCCGGTAAAACTGGAAGGTCTGCCCCTCGTTCCCCTGGAGGCCCTTTTCCAGCATGGCGGCCTTCTTGGCGCGGATCTCCTCCAGCACGCTGCCCAACCCCCGGTCCACCACGGTCCAGTAATTGCCGCAGTAGTGGCCGATGGGGGAGCCGCTGTTGTTCTTCGCGGTGAAGTTCAGCACGCCGTTGCCCAGCAGATCCCGGTAATATTCGTCCGGGAACACCTCGTCAATGGCGGCGCAGGTGGCGTTTTTCACCCAGAAATCCCCGGTTTTGAGGATGTATTCCCTGTCCTCGGGGTTGAGGTCATAGGGATCGACGCTCCGCGTGGGAAAGACGTCCAGCTCGTCCAGCACCCACTGGAAGGAGTGCTCGGGATAGATGGCGCTGGCGCGGAATTCCTCCCCCAGGTGGCCCACGATCAGCTCGTGGTCCCGCACGGGAGTGGGCATCTTCTCAAAGAGGTTCCGGAGGTTCTTGGCCCGCTTGAGGACGCCGGGCAGCTGGGGATTCTGCATGTAGAACTCCGTCACCAGCTTGTAGCGGGCGAGGTCGATCCTGGGCTTCTTGGCACGGTACATGGCGCGGATCTCCGCTACCCGCGGGGAAATAGGCACATTCTGATACATATGGGTCCCTCCTCTTGTGTATTCGCGCTGCCTTTGGCGGCGGCGCGGGCGGTTCATTGTCATATAAACATCATTATAGCACAGCTTTTGGATTTTTCCACCTTTCCGGGCCCGGAAACGCCCTTCTTTTTTTCTCCTGCGCCTTCGGAAGGGGGAAAGCGCATTGACATCGAGGACAGGGCTATTTGTAATTATTTGAACATAATATGGCGTTTGGAGATGGTTTTATGAGAAGAACCAGAAGGATCCTCGCTTTGTTGCTGCTGGCGGCTCTGGTCCTGCTGCCCGTCTTTGCCTTCGCCGCGGAGGATAATGGCGGCGCCCTGGACTACGGTCTGGCGGAGAGCCGGGCCTCGGCCGGAACAGCGTCTGAGCGGCTCCCCGGCGCGGCATGGCTCCCGGAGAAACGGGAAGAGCCTATGCCTGAATAAACGAAGGGCGTGGTGCAGAATGGATCCCCCGTCATGCCGGACCCGCGAGGCGGGCACCGTCTCGAAATGACAGGGCTCAACCGCATCCTGCGCCACGCCCTTCTTCCCCTGTTCAGATGATATAATCGTCCCCGTCCGGGCCCTTGCGCATCATGTCCGCGATGGTAAATCCGCCGGTGTACCGTTCGATCACCTCGTTCAGCCCCCGCCAGAAGTCCAGGGTGCGGCACTGGGCCGCGCGGGAGCAGGGAGCGGCGCCCTCACTGAGGCAGGCCACCGGGGCCAGGCTGCCCTCCGTGGTCCGAAGCACGTCCCCCACGTTGATTTTCTCGGGAGGGGCGCAGAGCCGGTAGCCGCCGCCCTTGCCCCGCTGCCCGGCGACGATGCCCTTTTTCACCAGCTCACGGACGATGCTCTCCAGATACTTTTCGGAGATGTCCTGCCGCTGGGCCACCTCCTGGAGAGTGATATAGTTCTCGGTCTGATGCTCCGCCATGTCCACCAGGATGCGCAGCGCATAGCGGCCTTTCGTGGAAATCAGCATGTGTCTCACCTCTAATTCCTACTATACTACCAGAAAAATATGAAATCAAGGACATTTTTCTCTTGACAAGTCCTTCCGGAGGGTGTATTCTAGGCTCAACCGATAAACATATAACAACGGTAGGAAATTATGAAATTCTTGGAGGAATCAAAATGAGCAAGATATATACTTCTGCGGACCAGCTGATCGGGCATACTCCTCTCCTGGAGCTGACCCATCTGGAAAAGGAATTGGGCCTGGAGGCGAAGATCCTGGCCAAGCTGGAATACTTCAATCCCGCCGGAAGCGTGAAGGACCGCATCGCCAAGGCCATGATCGAGGATGCGGAGGCCCGGGGCGTCCTGAAGCCCGGCGCCACCCTGATCGAGCCCACCTCCGGCAACACGGGCATCGGCCTGGCGTCTGTGGCCGCCGCCAGGGGCTACCGCGTCATCATCGTCATGCCGGAGACCATGAGCGTGGAGCGCCGTCAGCTTATGAAGGCTTACGGGGCGGAGCTGGTGCTCACCGAGGGTGCCAAGGGCATGAAGGGGGCCATCGCCAAGGCGGAGGAGCTGGCAAAGGAGATCCCCGGCAGCTTCATCCCCGGCCAATTCGTGAACCCGGCCAATCCCGCCGTGCACAAGGCCACCACCGGCCCGGAGATCTGGGCGGACACCGACGGTCAGGTGGATTTCTTCGTGGCGGGCGTGGGCACCGGCGGTACCATCACCGGCGTGGGCGAGTATCTGAAGGAACAGAATGCCGCCGTGAAGGTGGTGGCGGTGGAGCCGTCGGATTCCCCCGTGCTCAGCGAGGGGCGGTCCGGCAGCCACAAGATCCAGGGCATCGGGGCAGGCTTCGTGCCCGACGTGCTGAATACCAGGGTCTATGACGAGATCATCCCCGTGGCGGGGGAGGACGCCTTCTCCACCGGCAGGCTGATCGGGCGGACCGAGGGCGTCCTGGTGGGCATCTCCTCCGGCGCGGCTGTCTGGGCGGCCATCCAGCTGGCAAAGCGCCCGGAGAACAAGGGCAAGACCGTCGTGGTCCTCCTGCCCGACACCGGCGACCGCTATCTTTCCACCCCCCTCTTCGCGGAATAAGGATACTGTTATAAGGGAAGGCCCGGAGCCAGATGGCTCCGGGCCTTCGTATATGTTCTGTTCGTGTTATCCCAGCTGGCGATAGAGGAACAGCACCACGTCGCAGCGGGGGCAGTCCACGCCGGGGGCGACGGTGGTTTTCAGCCCGTCCAGCAGACCGGCGCCCTTCGCCCAGGCCTCCGCCACCTGATACCAGCCGTTGTCCCCGATGCCCATCGTCCGATAGAGGAAGGTGATGATATGGGCCGTGGAGCAGGTCTGGTTGGGGGTGAAGTGGCTAGCGTCCGTGCCGTTGGTGATGCCCTTTTCCACCGCCCAGAGGACCGCCTTGTAGTAATATTTGCCCTCCGTCACGTCCTCAAAGGGGCTGACCTTGGAGCTGGGTTCCGGGCAGCCCATGGCGCGCCAGAGGAAGGTCACCGCCTGGCCCCGGGTCACTGTGTCGTCGGGGCCGAAGTGAGTGGCGTCGATGCCGGTCGTCACCTGGGGATCGGCGTAGTAGGCCCACAGCACCGCGTCATAATAGTAGTCGTCGTCAAATACGTCCACGAAGGGGTTTTTCTTTTCTTCCGCGGGCTTATCCTTCCAGATGGCCACGATGACCAGGTCCTCGGTGACCAGGATCTTCGCGCCGGGCGCGCCTTCGTCCCACCTGTCGAATTCCTTGCCCTCGGGAGCGGTGAAGGTGCAGGCGGGGAGGGTGTAGTAGGTGTCCTTTTCCACGCTGACGTTGGCCATGGAGCCGCTGCCGCCGTTTGCATAGAAGCTGACTGTCCAGCTCTCCGCGGGCTTGTCCTTCCAGAGCGCTTTGACGGTCAGATCGCCCGTAACGGAGACCGAGGCGCCGGGGGCGCCCAGGTCCCACTTGTCAAATTCCTTGCCCTCGGGGGCGGTGAAGGCGCAGGCGGGAAGGGTGTAGGCGGAGCCTCGGACCACCGTGGCGTCTGCCATAGAGCCGCTGCCGCCGTTTGCGTCAAAGGCGATGTTCCAAACCAGGTCCGGCAGGAGGAAGCGGATGCTCTCATAATAGGCGGAAGCCGACTTGGCTTTCAGATAGTCCTTCCCCGCGCTGCCCACGGTGAACTTCACTTCTCCGCTGAGGGAGCGGCTGTCCAGCAAAAAGATGGACTCGACGCCGGGGTCCTCCGCCGAGAACGGGCCGCAGCAGATATCCTCTGTTCCGTCCTTGTCCAGGTCGCAGTATACCGCGCCGCCCGCTTCCCGGATCAGGATGCTGCCGTCGCTGCCAAAAGCGCGCAGCGTGTCCTTCTCCACGGAGACGTCTCCGGGGCCCACATAGCCGGTGAGGTCATAGAAGAGCTCGGGCAGCACGGTGGGGTTCCAGGAGCTCACATCGTAGGTCAGCAGGAGGACGCGGGCGTTTCCGTCCGTTTCAAAGGGGACCTGCTCACCGTTGACCCGGAAAACGGCGTCGTCTGCGAAGGCATAACTGTGGGCGGGACTCAGCGTGATTTTCAGCGTGTAGGTTTTCCCGTCCTCGAAGTAGAATTCATAGATGTCGTGGCCTTCCTCGTCGTACCACACCACATTCCAGATTTCGTAATCCACACCGTCGGGCAGTGTGGCAGCTTCGCCTGCACTCAGGCCGACGTCTACCGGTTCGTTGTAGTACACATCCGCCTCATGGATCAGCGTCGCCATCTTCACAGGGGCGTCCGTCAGCACAAGAATGTGATCCCCGAAATACTGAACGCTGTAAGCGCCGACCCCGTTCAGGGTCGCGCTCACGTCGGAGGACAGGACGTAGCCCTCGGCGGGATAGACCTCGATCTCCAGATGATAGTAGTGACTCAGGTCCAGCACATCCTCGGAGTCCAGGAAGCGGTAGTCCGATTCGTCGTACCACTTTGTATCCCTGACCTCGTAGCCGACGCCCATATCGGCCCAAGCATACAAGATCGGATGCTCCCCGTATGCTTGTTCATTGGCATAGAGCTCGAAGAAATCAACCGGTGGGGGGACGGTCCAGACAAAATCCAGCTCCGCTTCACTGGGGGAAAGAATGCGGACGGCAGAGGCGCGCTTGCCATCTCCCAGCCAGTCCGGATTCACCACGCAGTCCTCCGCTTTGAGGTCGGAGGTGAACTGCGCGTAGTCGTTGGCCTTCAGCGTCACGGTCAGGGTGTAAGTCTGGTCATAGAAGGTTTCCATGGGCGCCAGCGCCAGGTGGAGACTGTTGTACCACGTCGCGCCTGCCACCGTGTAGGGTTCCGCGGAATCGCAGTCGGCATAGTTATTGGCGTTGCCGCCGTAGACAGGCGCAATGGCCGTCACCGCTGCCTTTTCGATGGGAGCCAGCGGCGCTGTGGCGGGATAAGTCTTTTTGATGACCACGCGCCAGGGCTGCGCCGGATCCCACTCTGCAAAGTCCGGCGTTTCCTTCATCAAGGTGATCTGCGGGGGATCGGAAAACTTATACCCGGTATAGAGCTCCAGAGTGATGCGCGCCGTGTATACTGTTTCCGGTTTCAAGACTTCCGGATAGGCGATGGTCTGCTCTACGTTGTATTCGTCCAGATAGGTCCAGACGGTCTTTGCATTCTGGACGTGCAGGGAGAGCCAGGACGTGGAGTAGTGATACTCATCCTCGGCTGCGCGGGCTTCCGACGGATAGTATCCGGTCTCCGGCGGCATCAGCACCAGGTTGAAGGCTTCCACCTCCGTGTCTGCCAGGGCCGTCATGGGCAGCAGGCAGACCAGCAGGACCGCAGCCAGAAGAATACTCAGTATCCGCTTTTTCATACCTTTCGCTTCCTTTCCATATTTTCGATTCTACCTGATTTCTGACACGGTTTTATCTGATTATAAACATTATATACAGAGCCGCGTTATTTTGTAAAGCATTAAATTGATGGTTTAATCATTTGAATCTTTTGACGAATAACATGTAGTGTTCCTGAATAATAATGCAGAAATTTAAGGGCGGAGCCGAAAGGACGGCAGGGCCCGGGGGCGAAGGGAGTCCACGGGCGGGGATTGCAATGTCCTCAGGCGCTGCTTATAATAAAGGGCGTGCTGCAAAATGCCCACCCCCGACATTGCGAAGCCCCGAAGGGGCTGTGGCAATCCGTAATCTCTCAAGAAGAAGGCGGATTCCCACGCCGGTGTGCACTGGCTTGGAATGACGGGCAGTAATTGCATTTTGCAATACGCCCGAAACGAAATCCACAGGCGGAAGGAGGCGGACCATGGGGGAGCTTGACGGGGACACGCTGCTGTTTTTCAATGGGCATCCGGATGCGCTGGAGCTGTACCGGATCCTGGAGAAGCGCCTTTACGAGACCTTCCCCAATGTGAACAAGCGCGTGCAAAAGACCCAGATCACCTTTTATAACCGGCATGTGTTCGCCTGCGTTTCCTTTGCGCGGGTGAAGCGGAAGGCGGAGCTTCCGGCAGGCTGGATGACGCTGACCCTGGGGCTGCCTGCGCCGCTGGTATCGCCTCGTGCGGCGGTGATAACGGAGCCCTATCCGGGCCGCTGGACCCACCATTTCGTCCTCAGCAGGGCGGAAGAGCTGGACGACGAGCTGATGGCCTGGGTGGGGGAGGCCTATGCCTTCGCGGAAAGCAGATGAAGCGGAAAGCAAAAGGGAAGCATGCAAATGACGAAGCCGCCGCTGATTCAAGCACCGCGCCCGGCTCCTTATGCGATCCCGCGGATCGGGACGTAGCTCTGATAAACCAGGATGTCCTCCACGGTCACGCCGAACACGGCGGCCAGCGCCACGATGTTGTCCAGGGTGGGCATGGTGTAACCCCGCTGCCACTTGTAGATGGCCTGGGGCGTGCTGAAGCCGAAGACGGCCTGCAGCTGGCGCACCGTCAGACCGGCCTCTCTGCGGAGCCGGTCGATGTTCCTTCCGGTTGCGGTCATGTCGATGACCGGTATGCGATTCATTTTCTTTTCGCTCCTCTCCGGCGCTGAGCCGGAGAGGAGCCGGCTCAGTTGGCCTTAAAGTTGTAAATGGGCTTCAAAACTTCGATGACGCGAACGGTGTCTTCGATCACGTCGAGGATGTCCGCCAGAGACTTGTAGGCCATGGGCGCTTCGTCGATGGTCGCCTCGCTGACGGAGGTGGAGTAGACGCCCGCCATCTCCCGGCGGTATTCCGCCAGGTCCAGGCTGGCCCTGGCTGCCGTTCTGGACATGATGCGGCCCGCGCCGTGGGGGGCGGAGCAGTTCCATTCCGGGTTGCCCTTGCCGACGGCGAGCACACTGCCGTCCCGCATGTTGATGGGGATCAGCACCTTTTCCCCCTTGTGGGCGGCGATGGCGCCTTTCCGGAGGATCATTTCCTCCGTGTCGATGTAGTTGTGGATGGTGTGGAAGGCGTCCAGGGGGGTCAGACCGCTGCGCGCGGTCAGGATCTCCGCCATTTTCTCCCGGCTGCGGCGCGCAAAGCGCTGGCAGATCTCCACGTCGAAGAGGTAGTCCTCCAGATACTTGCCGTAGAGGAAGCACAGGTCCTCGGGGATCGTGGTCTCGCGGCGGCTCCAATGCAGTTCCTTCAGCGCCTTCTGGATCTCGCTCCTGCGTCCGGCGGCCTTGTATTCCGCGATCAGCGCGTCGCGCCTGGCGAAGTATTCCTCCTTGCCCTTGTTCAGGTCGATGGCCAGCTGCTGGTAGTGTTCCGCCACCTGTTTGCCCAGGTTGCGGGAGCCGGAGTGGACCACCAGATACTTGGTGCCGTCTGCCGCGGCGTCGATCTCGATGAAGTGGTTGCCGCCGCCCAGGGTGCCCAGGCTGCGTTCCAGATAGGGGGTCTCCTTCAGCTCGCGGAAGCAGCGCAGCTCCGTCAGGTCAAAGCGCTCCTGCCGGCTCTCCCAGGCCCGCTTGCCGGAGGGAATGTAATGGGCGGCCTCGTCCAGCTTTTCCAGGTCGATCTCCCGCTGGGCCAGGCGCACGGTATACATGCCGCAGCCGATGTCCACGCCCACCACGTTGGGCACGACCTTGTCCGTGATCGTCATGGTGGTGCCGATGGTGCAGCCCTTTCCGGCGTGTACGTCCGGCATGATGCGGATCCGGCTGCCTTCGACCATGGGATAATCGCACATGCGTTGGATCTGCCGGATGGCCTCGTCCTCGATTACCTTGGCATAGCAGATCGCGGTATTCACTTTTCCTTTGATTTCCAACATAGCTTTCACCTCACAGGCATAGAAAAAGGCCGCTTATCTTTAAATAAGACAAGCGGCCTGAAGTTCGTCCGATCCGATCGTGGAAGGGTCACGAGAGCAGGTTTTCCGACTGCTTTGCCTTATATGCGCGCGCGGAGAGAGCGTCCGGGCAATCCAAGCCGGACACGGGCCGTTCCATATGATCTTTCAGTGACCGGGCAAAACAAACCGTGAACATATCTCGTTTCCTTTCCGGGCGCATACCCAAATTGCTGAGGTCACTATAACACAACGACCGGCGTCTGTAAATATACCTGCGGTATAATGATCATCGGATAGGGCGCTGCCATTTGGCAGCGCCCCTTCCATTTTCCGGCCTCACCGCACCATGGGATTCGTCTCCCCGGCAGCCCGTTTCTTGGCCATCTTGTCCTCATACATCCGCTCGTCCGCCTCGGCCAGCAGCGCCTCAAGCTCGTAGCCCTCCTCGCCGTAGGCCATGCCGCAGGCAACGACGCAGCGGATGCCGTCGTCCGGCTCATTGATCTCCCGCAGACCCGCTTCCCACCGGGCGCGGAGCTGCTGTGCTTCCTCCCGGCTCATGTGCATAGCCACCACGAGGAATTCGTCGCCTCCCACCCGGAAGGGCAGAACGTTGCGCCTCTCGATGCGCTTCAGGCTCTCTGCGGCTTTGAGGATGAGCTTGTCCCCGGCCTCGTGGCCGAAATTGTCGTTGAGGTATTTCAGGTTGTTCACGTCCATATTGAACACGGCCAGGGACTTCTGATTGCGGAACAGAGTATCCTTGAGGGCCAGGAACTTCCCCTTGTTGTAAAGCCCCGTCAGCCCGTCGTGCTCCTTTTCGTGCTTGAGGGTCTTGGAGTAGTCGCCCATGTCCCGGAACAGCTCCATATATTCGCTGCTGTCCACCAGATGGTGCAGCTGCAGGAGCGTGTCCCCATCCCGGACCGTGGAGGTCACCACCATGTAGCTCTGTCCGCTGTCCCTGTGCAGCAGGTCCCAGCGCTCCCCTCGCTGCCCCTCCCGGGGCGGGGGACAGGCTGCCTCCCAGTTGGTCTCCCCCTGACGGATCAGCCGGGCCCGCTCGTCCTCAAAGAGCACGCAGCCCTGCCCGTCGGTGACGAGGATGCCGCCCACGTCCTCCATGAAGAACCGGAGGATGATCTCGTTTCTGTCCATCTCTCTGCCTCCCTTTCCTGTCAAAGGTTCCTCCGGATGCCCGGGATAACCCGGTCCGGTTCCTTCGGAACAGGGGCTTTGGATTATTCCGTGCAGAATTATAACACAGAAAGCTCCCTCTGTCCCGTCCTTTTTCTCCGGGCCGGGTCAGGCGTCCTGGGGAGACCAGGAGGGCTGGAGCTCGTCGATCTGCAAAAACCCGTCCGTCTTTGCCACGACCTGAAACTGGTCCTCGTAAACGATCTCCCCGGGGGAGTTGGTATACACCAGGAAATAGGGGTGGTGATACTTTTCCAGCAGCCAGAGGGCGGGGCGGATCATCTTCATCATCTCCTGGGAGTTTTCCGTCTTGAACCAGCAAACGACGCTCTCCCGGTTCATGCACTGGGGCGGCCAGGGCAGGTTTTCCGCGAACCAGCCGTCGATCTCCCGGAAAAGGTCCGCGTCCTCCGCGTCCATCACGTCCTGCTGGATGAGGCCCCAGCACATGCTGAAGATGCCCTTGGCATACATGGTGTTTTTCGCCAGCTCCTTGCCCTGGATGCGGACATATTTGAATTGCAGATGGCTCATGTCGCTTCCTCCCCCATCGGTGTTTCCTGAAATGATTCTACTCTGTTTTCCCCTCCCGGTCAATGAAAAAGGGCTGCCGAAGCAGCCCCTTCCTTTTCCTTCACTTCTGCCCCCACAGGAGGAACAGCGGCGCGTCGGCCAGGTCCCGTTCCCGCAGGATGCGCGCGCCCGCCGTTTCGTCCGCGCCGCAGCGGGAGAACCCGGCTGCGCTCATGAGCTCCAGGTCCCACCCGGGCCGCGCATGGCGGCTGGCGGGCATGGCCAGGGTGATCCGCGCGTTCTCCGCCGCCAGAGCGGGGGTGACGCCGATGTGCCCGTAGACTCCCTCCTTGGAGATGTAGGAGGCCTTCTGGTTCTCGTTGCGCACGTTCCGGGCGTAGTCCGCGTCGAAATTCAGGAGCCAGCCCCCCGGCTTCAGCAGCCGGTGCCATTCCCGGTATGCCTTTTCCGGCTCCGGAAGGGTCCAGGTGAGGTTCCGGGTCACCAGGGCGTCGAAGCTCTCCGCGGGGAGCTCCGTCTCCTGGGCGTCGAGTCGGCGGAACTCGATGGACAGCCCCAGCCCGGCGGCGGTCTCCTCCGCCTCCGCCAGCATGGCGGGGGTGAGGTCGATGCCCGTGAGCGCGTGGCCCCTTTGAGCCAGCAGGATGGCGAAATACCCCGTGCCGGTGCCCACGTCCAGGATGCGCAGGGGCCTGTCCTCCGGCAGATACCGCCCCATCTCCGCCAGCCAGCGCCCGCTGATGGGGTCCCGCAGCTCGTTGAGGCGCACGGTATTGAAATCCGATGCCCGCTGCGTCCAGTATTCCTCCACGCTTCTTTCCAGCTCGTCCATCTATCTGACCTCCAATACGGAATCCAGCAGCCGCTTCGTATATTCCTGTTCCGGCGCGTCGATCACCCGGCGCACCGGCCCTTCCTCCACCAGCTCGCCCCGGTACAGCACCATGACCCGGCTGCAAAGGCAGCTCACCACCGCCAGGTCGTGGGACACCAGCAGGGCGGCCATGTGCTTTTCCCGGCATATGTCCGCCACCAGATGCAGCACCTGGGCCTGGGTGGAGACGTCCAGGGCGCTGGTGATCTCGTCGCAGAGAAGCACCCGGGGGGAGGCGGCCACCGCCCTGGCTATGGCGAAGCGCTGGCACTGGCCGCCGCTGAGCTCCCGGGGGTAGCGTTCCGCCAGGTCCGGGCTGAGGCCCACCAGGGCGCAGAGCTCTGCCATGTCCGGCTCCGCGTCCCGTCCCCACAGGCTTTTCACCCCGTCCCGGATGGAGGCGGAGATCCGTCTCCGGGGCTGGAAGGAGCCCGCAGCGTCCTGGAAGATCATCTGGATCGCCCGGTATTGCGCCTTCGTCCGCTTGGGGGGCAGGGGCTTCCCCTCCAGCAGCACTTCACCCTTGTCCGGCTTCTCCAGGCTGCTGACAAGGCGCAGCAGGGTGCTTTTTCCAGAGCCGCTTTCCCCCACGACGCCCAGGATCTCCCCGTCGCCCAGGGTAAAGCTCACGTCCTTCAGAGCCTCCACCTGGACGCCTCTCCGCGCAAAGCGCTTGGAAAGCGCCCGTCCTTCCAAAAGGCTCATAGTGCGCCTCCTTCCTGGCAGCAGGCGGAAAAGTGCCCGCTTCCCCCGTCGCGCAGGGCATACTGCGCGCTGCGGCATTTCTCCGAGGCCCGGGGGCAGCGGGGGGCAAATTCACAGCCCGCCTTCGCCGGTCCCCCCAGGGGCGGCTGCCCCGGCAGGGGAGCGGGCAGCTTCCCGTCCAGGGTGGGGATGGCGCCCATGAGGCTCCGGGTATAGGGGTGCCGGGGCTCGGCAGCCACGGCCTTGGCCGGGCCCAGCTCCACCAGCCGTCCGCCGTAGAGAACTGCGATCCGGTCCCCCAGAAATCCCGCCAGGGCCAGGTTGTGGGTGACGATGATCTGGGTGATGCCGCTTTCTTCCCGCAGGCGCAGGAGCTCCTTCGCCACCTGGAGCTGCACCGTGGCGTCCAGGGCGCTGGTGGGCTCGTCCGCCAGCAGCAGATCCTGTCCCAGCAGCAGCGCCAGCGCCAGGGCGATGCGCTGATTCATGCCGCCGCTCATCTCATAAGGGCAGGAGCCGAGGATGCGCTTACAGTCCTCCAGCCCCAGCTTTTCCAGGGCCTGCGCCGCCTGCCCCTCAAAGGCGGAAGGGTCGTAGAGGCCCCGGCTCCGCAGGGTCTCGATGAACTGCCTGCGGTAGCTGCGGATGGGGTTGAAGGCGCTTCCGGGGTCCTGGAAGACCATGCCGATCCGCCTTGCAGCGAGCTTCCGCCGTTCTTTCTTCGCCAGGGCGGTGAGCTCCGTCCCCTCCAGGGTGACGGTCCCGGCCGGGATGCGAAGGGCGCTGTCCATGCCCAGGATGGCTTTCAGCAGCGTGCTTTTTCCGCAGCCGCTTTCCCCAACCACGCAGAGGATCTCCCCCCGCGCCAGGTTGAAGGAAATGTCCGCCACTGCGATTTCGCCGCCGTAACCGGCGCAGAGGCCGCTGATCCGGAGAAATCCGCCGCTGCTCATCTTGCGCCCTCCACGTCCAGCACGTCCCGCAGGCAGTCGCCCAGGCAGTTGAAGATCATCACCGTCAGAATGGTGGCCGCCGCGGGGGCCAGCACCGCCCAGGGTGCCAGCTGGATATAGGCCCGGGCCCCGGAGATCATGCTGCCCCATTCCGCCTGGGGCTCCGTCACGCCGATGCCCAGGAAGCTCAGCCCGGCTATGCCGATCATCATGGTGCCGATCTGGGTGGAGGCGTTGACCGCCAGCGGCCCCAGCATGTTGGGCAGCAGGGTCTTCAGCAGGATGGGCAGGGCCCCCTGCCCGGTGAGGCGCGCGGCGGAGACATAGGCTTCCTTCTTCAGGGCCAGGACCTGGGCCCGGGCCAAGCGGGCATAGAGGGTCCAGCCGGTGACGCCCATGGCCAGCATGGCGTTGAACATGCCGCCCCCCAGGATACCCGCCACGGCGATGGCCAGCACCATCTGGGGAAAGGCCAGGAACACGTCCGCCAGGCGCATGACGGCGGTGTCCGCCGCGCCGCCGAACCAGCCCGCCAGCATCCCCAGCACCGTGCCGAAGACGAAGGTGACCGCCACCAGGGTCACGGCGGAGAAGATGCTGGTCCTCGCCCCCATGAGGACGCGGGAGCAGATGCAGCGCCCGTATCGGTCCGTGCCGAAGGGAAAGTCCCGGCTGGGGGCCTCGTTCATGTGCAGGGCGCTGGTGGCGTTGGGGTCGTTGGGAGTCAGCAGAGGCGCCAGGATGCTCAGCAGGATCAGCAGCCCTGCCAGGCTAAGGAGGATATACAGCCGGGTCCTGTTCCGCCTGCGCCGGTTCTTCCGCTCTTTCATCCTCTCACCTCATTCCTGACGCACCCGGGGGTCGATCCAGTGGTAGGCGATGTCCGTCACCAGGTTCACCAGCACATAGACGGCGGCGGAAAAGAGCACGAAGCCCTGGATCACGGGGTAATCCCGGTTGGTGATGGCGTCCATGGCCAGCTTCCCCAGCCCTGGCCAGCGGAAGATGGTCTCGATGACCACGCTGCCCCCGAACAGGGTGCCCACGGAGAGCCCGACGATGGTCAGGATGGAGATGGAGGCGTTGTGCAGCACGTTTCGGAAGAGGATGTACCGCCCCTTCACGCCCCGGGTGCAGGCGCCGGCGACATAGCTTTTTCCCAGCTGTTCCAGTATCTCAGCCCGGAACTGCCGCAGGAAGCGCCCGATCATGGGGATGGAGAGGGCGGCGGCGGGGAGCAGCAGCCCCTTCAGGCTCTTGTCCGCCACCACCGGCAGCAGCCGGGTCCGGACGCAGAGAAAGTACATCAGCAGCACCGAAATGAGGAAATTGGGCAGGGAATTGGCCACAAAGCTGAAAAAGCGGAGGATGTAATCTGTGGCGGTGTCCTTTTTCAGCGCCGTCAGCAGCGCCAGAGGGAGAGAGACGAGCAGAGCGAGGGCGAGGCTCCCCAGGGCCAGCAGGGCGGTGTAGCCCATGGCCTTTCCCAGCTTGCCCGCCACGCTGGTGCCGTCCTTGAAGGAAGCGCCCAGGTCGCCCCGGAGCACCTTCCAGGCCCAGTCGCCGTACTGCACGAGGAAGGGGCGGTCCAGCCCCATGTCGGCCCGGGTCCGGTCCAGCACCTCCTGGGACACGGCGATCCCCTGGGCATTGAGCTTCTTCACCGCCGCGTCGCCGGGAGCGAGATACATCAGCAGGAAGGTGAGAAAGCTGACGGCGATCAGGATGCCCGCCAGATGGAGCAGCCGTTTTGCAATGTATTTTCCCATGGGGTCACCTCCTGTGACGAACTCCCGTCCGGGGCCTGTGCTTGCCGGAATGTGTAAGCAGATGGGGCCGGTTTCCCGGCTCCATCTGCTGTTATTGCGCTGCCGAGAACAGCGTTACGGCATATCCGTATCCGCTCCCACGGCGTAGAAGTCGAAGGGGCTCCGCTCCCCGATGTTCACAACGCCGGGGGCGGCCACGGTGGTCTTGTTGAAAAGCCCCACGAAGCCGAAAGCGTTGTCGTCGATGGCTATCTGCACGATCTGGTTGGCCAGCCTGGAACGCTCCGTCATGTCCGTCTCGCTCTGGAGCCGGTCGATGAGGGCCTCACATTCGTCGCTGCGGAAGCCGCCCAGGGCCCAGTCGCTGTTTTGGCGGAAAAGCGCGTTGATGGCGTAGTAGGGGTCGCCAGCCTGGTCCGCGATCATGCAGTAGAGGGCGATGTCGTAGTCGCCGGTGACCCGGTAGGTGCTGTCCGCGTCCTCCACGCCGGTAAGGGTGGAAGCCACGCCGATGGCCTTCAGCTGCTCCTGCATCAGCAGGGCGATGGAATCCAGGCTCCGGGCGTAGTAGAAGCAGATGTTCAGGGTCAGTACCTTCCCGCCCTTCTCATACATGCCGTCCGCGTTCAGGGTATAGCCGTCGGCTTCCAGGGCCGCTTTGGCCGCGGCAGTGTCCACCCCCGGTTTCGTCACCTGGCCGTAGGGGGCGGATGCGCCGAAGGGACCCACGGCGGGGGATACGGTGCCCCCCAGGAAGGCCGCGATGGCGTCGTTGTCCACCGTCAGGTTGACGGCCTTGCGCACGTTTTCGCTGAGGCGGTTCTCGTTCAGGACATAGAATTGCAGCCTTGTGGCGGGGATCACGGTGAGCACATATCGGTCGGGGTCGGCGGAGAAGATCTCCTTGGCGGCGGCGGTGACGCTGGTGTAGCCGTCGATCTCGCCGCTCTGCATGGCCATGAGCTTCGAGTCGTCGTCGTTCATGTAGTAGAACACCACGCCGTCCAGCTTCACGCTGCCGTTCCAGTAAGCCTCGTTCTTCGCCACTTCCACGGTGCCCTCCGGCTCGAAGGACTTCACCACGAAGGGGCCGGTGCACACGGGGGCGTTATCCAGATCGGCGCTGCCGTCCAGGTCCAGGATGCCGAAGGCGGAGTTGCACAGCTTGTCCGTGAGCAGGGTGGGGTAGACGTCGGGGGTGGTGATGGTGAGAGTATGCTCGTCAATGGCCGTGATGACATAGTCCTTCATGTCGGCAAAGCGCTCGTTGACTTCCCCGATGCGCCGGAGGTTCCGCGCCACCATGTCGGCGGTGAGGGCTTTGCCGTTGGAAAAGGCGGCTTTGGGATCCAGGGTGATGGTCCAGGTGTTCCCCTCAGCCTCGGCCTTCTGCGCCAGCAGGGGCTGGACAGAGAGGTCGTCGCCCACCTTGAAGAGGGTCTCGGTGAGGCCGTAGATGGAGGTATACCAGCCATTCCAGTCCTTGTGGGCGTCCAGGCTGGCATAGGCGAAGCTCTCCGCCAGCTTCAGGATCTTCGGTTCGCCGGCGGGCGCGGGGGCTTCCGTGGGGGCCGGCGCTTCCGTGGGCGCAGGCGCGGCGGTGCCGGGAGCCTGGGTGGGCGCGGTGCCGGGGGCCTCCGTCGGAGCGGGGGGATTCTTTTCCCCGCAGGCGGCCAGGCACAGCATGAGGCACAGGACCAGCGCGAGGGCGATCCATGATTTCCGTTTCATTCTTTTTTCCTCCTGATCGTCGGTTATTTCACGGCCCGGATCATGAATCCGGGGGTAGAGGCATAGTTGATGCGTTCTTCCTCGTTCCAGAGCTTTTCCCCGGCCTCCGTGTCCACGGTGACGGCGGTGAAGCCCAGAGAAAGCAGGGCGTCCACGTCCCACTTGGGCCGGTCCCGGCCCGTCATGGGGAGGCTGCGGGAGATCTGCTCCATCTTCGGGGCGTCGGCATAGGCCTCGTGGTCCTCCACTTCCCGGAGACGGGTGTTCTCCCGGTCCCGTTCAAAGGCCCGCTGCCTGTCCTCGTCCACCAGATAGTTGTACCAGCCGGCGTCGAAATTCAGCAGCACCCCGCCGGGCCGCAGCACCCGCCGCCATTCCCCGTAGGCCTTGAGCGGGTCTTGGAGGTTCCAGGTGAGATTGCGGGTCACGATCACGTCGAAGCAGTCCTCGGGGAAGTCCAGGGCCTGGGCGTCCATGGGGCGAAAGTCGATCTTCTCCGCCAGAGGCCCCGCGTTGTGCCGGGCTTCCGCGAGCATGTTCTCGGAGAAGTCCACCGCTGTGACCCGGTAGCCCCGGGCCGCCAGGATCATGGCGTAGAAGCCCGGCCCGGTGCCGATGTCCAGCACCCGCGTTTCCGACTGCTTTCCCGCGGGGAAGCGGGCGGTGAGGTAATCCGCCCAGCGGTCTCCCCAGGCGCCTGCCAGATTCTTTTCGATCACGTCGGTGTAGGTGGGGGCCCGCTTGTCCCAGTAAGCCACGATCTCCTTTTTCAGCTCGTCCATGCCGCTTTTTATCCTCCGCTCTGCTGCTTCGTTAACTTATTTTAAATACACCCATTACCCTCCGCAAGCCCCCGGGGGGGATGAAAAATGGCGGTGTGCGGCGTTTTTTTCGACGGAAAGCCGCGGGAAAAACCGGTTTGGGAGTGCTCCGGCGGGCAAAACCCCATCTCCCGCCCGGGACCTGGGGCAGCCTCCCGGCAGACGCTTCGAGCAAAAATGCTGCTGTCGATGCATGGACGGTAAAATTATGAAATTATCCTATTGACAGCTTGGAATCGCCGTGCTATAATGCGCACAATTTCATAGGTTAAACCGTTGATGCGGAAGTAAAGGCGATCATGCCCCTACAGAGAGCCCGCGCTGCTGAGAGTCGGGTGGGAAACAAGCCGTCATAATGGTCCGCGGAGGGCGCAGTGAAAGCTGCGACGTGGAGGCATACGTCAGTTGCCGGGGATATGATGGTATCCCGCTGAGCGCACGGGCAAGTCCCGTGAATCAAGGTGGCACCGCGGATTTATTTTCGCCCTTGACAGAAGCAGATTTCTGTCAAGGGCGTTTTTCGTTGCGGTGAGAAAGGAGAAAAGCATGACGAATCCGGCGGGAAGATTCGGCGTCCACGGCGGGCAGTATATCCCGGAGACGCTGATGAACGCGGTGATCGAACTGGAAAAGGCGTACAACTTTTACAAGGAGGACCCGGCCTTCAACGCGGAGCTCACGGAGCTGCTGAATGAATATGCCGGGCGGCCCTCCCGGCTGTATTATGCCCGGCGGCTGACGGAGAAGCTGGGCGGCGCGAAGATCTATCTCAAGCGGGAGGACCTGAACCACACGGGGGCCCATAAAATAAACAACGTGCTGGGCCAGGCGCTGCTGGCGAAGAAAATGGGCAAGACCAGGCTGATCGCGGAGACCGGGGCGGGGCAGCACGGCGTCGCCACCGCCACGGCGGCGGCCCTCATGGACATGGAATGTGTGGTCTTCATGGGCCGGGAGGACACGATCCGCCAGGCGCTGAACGTCTACCGCATGCGTCTCCTGGGCGCGGAGGTGATCCCCGTCACCACCGGCACCGCCACCCTGAAGGACGCGGTGAGCGAGGCCATGCGGGAGTGGACCAAGCGCATATCCGACACCCACTACTGCCTGGGCTCTGTCATGGGTCCCCATCCCTTTCCCACCATCGTGCGGGATTTCCAGGCGGTGATCCTCCCGGGAGATAAAAGCCCAGCTGCTGGAAAGGGAAGGGCGTCTGCCGGATGCGGTGCTGGCCTGCGTGGGCGGCGGCTCCAATGCCATCGGCAGCTTCTACCATTTCATCGGGGACGAGAGCGTAAGGCTCATCGGCTGCGAGGCGGCGGGCCGGGGCGTGGACACGGCGGAAACGGCGGCCACCATCGCCACGGGACGCCTGGGCATCTTCCACGGCATGAAATCCTATTTCTGCCAGGATGAATTCGGCCAGATCGCCCCGGTCTACTCCATCTCCGCCGGGCTGGACTATCCCGGCGTCGGCCCGGAGCATGCGTATCTCCACGATATAGGCCGGGCGGAATATGTGGCCGTGACGGATGACGAGGCGGTGGAGGCATTTGAATTCCTCTCCCGCACGGAGGGCATCATCCCCGCCATCGAATCCGCCCATGCCGTGGCCCACGCCATGAAGCTGGCCCCCGCCATGGACAGGGACAGGATCATCGTCGTCACCGTCTCCGGGCGGGGGGACAAGGACTGCGCCGCCATCGCCCGTTACAGAGGGGAGGATATCCATGAGTAAGATCCATAAGGCTTTTGAAAAGGGAAAGGCCTTCATCGCCTTTCTCACCTGCGGGGACCCGGACCTGGAGACCACGGCGGCAGCCGTCCGCGCGGCGGCGAAGGGCGGCGCGGATCTCATCGAGCTGGGCATCCCCTTCTCCGACCCCACCGCCGAGGGCCCGGTGATCCAGGGGGCGAACCTGCGGGCCCTGAAGGGCGGCGTCACCACGGACAAGGTCTTTCAGCTGGTGGGGGAGCTGCGGAAGGACGTGACCATCCCCCTGGTGTTCATGACCTACGCCAACGTGATCTTCTCCTACGGGGCGGAGCGATTCCTTCGTAACTGCGCGGAGGCGGGGATCGACGGCCTCATTCTGCCGGACCTGCCCTTTGAGGAGAAGGAGGAATTCCTGGCGCCCTGCCGGAAATACGGGGTGGACCTCATCTCCATGATCGCCCCCACCTCGGCGTCCCGGGTGGCCGTGATCGCCCGGGAGGCGGAGGGCTTCCTCTATCTGGTCTCCAGCCTGGGGGTCACGGGGGAGCGCAGCGAAATCAGCACCGACCTGGCCGCCATCGTGAAGACCGTGCGGGAAAACACCGCCATCCCCTGCGCCGTGGGCTTCGGCATCTCCACGCCGGAGCAGGCCAGGGCCATGGCCGCCCTCTCCGACGGGGCCATCGTGGGCAGCGCCATCGTGCGCATCGTGGAGGAATACGGAAAAGAAGCGCCCGAACGGGTGGGAAGATATGTCAGGGCCATGAAAGCGGCCATCGCGGACCTTAGCTAAGGAGGCTTAACCATGTATAAAGAAGTATTGACGAAGATCACCACAGGCCAGAAGCTCAGCGAGGAGGAGATTTTCCAGCTCATCGCCGCCATCAACAAGGACGAGATCACCGACGTGCAGATCGCGGGCTTCCAGGTGGGCCTGCTGATGAAGGGCACCAGCCTGGAAGAGCTGGCCGCCTTTGCCAAGGCCATGCGCCATAACTGCGTCCCCCTGCGGCCCAGGGTCAGCGCCGAGCTGATGGACACCTGCGGCACCGGAGGCGGCCTCTCCACCTTCAACATCTCCACCGCCACGGCCCTGGTGGCCGCCGCGGCGGGCATCCCCATCGCCAAGCACGGCAGCCGCTCCATCTCCAGCCTTTCCGGCAGCGCCGACGTGCTGGAGGCCCTGGGGGTGAATATCGAGCTGACTCCCGCCCAGGCGGAGAAGCTCATCGAGGACATCGGCATCGCCTTCATCTATGCGCCCCTGTTCCACCCCGTCATGTGCAAGGTGCTGCCCCCGGAGGCGGAACTGGGCATCAAGACCATTTTCTACACCATCATCGGGCCCCTGATCAACCCCGCCTTCGCCCCCCGGCACCTGCTGGGCGTCTATAAGCCGGATATTCTGGACACCGTGACCTATGTGGCCAAGGAGCTGGGCTATACCACGGCCATGTTCGTCTACGGCGTGGACGGGCTGGATGAGATCTCCCTCCTGGGCAAGACCCGGATCAATGAACTGCGAAACGGCGAAGTGCGCAGCTATGAGATCGCCCCGGAGGATTTCGGCCTGGAGCGCTGCACCATCGACGACATCAAGACCGGCACGCCGGAGGAGAACGCCGCCGTGATCCGGGGTGTTTTCAGCGGCGAGATCACCGGCCACCGGAAAAATGCCGTCGTCCTCAATGCGGCGGGGGCCCTCATGGTGGGGGACAAGGCTGCCTCCTTCCCCGAGGGCATCGCTCTGGCCCGGGAGATCATCGACAGCGGCAAGGCCATGGCGAAGCTGGAAGCTCTGGTGGCCCATTCCAACGCCTTCCGGAACGGGGAAGCATGAGCGCCTTTCTCGACGCCCTGCGGGCCCGGGCCGGGGAGGGCTTCGTCCCGGTGATCCCGGACCTCAAGATGATCTCCCCGGCGGAAGGCCCCCTGTTTGCCCGGCGGGATCCGGCGGAAGCGGCTCTGGGCCTGGTGAAGGCCGGGGCCCCCGTCCTGAGCGTGGTGACGGAGGAAAAGCATTTCGGCGGCTCTTTAACGCTCTTGCGGCGTATCGCGGAGGAGGCGGGGGTGCCGGTGCTGCGCAAGGATTTCCTGCAAAGCGCATCGGATGTGGCGGTGTCGGCAGCCTGGGGCGCTTCCGCAGTGCTGCTGATCTGCGCCGCCATGCCGGAGGGCCTTCTGCGGGAGTGTTTCGCCGCCGCCCGGGACCTGGGGCTGGATGCTCTGGTGGAGGCCCACACCGCTTCCGAGCTGCGCTTTGCCGCTTCCCTGGGCTGCCCGCTGCTGGGCGTCAACAACCGGGATATCCTGGCTTTGGAGAAGGACGGGGGCACGGTGGCGCGCACGGCGGAGCTGGCCGCCCTGAAGCCGCCCGGCGCCTTCCTCGTCAGCGAGAGCGGGCTGCGAAGCCGGGCCGACGTGCGCCGGGCGGTTCGCAGCGGGGCCGACGGCGTTCTGGTGGGCACCGCCATCTGGCGCGCGGAGGACCCCTTCGCCTTCTACGACGCCCTCTCCCGGGCGGAGGCGGAAGCATGAGACCGCTGCTTAAGATCTGCGGCCTCATGAGGGAGGAGGACGTGGCCCTGTGCTGCCGCAAGGGGGTGGAGATCTGCGGCTTCGTCACGGAATACCCCGTGCCGGTGCCCTGGAACCTGAGCCGGGACCGCTGCGCGGAGCTGCTGCCCCTGACCCGGGGAAAGGCGAAAAGCTGCCTCGTCACCGGCGGGGAGGCGGATAAGCTCCGCTCCCTGGCCCGCTGCCTCCGACCCGACCTCATCCAGCTCCACGCTGGCGAAAGCCTGGAGCTGGCCGCTGCCCTGGCGGCGGACCTGGCCCCGCTGGGCATCGGGGTGATCAAAACCGTGCCTGCTTCCCCGGAAGCCCGGCTGCGGGAATTCGGGACGGCGGACCCCGCCGCCTGCGGGGAAAAGCTGTCCCGGGCGGGGGTCTATGCCGCCCTGGTGGACGCCCGGGGGCCGGAAAACGCCGCCTCTGCGGGACTGCACGCGGACCCGGCCCTGTTCCGGGCGGTGCGGGATGCCGCCCGCTGCCTCACCATCCTGGGGGGCGGCGTGAAGCCGGATAACTGCGAAGAGATCATCCGCGAGCTGGACCCCGCCGCGCTGGATGTGATGAGCGGCGTGGAGCGCGCGCCCGGCAGAAAATCCGAAGCCCTGCTGGATTCCCTCCTGGCCGCCATGGAGCGTTGACCCCGGCGCAAAAAGACGCCCCCGCGCCGGCGCGTCCACCGGCCCGGAATAATGACCGTATCCTGCGACGAAAAAAGGAGCTGCGGCATGCAGCTCCTTCTTTCTGACTTCTTTGGACCTTTTTTCGGACTCTTTCGGATAATTCCTCCGTTCAGCCCATGTTGGCGAAGCGCTCGATGGTCTTGGTGAATTTCGCCAGGGTCTCGTCCACGTCTCCGTTCTGCAGACCTTCCAGAACGCAGTGGCGGATGTGCCCCTCCAGCACCACCTGACCGGCCTTGTGGAGGGCGCTTTTGGCGGCGTTGATGAGCGCCAGCACGTCCTCGCAGGGGACATCCTCGTCGATCATGCGGTCGATGGCGTTGACCTGCCCGACGATCTTCTTGAGCCGGGCGTGGAGCTTGTCGCTGTCCATGCACTGTACCATGTTCAGACCTCCTTGCTGTATCGCGGCGTGTGCTTCCTTGTTCCTTCGCCCATTATACCGCAATCTCCGGAGATTTGCATCCCTGATTATTCGGCGGCGACGTATTGGGTCTCCTCCGGGATCATCTCCGTCATATTGCGCAGGCAGAGGGCGATGGTGGAGGTGTTGTGCAGCAGAGCCGCGGTGCCGGGGGTGACCAGGCCCAGGATGCCCGCCAGGAGGATGGCTCCGTTGGCGGCGATGCCCAGGGCGCCGGTGGACTTCATGCGCAGCATGAGCTTGTCGCTGAGTTCCTTGAGGGCGATGAGCTGTTCCAGGTCGGAGCCGGACAGGGTGATGTCCGCGATCTCCCGGGCGATGTCCGCCCCTTCCTTCATGGCGATGCCCACGTCCGCGGCGGAGAGGGCGGGGGAGTCGTTGATGCCGTCTCCGATCATGATGACCCGGTGGCCGGCCTCCTTCTCCTGTTCCACGAAATGGGCCTTGTCCTCCGGGAGCACCTCGCTGTACCAGCGGTCGATGCCCGCCTCGGCGGCGATGGCGGCGGCGGTGCGTTCGCTGTCCCCCGTCATCATGACGATGTTGGTGAGCCCGGCGGCCTTCAGCCGCCGCACCACGTTCCTCGTCTCCGGCTTGATGGGGTCGTCGATGCCGATGATGGCGGCCAGCACCCCGTCGATGGCCATGTAAAGCTGGCTGTACCGCAGGGGCAGAGCGTGGAGCTTGGCTTCGTCCTCCGGCCTGACCAGAGTCTTTTCGTCGTCGAAGACGAAGTGGTGGCTGCCGATGACTACCCGCTGCCCCGCCGCGATGGAGACGATGCCGTGGGCCACGATGTACTCCGGCTTGGAGTGGGGCACCCCGTAGTCCAGACCCCGGTCCCGGGCCGCCTGGACAACGGCGGACGCCAGAGAGTGGGGGAAGTGGGCTTCCAGGTCGGCGGCCAAGGCCAGCATCTCGTTCTCGTCCCGCCCGGACATGGGCACCACGGCCTCCACCGTGGGCACGCTGCGGGTGAGGGTGCCGGTCTTGTCGAATACCACCGTGTCCGCCGCGGCGATGTGCTCCAGGAATTTGCCGCCCTTGACGGTGATGTGGTGGGCCCCCGCCTCCCGCATGGCGGAGAGGACGGAGATGGGCATGGCCACCTCGATGGCGCAGGAGAAATCCACCATGAGCACGCTGGCGGCCTTGGTGACGTTCCTGGTCAGCAGCCAGGTGAGGGCCGCGGTGCCGAAGGTATAGGGGATGAGCCTGCTCACCAGCTTTTCCGCCTGGCTCTGGGTCACGGCCACCATGCTCTCGCTCTGCTCGATGAACTTCACGATGTTGTCGTAGCGGGTCTGGCCGGAGGTCTCCTTGACCTCGATGATGAGGTCGCCCTCGTCGATGACGGTCCCGGCGTAGACGGTGATGCCCGGCTCCTTGTGGACGGGGATGCTCTCCCCAGTGAGGGCGGACTGGTTCACCATGGCCTCCCCCTCGGAGACGATGCCGTCCAGGGGGATGACGCTGCCCATGTAGACGTGGATGCGGTCGCCCACCTTGACCTGGCTGAGGTTCGTTAGTTCGGTGGTCTCGCCCTCCACCTTCCAGACATTGGTGACGTTGAGGGCCAGGCTCCGCGCCAGGTCCTCCACGGACTTCTTGTAAGTCCACTCCTCCAGAATCTCGCCCAGCTTCGTCAGGAAGATGATGCTGCCTGCGGTGGGGAAGTCCCCGGTGAGCAGGGAAGCCAGGATGGCGGAGGCGTGGACGATCTCGGCGCTGAATTTCTTTTGTATGAGGTCCTTCAGCCCCGCCCGGATGAAGGGGAGGCCGTTCCAGATCGTCCAGGCATAGCGGATGGGGGCGGGGAGCAGGAGCCGCTTGGCCACCCTCGTCATGATGAGGGTGCCGATCTCCTCCTTGTACTGCTCGCTGGTGGCCCGGGCCGAAACGGCGGGCACCAGTTTCTGCATTTCCGGGTCCTCCGGGGAAAAGCCGCGGAGGAACTTAAGTGTTTCCGCCGGGGCGTCGGCGCGGCAGGGGTCGAAGCGCAGCAGCAGCTGGGCTGTGCGGGGGAGTACGGTGACGCTGCGGATGCCGGGGTGCTCCGTCAGCGCGTAGTAGAGGACGTCCGCCTCCTCCGGCTTCAGCCGCCGCAGCCCCAGGCCGATCTGCATCTGCCCCTTGGCGCGGTGTAATACGGTTACTTTCAAGCTCGGCAGCCTCCTTGCTCAGGCTTCCCCGCCCTTGGCTTCCTCTTCGGCCTTTTCCGCTTCGTATTCCTTGTCCAGCTTCTGATAATACTGCTCGGTGATCTCCTTGGCCTCGGCACTGATGTTGCTGACCGCGGCCTGCACCTTCTCGCTGTCGGCCATGATGCGGTCCCGGGCGATCATCGCGCCGGCGAACACATACTTATAGCCCTTCATCACCAGTTTGCTGGTCAGCACGCTGAGGCCCACGGACCCCACCAGGATGCCGCTTGCAAAAGCCCAACCCTTTTTCATGTCTCTATCCTCCACATATCAAAAAGTAATGTCGTTCCGGACAGGCCCGGTGCGCATCGGGAGCCTTCTCCCTACCCCGCCGGGTATTCCTTACGATGCAAATATACCATAAGGGGTATAGGTTTGCAAGAGGTGTTTTCACTTTTTTTCGTTTTTTCTGAAAAGCCCCGCGGCGGTGAGATGAAAAACAGAGAATGGACGTTCCCCAAAATCGGGGAACGTCCATTCCTCGTGATGAACAAGACCAGCAATGTGGCAAGACTCGGATACTTATCCGGACTCTTTCCGGCTCGGCGGCGGTGATGGCCTTCCTGCCGCCTTACCCCCGCAGCATCTCCGCAAAGGCTTCGATGGCGCTGCGGGCCTGCTCGAAGGAGGCCGTCTGCTGGTCGTATTCCACCGCCAGCAGGGGGATGCCCGCTTCCTCCAGCATCCGCCGCACGGGCACATAGTCGAATTCCTCCGGATCGCAGAATTTAGCCATGACCCACAGGACCCCGTCGGCCCCGGCCGCCTTCGCCAGCTTAACCAGCTCCCGTCCCCGCTCCTTGCCGGGGTCGAAGAGGACGCTGCACCCCTCCGCCAGTCCCAGCCGCCGGGCGAGACCTACCACCGGGTCCGCCGTCACGGGGGTGTCGGTGCGGAAAAAGCCGGATTCCTGGGCCACCTGGTCGTCGGCCACCGTGCAGCCGGCGTCCTCCAGGATGCCCAGAAGGGCGGGGGAGTCCGCCAGGATGCCGGTGGTGACGATCCGCAGCCCCCTCCGGGGGCTTTCCGGCAGGCTGCACAGGGCTTCCGTCAGGGCGCGCAGCTTCGCCGTATGCGCCGCCCGGTCCATAAAGTACCCCGCCTTCATGGCCTCGCAGCGCTGGAGGGGACTGACGGCCTCCGGATGGGCCGCCGCCGCGGCGCTGAAGGCCCGCAGGGCGGCGCGGTTCTCATTGTAAAGGGCGACAGCTTCCGCGATCTCCCCGTCGGAGACGGTTTTCCCGGAGATTTCTTCCAATCTTCCCAGCACCCGGCGGAAGCGGGCACGGGTGAATTCCTCCCCGGCTTCCGTTTTCCGGTTCTGGGCCCAGGCCACGTCGATCACCGGCACGGTCCCCACCCCGTATTTCCAGTTGGGGCCGAAGCATTTGAGGGAGTCGCAGCAGAGAGGGACCATGATGGCGCTGAGCCCCGCCAGCTGCCCCCGCAGGCCCATTTCCAGGGCGGTATGCAGCAGGCTGCAGGTGAAGGCGGGATAGTACCGCCCGGAAAGGGAGGTCTGCATCTCCGCCCCCCAGAGGCCGAAGGGCAGCATCCCGGCGGCGTAAACCAGTTCCTCTGGGCAGAAGTAGGGGAGGACCCCCACGGCCTTCCGCCCCCGGGCCAGGGCCGCGTCCAGCTGTGCCCTGGGATCGGCGCATACGCTGTGCAGCTCCGAGAGCATTTCCTTCACTTTATCCATTCCGCCCCGCCCCCTTTCCGGCTTCCATGATCTCCGTAAGGGCTTCGATCCGCGTCTCATATTGGGCCTCGCTGAAGCAGCGGGGGTCGGACTGGTCCCCGTCGAAGATCACGGTGGGCACTCCCGTCTTTTCCCGGAACTGCCGCTCCATCTCATAGAGATTGCCGCTCCACTTCTTGCAGCTGCGGTTCATGTGGAAAACCGCCCCGTCCACCTTGTTTTGCAGGCCGTCGCGGACTCGCAGCTCCAGCTCCCGCTCGAAGCAGTTGCAGTTGGGCACCAGGGCGTAGGCCGCCATGAGCTCGTCCAGGTTCTGATAGAGGAAGCTGAAAGCGGGGCCGTAAACGGTGGCGGTGAGGTTGATGCCCCGGCTCTGCAGGGCCTTGTAGGTGGTACGCAGATTTGCCCAGCAGGCGATGCCCTCAAAGAGGATGCGGTATTTCTCCTCCCCCTTGAAGCTGCTCCTGCCCTCCCGGGCAAGGGCCTCGTATTCGTCGGCCAGAAGCTCGAAGGCCTCGGCGGCCTCCACGGTGCCCCGGCCCACGCAGGCCACGGCCATGTTGTTGAAAATGTCGAAGCCGCTGAAGGGGGAGGGCACGTTTGCCATGGTCCCCACCGCCCGGAGCCAGGCCCGGCTGGAACGCTGGGAGATGGCCATGACCTCCCGCAGGCGGTCATAGTCCATCTTTTTGCCGGTGATGGCCTCCAGCCTGGCTATGCAGTCGTCGAACTGGGCGCGGATGTATTTCACCCGGTCAGCGTCGCAGCTCTCCTCCTCCAGATGGGGGATGTCGATGAGGATGAGGGGGATGTCCAGCTCCAGGGCCAGGTTTTCATACCATTTTATCATGCAGTTGCAGATATTGTTGCAGCAGAGGAGAAAATCCGGGAAGGGGATCTCCAGCTCCGGACATTCCTTCAGGTCCGTATAGGCCAGGTTGATGCGGGCATAGGAGCAGAGGTCGGCGCTGTAACCCAGGCCCTCCGCGTGCTCGCACATCCGCTGCCCGCCGCCCTTGGCGCCCACGGCGGCCCCCATGTTCTCGGGGTAGACCACGCTGATACCCATGGCGGTGGTGATCTCCTGGGGGAAGTTGGAAGCGCACCAGCCCACCTTTTCCCCCCGCTTCTTGGCGTCCCAGGCGTCCTGGGCGATCCTGTCCTGCAATTCCCGCAGCACGGTCTTGGCGTTCTTCTTTTCTTCGCTCATTCCCTTTCCCCCTGTTTTCTCCATCCGTAGATCGCGGCCCCCAGCGCCCCGGCCAGCTGGGCCAGGGGGGAGACGCGGATGGGAGTCCCCAGCTCCTTTTCCAGGGCCCGCACCACCCCGGCGTTCCGGGCCACGCCTCCGGTCATGGCAACGGGAGCTTCCACCCCCAGCCGATGCATGAGGGAGGCGGTGCGCACCGCCACGCTCCTGTGGATGCCCTTCACCAGGTCGCAGAGGTCTGCTCCTTTGGCAAGCTGGGAGATGACCTCGCTTTCGGCAAAGACGGTGCAGGTGGAGCTGATGGGCGTCATGCCCGCCGCCAGGGCATCCATCTCCGCCAGGTCGGACACGTCCTTTTCCAGAACCCGGGCCATGACTTCCAGAAAGCGCCCGGTCCCAGCGGCGCACTTGTCGTTCATGAGAAAGCGCAGGAGCTTCCCCTCCGGCCCCAGGCACAGGGCCTTGGCGTCCTGGCCGCCGATGTCGATGACGGTTTTCGCCTCCCCGTCCAGGGCATGGGCCCCCAGGGCGTGGCAGCTCAGCTCGCTCACGGTGTAGTCCGCGCCGGGGAAGGTGGCCCGCCCGTAGCCCGTGGCGGTGACGCAGACCATATCCTCTCGCTTCAGGCCCGCCTTTTCCAGGGCTTCCTCCAGGGCCCGGCGGGGGCCGGAGGTGCCGGTGCCCGCGGGTATGAGGGCGGAGGCGGCGATGTCCTTCCCGCCCCGCAGGATGAGGCATTTGGAGGTGGTGCTCCCCACGTCCATGCCCATGGTCAGAATATCAGCCATGGTGCTTTGCCTTCAGGTCGTCCCAGGTCTGGTAAACCCCGGAAGCATGCATCTGCCGCAGCTCCGCTTCCGAGTAGCCCAGGCTGCGGAGCACTTCCTCGCTGTCCTGGCCCAGCAGGGGGGCTTTGCCGTAGTCCGGCAGCTCGTCCCCCACGAAAACCGGCTGCCGCACCAGGCTGCGTTTTGCCTGGGGATAGTCCATCTCGTAGAACACGTCGTTGGCCCTGGCCTGGGGGTCGGAAAGCACCTCCTCCCAGCTCTGGGCCACGGCATGGGGAATGTCGTTGGCGGTGAATATCTCGTCCCAATCCGCGGCGGTCTTTTGCTCAAAGGCCTCCGTGAGGATGTCGATGAATTCCGCGTGGAGCTTGTTTTTCGTGATGCTGTCCATGGTGTAGCGTTCGTTCCCCACCAGGTCCGCCCGCCCGATCAGGGGCATGAAGCGGGGATAGAACTGGTCGAAGGGGGGCATGGAGATCTGCATGAAGCGCCCGTCCTTCGTCCGGTAGGCGCAGTTGAAGGGATTGTCCGCCGTGCGCCGGGAAATGGGGTATTTCTGTCCCAGCTCCGTATACTGGGCGGCCTGCACCATGATGGACTGTACCCAGACGGAGGCGTGGAGCAGGTTCACGCTGACCCGCTTCCCCACGCCGCTGCGCTTGGCGTCGAAAAGGGCCGCCATGACCCCCGCCGCCAGGAAGAAGCCCGCCTGATGGTCCCCCATGCCGGGCACCAGATTGATGGGCCACTGGCCCTTCTGCCGCAGGGAGTCCATGAATCCGCCCCGGGCCCAGTAGGCGGTGAAGTCATAGCCCGGCAGGTCCTTGTCCGGCCCCTTGTCCCCATAGCCGGTGAGAGTCCCGTAAACCAGAGCGGGGAAGCGTTCGTGGAGGGCCTCATAGGTGAGCCCCTGCTTTTCCAGGGCCTGGGGCCGCCAGTTGGTGAGGAAAACGTCCGCCTTTTCCAGCAGGCGCATCAGGGCTTCCTTCCCCTCCGAGGCTTTTAGGTTCAGGACGACGCCCTTCTTGTTGGCATTTTCCAGGTCAAAGGTGGTGTTTTCGTAGGGGTCGTCGGGCCGCCCCTCGCTGGTGCCGTTCCAGCGCACCGCGTCGCCGGAGGCGGCTTCGATCTTGACCACCTCCGCCTCCAGGTCCGCGAAGAAACGGGCGCAGGCGGGCACCGCGATAAAAGTGCTAAGCTCCACCACCAGGATCCCCTTCAGCGTATCGTTCATAGGCGATTCTCCTTCCGCGCGGTTCTGTTTTGTATGGAGATATTATAAAGGATACGCCGCCCTTTGTAAACTTCGCGCAGGTAATAAGGATGGTTGAGAAGGCAGCCGCCGGAAAGTCGCTTTTTGGATGGGAATTGTCGCAAATTTTGCATGAATGACGCATGAGGGGCTTTATACACAAATTTTTAACAGTTTTCATGCCTGATATAGGTAAAGAAATACTGGACAAATGGGGCTAATTGTGCTATCCTACGAACGCATTTAGGGCTTCGCGCGGAGGCATAAGCATTACATATGCTGTTGTTGTACCCGGACAACGGCTGTCCGCGAAGCGCCCAATATTAAATGAGGAGTGAAACGAACCAAATGAAGAAGATGAACAAAAAGGGCTTCACCCTGGCCGAGCTGCTGATCGTCGTTGCGATCATCGCCGTCCTGGTTGCCATCGCCATCCCCGTGTTCTCTGCTCAGTTGGATAAGGCGAAGATCGCCACCGAGCAGGCCAATGCCCGTTCCGTCTATGGCGAAGCCGTCGCCACTTATCTGACCGACAATAGCGTCATATCGGCCAAGACGATCGATGGTGTCACCTACACGCCTGCTACTACTGATAGCGGCGTTACCTGGACCGTGTCTCTTACCAATAAGAAGTCCTCCGGCGGCTCCACCACCTATACGTTCCCTGCTGGCTGATTTCAATCGATCCATAGTCATTTTAGGGTATAATACCAGTTATTGAACTTATCCCCCGTCCTCCCCTTTCCGGGAGAGGGTGAGACGGCGGATTCCCGGAAACCGAGCGCTTCCCCTGCTAGCGGGGAAGCGCTCATTTTATGCCTGCCAAAAGAACAAATTTGATGATTGCGCAATTCAAGGAATGGTGTTAAAATCATTTAGTTATAGCAATCTAAGATATCATCTCCACAGAAACGCGGTGCTGCTTATGAAATTGTTCACACCTGCGGGATCAGCCCCCCGCTTGCGCCGGGAGAGGCCCGTTCTCTGCGTCCTGGCCTCCTTTTTTCTCCCGCTGCTCATCCTCCTGATCGCCCTGGCAGGCCTGCAGGTCACGCCCTTCGGGGACAAGACGCTGCTGATCGCCGATGCCAACGGGCTTTATATCAATACTCTCGCCTATGCCTCCCGGATGTACAAGGGCCTGGAAGGGATCCTCTATTCTTTTGAAAAGGGGCTAGGTGGCAATATGACAGGCCACCTGAATGGGATCTTGCTCACCCCCTTTGCCTTCCTGCTCTCCTTTTTCCCGGTCCGGGACTACCCCACGGTATTCTCCTTCATCTCCGCTCTGAGCATGAGCCTCAGCGGGCTGACCATGTATCTGTTTCTGGCCGGCGTCTATGGGCACAAGCGGAGCCAGCTTATCTTCTCCACCTCCTATGCCCTCATGGGCTTCAGCGTGGCCAATGTGTTCCAGGCCTGCTTCTTCACTGCCACTCCCATGCTGCCCATTATGGCCCTGGGCCTGTGGAAGCTTTTTCATGGAAAGAGCCAGCTTCTGTATATCCTGTCTATTGCCGCCTCTATGTTTCTGAATTCCTATTTCGGCTTCGTCATCTGCGTGACCTCGGTCCTCTTCTTTGCCGTCGGGATGATCTTCGGCGGGGAGGAACTCCGGGGAAAGCGAAAGTGCCTTTTCCTGCGCTATGCCCTGGCTTCCCTCTGCGGCGGTCTCCTGGCTGCGGCTCTCTGGCTCCCGGCGTTTCTCTCCCTTCGAGGCGGGAGATTGGAGCAGACCAGTCTGAAGGATTTCTCATTCAGCGAAAAAATGCCCTTCCTGGAGATCGGGGCGAAGATCTTCTCCGGCGCGAATTCCCCGGCGGAGGAAATCGACGGGCGTCCCAGTGTATTCGTCGGCATCCTTCCGGTGGCGCTGGCGATCCTCTTCTTTCTGAACAAAGGCATATCCAGGCGGAAAAAGTGGGCTGCCGGGTGCCTCCTGGGTTTCTACCTCCTGGGCTTCTGGATCATCGCCTTCGATATGCTCCTCCATGGGGGAACGACCACCAACTGGTTCAACTTCCGCTATTCCTATGTGGTTTCTTTCCTGCTGCTGCTCATGGCGGCGGAACTGTGGCAGCGTCTGGATTCCGTGCCGGATTTAGACATGAAGCGCTGCCTGGCGGTCATGGTGATCGCAACGATCGTGATCTTCAGCAAGCAGTATGAATTCGTTTCCGGGGGCGCCATACTGCTGGATTTCGCGCTGCTGCTGCTGGTTTTCCTTGCCTGGCGGATGCATCAAAAAAGTCCGGAAGCCAACCCCCGGCATGTTTTTGAGCTCATCACTCTGCTCATCGTCTGTGTGAATCTGTTCGTCAACTATCGGATCAGTACGAAAAAGCTCCTGGAATGGAGCAAGCCTTCTCTTTCCGAGTATCAGGAAGTTGTGGAGAAGGTCGATCCTCTGGTGCGAGGCGTTCGAAACAGCAATACGGATTTCTTCCGCATGGAAGTAAACAAGCAGCGATCCGGGACTACAGGCAATGATCCCATGCTCTATGGTTACAACGGCGTCGGACACGGCGGATCCAACGAGCGCAATTTCGTCCGTGAATCCTTGGCGAAGCTGGGAATCCCTTGGTTCGATATGCGGAATTATTACGCGGACGGGATCCCTGCCGCCACGGATACCCTGTTGGGTCTCCGGTATGTGATCGCAGAGGAAGATCTGACCGAGGAAAAGAGTTATCTGAATGCGACCCGTTTTGCTGAGCAGCCGCTGTTCGCAGATTCCGGTTCGGTATATGATCTCTATTACAACGCTGATGCATTAGGAATCGCTATGCTGTCCGAAGGCGGGATTGACGCCGTAAAAACGGACTATACCGACGTATTTGAAAACCTGAATTCGGTTTGGGCCGCCCTCAGCGGAGAGAATACGCCGGTGTTCCTGCCAGAGGAGGAGATCCATTTTGTGCCCCATAGCTTTTATGCGCCTGGAGAGCTAGACGCAGAGGAAGCCCGGCGGCTGACTTCCTATTACGACGCCCAAGCGTCGTCGTCCGATTCGGGAACGGAAAGCGTCTCTGCCCCGGATGGCGTTCTTCCGCAGGAATACCAGTTCGCGTCCTTCATTGAATACAGCTTCACAGCTAAACGGGACGGACCGGTCTATGTCTATAACCGTGCTTACCTTTCAACCCAATATGGCTGCGCGGAGCCCGTCGTTACCTGGATCGGGAACTATCACACCGGGGATATCGTAACCGGGCGCATCAAAGTGAACAGCGAATACGTGGATCGGGTCCTCATGGAGGAATACTGTGGGCGCTTCCGCGTGGCCTATGCGGACAACGAAGCCTTGTCGAAGCTGGCAGCCATCGTCCGGGAGCGTCCCGTCACTCTGGAAAAGCACAAGGAAACCTATCTGAGCGGGACCTTCACTGCCGTGAGCGGGCAGGAGCTTCTGTTCACCATTCCTTGGGACGAGGGCTGGACCTTTTGGGTCGATGGGGTCGAAACGAAGCCTCATATGGTGCTGGATGTGTTCATGGCTCTGGATGTGCCCGAGGGAAGCCACAGCTTTGAAATGCGATATGTACCCGCCGGTCTGCGGCCCGGGTTGGCGATTACAGCTGCCGCGCTGCTGCTGACGTTGGTTTTCCTCTTTTTGGATGGAAAGCGAAGAAATCGGCAGAGCGGGGAGAATAGCGGCTCTGGCGGTCGGGGCGAGGCGGAAATGGCGGATTCCGCCGCGGATGCGGAACTGACCCGGCGGAGCGAGGAGGAAACAGATGATCTCCTTTAATGTGCCTCCCTGCGTGGGAACGGAGCTGAAGTATCTGGAGGAAGCCATCCGCGCCCACAAGATCAGCGGCGACGGGCAGTTCACCCGCCGTTGCAGCCGCTGGATGGAAGAAAAGTTCGGCGCACATAAGGTGCTGCTGACCACCAGCGGCACCGCTGCCCTGGACATGGCTCTGCTGTTGTGCGGGCTGGAGCCGGGGGACGAGGTGATCCTCCCCAGCTATACCTTTTCCAGCACAGCCAATGCCGCCGTCTTGGCCGGTGCGAGACTCGTTTTCGTGGATATCCGTCCGGATACCATGAACATCGACGAAAACAAGATCGAAGCCGCGATCACGGAGCGCACCAGAGCCATCATTGTGGTCCATTATGCAGGGGTGGCCTGCGAGATGGACGCCATCATGGATATCGCCCGGAAGCATAATCTGAAGGTCGTCGAAGATGCTGCCCAGGGCGTCATGGCGAAGTATAAGGGCCAATATCTGGGAACCATCGGAGATTTCGGCTGCTACTCCTTCCATGAAACGAAGAACTATTCCATGGGGGAAGGCGGTGCCATCGTCATCAACGACCCGGCATATATCGAGCGGGCCGAGATCCTGCGGGAGAAGGGGACCAACCGCTCCAAGTTCTTCCGGGGGGAGATCGACAAGTATACCTGGGTGGACTTTGGTGACAGTTTTCTGCCCAGCGAGCTGAATGCTGCCTATCTCTGGGCGCAGCTGGAAAGAGCGGAGGAGATCAACGCGGACCGGCGGCGCAGCTGGCAGGCCTATTACGAGGCCTTGAAGCCCCTGGCGGAGGCGGGAAAACTGGCGCTGCCTGTGGTGCCCCCGGAATGCGAACACAATGGCCATATGTTCTATGTCAAGTGCCGCGACCTGGAGGAGCGGACGCGCTTTATCGCCTTCCTGAAGGAGCGGGGTGTCGGCGCAGTGTTCCACTATGTGCCGCTCCATAGCGCCCCCGCCGGGCGAAAATTCGGTCGCTTCGCCGGGGAGGACGTTTATACCACAAAAGAGAGCGACCGACTGGTGCGTCTGCCAATGTACTTCGGGCTGACAGGGGAGGACAGGAAAAGCGTCATTGACGCGGTCCTGCGCTTCTGTTCCTGAGCGGGGGAAGGATCATGGAAGAAATCAAGGTCTCTTTTGTCATCCCCTGCTATCGCTCGGAAAACACGGTGCTTTCCGTGGTGGAGGAGATCGAGGAAACCATGTGCGGGCACGGCACGGACGCCTTTGAGATCATCCTTGTGAACGACGGTTCGCCGGACGGCGTCTGGCAAGTCATCTGCCGCCGCGCAAGAGAAGACGGACATGTGACTGGCGTCAACCTCGCCAAGAATTTCGGTCAGCACTGCGCCCTCATGGCGGGGTATCATCGGGCCCGGGGAAGCTATATCGTCTCTCTGGACGACGATGGGCAGACCCCGACGGACCGGGTGTTCGAGCTGCTGGAAGCGCTGGACCGGGGTTATGATGTGGCCTTTGCCTCCTATGAGGAGCAGCACCGGAATTGGATGCGCCGCTGGGGCTCGGACTTTGCCCAGAGGATGACCCATTACATGCTGGATGTAACAGAGGACTTTCCCAAGGGCAGTAGCTTCTTTGCCATGAAGCGCTTCATCCGGGATGAGATCATCCGCTATGAGCACCCCTATCCCTATATCGCCGGGCTGCTCTTCCGCGCCACACGGAACATGACCATGATTCCCATGCACCACCGGAACCGCCTTAGCGGCGGATCGGGCTATTCCCTGAAGAAACTTTTCTCCCTCTGGATGAACGGGTTTACGGCCTTTTCCGTCAAGCCCCTGGAGTTGGGAGCCCTGATCGGATTTCTTTTCGCCGTTTTCGGATTTCTTTTCGCCCTGTTCGTCATCATCCGCAAGATCCTTCAGCCGGAAATCCAGGCAGGCTGGAGCTCCACCCTTTCGGCCATCATGATCGTGGGTGGCATCATCATGATTCTCCTGGGCCTGATCGGCGAATACGTGGGGCGCATTTACATCTGCCTGAATAAATCCCCCCAGTTCGTGGTGAAGGAAATCGCGGAAAAAACTCAGGAGGTTCAGGATGGCACCATTTTATAAAATGATCCGCTACTGCGAGAATGAAAGAATCAAAAAGCTCTCCCTGCTCCTTAATACTGACCGCAACATCGGTTTATTCGGTGCGGGTGGGTACGCAACCACGCTGATTGATGAACTGAGAAGCTGGGGCGGCATACAGCCGGATTTCTGTGTCGTCGATGATTGCTATTATTTGCCTGATAAACAATGTAACGGCGTGAAGGTCATTTCTATCAGAGAATGTAATGCGGTACAGCAAAATTCCATTGTATTGACCGGATTTGGCATGACCTATCAAAACGAAAAGAGCGAATTGGAGCGTCTACGAGCTTTGCTGGATTCGTCCATCGATCTGATTGATTTTGAAGACCAGTACATCGCATATTTTTATAATCTGGACTACCCGTTTGTAATCAAAAATGCCGATATGTTCCAACAGCTTTATGAAATGTTGGAGGAAGACTCCAGACCACTGCTGATCGATTATGTAAACGGCAGAATCTCAGGTATTTTACATAAAATGAGCGCATACGCAGGTGTGAATCCGGGAGATTATCGTTGGGAGCTTCTCAGACATCGTATTAGTGATGGGGCGATCATTGACTGTGGAGCATTTGACGGCAATAGTTCTCTGCAATTCAATAAATTCCTAAACGGAAGGAATCATATACTTGCTCTAGAATGTAATCGGGACAATTTCGCTCTACTGTGTAAAAACATCCGGCAAGCGCCGAATATCACCCCAATTCCCAAAGGGGTTTGGAATTACTCCACCTTGCTGAACCTTCAAGGAGAAGGAGAGACAGCTAACTTGGGTGATCTTCAGGAAGACGCGTCCACCGATGTAATCGAAGTCGTAGCAATTGACGATTTGCGTGTTGGCAAAGTTGATGCGATTATCATGGACGTGGAAGGGGCAGAATTAGCAGCTCTTCATGGAGCCAGAAAGACCATCGAAGCGTACTGCCCAGCACTTGCAATCCGTCTGTACCATAAGGCGGAGGATTTTATAGAAATACCTCGTTTTCTTCGAAGCATGGACTCTTTTCAGCGCTATCGATATTACTTGCGCTATGATTGCAAGAACAGAGGTGCTGCGGATTTCACACTATACGCAGTCTAGGTTGGCCATCATCCCCGTTAATAGAAGAACGCCCCAACCATACTGATGAAAAGGGGGGAACGTGCTTGAATATTCTGGTCATCGGCGGCACCCGCTATTTCGGTCTCCCCATGGTGGAAAAGCTGCTTCGCCGGGGGGATCGGGTGACTATTGCCACCAGAGGGCTTGCGCCTGACCCCTTCGGCGCGCGGGTGGAGCGACTGAAACTGGACCTGACGGAGGAAGAAAGCGTGCGGAGCGCCCTTCGCGACAAAGAATACGACGTGGTCATCGACAAGATGGGGTATTGCTCCAACGAGATAAAATGGATGCTGGAAAGCCTGCGCTGCCGCCGGTTCATCCACATGTCCACCGCCGGGGTCTACCGGCTGGACCATTTCGGCATCCGGGAAGAGGAATTCGATGGTTCCCGGGGAGAACTTGTCTGGTGCGGACGCCGGGAGCTCAGCTACGACGATGTGAAGCGAAACGCGGAACGCGCCTTGTGCCAGGTTTATAAAGATGTGAGCTGGGCTTCTCTGCGGGTCCCCTTCGTCCTGGGGGAGAACGACTATACCCGGCGGCTTCGCTTCTACGCGGAGCACGTGCGGGAGGGAAAGCCGATGAACGTCGACAATCTGAACGCCCGCTTCTGCGTGGCGGAAAGGGACGAGGTCAGCGACCTGCTGATTCTCCTCGCTGACGGAGATTACCGGGGGGCGCTGAACGGCTGTTCCGACGGGGTGATCTCGATCGCGGAGATCCTCGCCTATCTGGAGGAAAGGACCGGCAAGCGCGCCGTGCTGACGGAGGAGGGGGAAAGCGCGCCTTATAACGGGACGAAGGACAACAGTCTCTGCACGGATCGGGCAAAGGCCCTAGGCTTACGTTTCCGGGAGGTGCACGAATGGATCTTCCAGCTGCTGGACCGCTATCTTGCCGGGGGGAGCGAAGAACGATGAAGGATGAAACGCTGCTGGACCGGTATCTCGCGGATTCTCTCCGTCTGCTTCGGCAGGCGGCCATTGTGTTGCCCCGGCAGGCAACTGCCAGCATCTATCACCATGAAGGAGCCGCAAAGGTCTATCAGACCGGCGCGCTCTTCATCAAGGTCGTGGACCGGGATTACTGCAAAAGTTATGTGGTGATGCAGGAACACCAGCGCTATCCCGACCACTACCACAGGATCAAGACAGAATCCATGTATGTGCTCTACGGAGAACTGACCGTGACCCTGGACGGCAAGGAGCACCGCCTTGGCCCCGGTGAGATCATCCACATCGACCGGGGACAGGACCACGCCTTTTACACGGAAAAGGGCACGGTCTTTGAGGAGATATCCACAACCTATGTTCCCAACGACTCCGTTTATCTGGACGAAACCATCCGCAAAGCGCCTTATTCAGTGCGGCGCAGTTTGCTGAACGAAACACAATGGGAGGAGCTGTTAAGGCATGCTGAAGGTGAAAGCGTTTTCCGTCTATGACGACGGTTCCTTCGTGATCGGAGGAGACAGGATGACCCTGATCGCCGGTCCCTGCTCCATCGAGAGCAGGGAAATGTGCGACGAGGTTGCCGGGCGGATCAGCGAGGTCTGCCACAGGCTGGAGATTCAATATGTGTTCAAGGGCTCCTTCGACAAGGCCAACCGCTCCAATCTCCACGCGGGGCGGGGCGTCGGGATGGAGAAGGGGCTGACGATCCTCGGGGATATCCGGGAAAAATACCACATGCCCGTGACCACGGACGTTCACGAGACGTGGCAGTGCAAAGAGACTGCGGAGGTCTGCGACATCCTGCAGATTCCCGCTTATCTCTGCCGCCAGACAGACCTGATCCTCGCCTCCGCGGAGACCGGACGGGCGGTGAATGTGAAGAAGGGGCAGTTCATGGCCCCCTGGAACATGGACAACGTCATCGACAAAATCCGCTCCTGCGGCAATGAGAAGATCATCCTCTGCGAGCGGGGCACCACCTTCGGCTACAACAGGCTGGTGGTGGACATGCAGGGGCTGCTGGACATGCGAAAGCTAGGCTATCCCGTGATCCTAGATGCCACCCATTCCGTGCAGCAGCCGGGCAGCGGCAAGGAATTCACCTCCGGCAACCGGGAATTCGCGCCTTACATGATGAACGCGGGCCTAGCAGTGGGGGTGGACGGCATCTTCGCCGAGGTGCATCCCGATCCGGATCACGCGGTATCCGACGGACCCAGTCAGATCCACCTGGACGATATCGAGGCCATTCTGGAGCGCGCGAAGAAATACGACGAACTGACCAGGAGCCTGCCATGAAAGCTGTCATTTTGGGAAAGGCCAACTCCCGGCGCATCCCCTTCAAAAACTACAAGCCCTTCTACGGGCAGCAAAGCCTGACGGACATCCTTATCGAAAAGCTGGTGCGGGTGTTGGACCGGAAGAATATCTTCCTCAGCTGCGAGAACCCCGATTTCCGCAGCACAGCTGAGAAATGGGGCGTTCAGTTCATTCACCGGGACGTGAAATATACCCTGCTGGAGACGAACACCGTGGACGTAGTCCGGGGCGTATGCCGGGATGTGCCCGGCGAGGACGACATCCTCTATTGCTCCTGCATGGACCCGCTGTTCGACGATTACGAGACCATGTTCCAGGTGTGGGAGGAGGAGCGGCAGCGGCATGACTCCCTCAATGTGGTCTATCCCACGAAGAACTATTTCCTGGACCAGAACCATGCGCCTATCGGTTTTGGCTTCGGCCACTGGCACAAGTATTCCCAGTTCATTCCCCCCGTGTATCAGATCAGCTGGGCCAACGAGATCCTGACCAGGGAATGTATCGAGCACTGCGGGTATATGGTGGGAGAAAACCCCTATTGGTTCGACGCCTATAACCCCACGGTGGACATCGACACAGAGAAGGACTGGGAGCTGGCGCAGGTCATCTACGCCCACTACAAGGAGAAAAATGAAGCATAGGATCAAAGCGCTGGCGATGGATGTGGACGGTACCCTGACGGACGGAAGCATCTATATCTCACCGCAGGGGGAAGCCATGAAGCGTTTCTATGTGCGGGACGGACAGGCCATCCGCTTCTTCCTGCCGGAGATGCGCATCATCCCCATCATCATCACGGGGCGCACTTCGGAGATCGTTGCGCTGCGTTGCGAGGAACTGGGCATCTGCCATCTGGTGCAGGGTAGCACCGACAAATGGCAGGCCCTGAGAGACATCCTCGCCGGGCTAGACATCTCCCCGGAGGAGACCGCCTATATTGGGGACGACGTGAACGACCTTGAGTGCATGGTCCAAGTGGGTGTTTGTGCCTGCCCCGGTGATGCAGACAGGGCTGTGCTAGCGCAGGCCAATTATGTGACAGAGGCCTGCGGCGGCCAAGGCGCCGTCCGGGAATTTATAGAATGGCTGAGGAAACGGAATGAAGAAGAAAATCCTGATTCTGAACGGGACAATCAGTGAGATACCCATCATCCGAAAAGCACGGGAAATGAGCTTTTATGTAGTGACAACAGGCAATATGCCAGAGCTTCCTGGACACGGGGAGGCCGACGAATACATCTGCGAGGATTATTCCAACGGCCCCGCAATCTTGGAACTGGTCAAAAAGAACGGTATAGAGGGCATCGTCAGTTGCGCCAACGATTTCGGAGTTATCACCTGCGCCTACGTGGCGGAGAAGATGGGCTGGAAGGGCCACGACAGCTATGAAAATGCTCTGCTCATGCACCGGAAGGATGGGTTCCGCCGATATTTCACCCAAAAGGGCTTCCCCATCCCGGCGTCCGAAACCTTCACAGACCTACCTTCTGCGGAGGCCTACTGCCGAGCCTGCCGCTATCCCGTGATGATCAAGGCGGACGACCTCACCGGCGGAAAAGGCATCCAAAAGGCGGTGGATCCCGCTCAAGCATTAGCTGCGCTGGAGAATGCATTTGACCTCTCCCGTGATAAGAAAGTGCTGGTGCAGGAATTCCTGGAGGGTGTGCAGCAGTCCATTGTGGTCTTCCTCATGGACCGGAGAATCGCCGTCACCTCCTGCAGCAACATTTACTGCATGCGAAATCCCTATCTGGTGCAGGCGGAGACCTATCCAGCCACGGACTTCAGCTTGGTGGAAGGAACGTTGAAAGGCATGATCGAAACCATGGCGGAGGACCTGCAGCTGGTGGATGGTATTTTCTCATTTCAGTACATCGTGCGTGACGGAGTTCCCTACGTCATCGACATGATGCGCCGCTGCTTCGGCAACGAGACCCTGCTCCTGGCGGATATGCGTACAGGCTTCCCATGGGAAGAAGCTTATATCCGAGCGGCCTTGGATATGGGCTATGACAGCCTGACCTGGAAAAAGCAGATCTATCGCTACTGCGGCCACTACGGCGTCATGGCGGACCGGAACGGCATTCTGGAAAGCTGGTCCTTGCCGGAGGATATCGAGGGACGGCTGTTCAAAAAGACCGTCAACCTGGAAAACGGATCAGTGATCCGTAACTATCTGACGGAGAAGATTGCTCACATTTACTTCCACTATGACGACTGGGAAACTATGAACCGGGAAATTGCGGAATACAACGACCGAATCATAGTGAGCGTAAGAGATCAATAGGTGGAATGGAAGAAAAGCGGTGTAAAGCATAGATATGCCTGCCAATCAGAGAAGAACCACGGACTCGTCGGAAAACCTAATATGATATGAACAAAAACCTTAAGATATTCTTGTTGCTCCATCTGCTTTTGATGGTTTACTCCACCAGCGGCATTTTCAGTAAGCTGGCTTCAGGGAAGGCTTTTCTCAGCTGGCCCTTCCTGCTCCTGTATGGCTGCGTGATTCTTCTGCTGGGGATTTATGCCCTGGGCTGGCAGCAGGTACTCAAGCGCATCCATCTATCGGTGGCCTACGCGAACAAGGCGGTCTCCGTGGTATGGGGCTGCGTTTGGGGCGTATTGATTTTTCACGAGCATCTGAGTCTGGGCAAGGTGATCGGCGGACTCATGGTCCTTGGTGGCATCGCCCTCTATGGCTGGGCGGACGGAAGGGCGACGAAGGAATGAACCGGCAACTGCTGGCCTATGCAGCCCTGATGCTGGCGGGCACCTTCATCAGCTCCGTTGCCCAGGTACTCCTGAAAAAGGCCTCCCAGAGGGAATACGGCTCCTTCTGGAAGGAATATCTGAATCTGCGGGTCATCGTCGCTTACGGGATCTTTTTTGTCGCCAGCCTTCTGGCGATTTTTGCCTACCGGGTCGTTCCCCTCTCCATGGGGCCGATCCTGGAGGCCACAGGGTATATTTACGTCACCATTTTCAGCGTGCTCATCTTTCGGGAAAAGCTCACGCCGCAGAAGATTCTGGCGCTGGGGCTGATCCTTGCCGGGATCGCCGTCTATGCGCTGCTGGGATAAAGGAGCAAGGCAAAGTTGAAAGGAATCGTTCTCGCGGGCGGCTCCGGGACAAGGCTGTATCCACTGACCATGGTCACCTCGAAGCAGTTGCTGCCGGTCTATGACAAGCCCATGATCTATTATTCCCTCTCTACCCTCATGCTGGCGGGCATTCGGGATATCCTCATCATTTCCACCCCGGAGGATACGCCCCGCTTCGCGGCTCTTCTGGGGGAGGGAGAGCAGTTCGGCATCCGCCTGGGCTACGCTGTGCAGCCCCGGCCGGAAGGGTTGGCCCAGGCATTCCTCATCGGAGAAAGTTTCGTGGGCGACGACGCCTGCGCTATGGTGCTGGGGGATAACATCTTCTATGGCGAGGGTTTTTCAGGATACCTGAAGGATGCGGTGCTGGACGCGGAGGACGGTCAGGCAACTGTTTTCGGCTACTTCGTCAACGATCCGGAACGTTTCGGCGTGGTGGAATTCGACGAGGAAGGCAAGGTTTTGTCTGTGGAGGAAAAACCTGAGCATCCCCGTTCCAATTACGCCTTGACGGGTCTCTATTTTTACCCCAAGGGCGTATGCCGCATGGCGAAGGAGATCCGGCCTTCAGCAAGGGGAGAATTGGAGATCACCACCCTCAATGAGCTATATCTCAAGGAAAAACTTCTGAATGTGCGTATCCTAGGCCGCGGCTTTGCATGGATGGACGCAGGGACCATGGAGAGCTTATTGGATGCAGCAGATTTCGTTCGAATGATCGAATCCAGACAGGGAGTAGTTATCTCTGCCCCTGAAGAAGTGGCTTACCGGAACGGCTGGATCGGGAGAAATGAGTTGGTCAACGCCGCAGAAAGATATGGAAAATCCCTATATGGACAGCACTTAAAAACCGTAGCAGAGGGCAGGATTATCAGCCGGGTAAGCGAAAAGAGGCACATCAGATGACTGTGATCGTAACAGGCGGCGCAGGATTTATCGGCAGCAATTTCATCTTTTATATACGGCGGAATCACCCGTTGGATCGGATCGTTTGCCTGGACAAACTGACATACGCCGGGAACGCGCAAACGCTTGCATCCATTTCGGAGGGGGAACACTATAGATTTGCCAGATTGGATATCTGTGACCGGGATGGGGTCTTCCGGCTCTTTGAGGAGGAAAAACCGGATGCGGTAGTGAATTTCGCAGCGGAAAGCCATGTGGACCGCTCTATTGAGGACCCCGGCCTTTTCTTGCATACTAATATTCTGGGGACGGCTATCCTGATGGACGCCTGTCGCAGCTTCGGGGATATACGTTTCCATCAGGTCAGTACAGATGAAGTCTACGGGGATCTTCCGTTGGACAGGCCGGAGCTGCTGTTCACAGAGCTGACTCCGGTGCATGCTTCGAGTCCTTACTCCGCCAGCAAGGCCTCGGCTGATCTACTGGTTCAGGCTTACCATCGGACGTACGGACTGCCGGTGACCATCAGCCGTTGTTCCAATAACTATGGACCCTATCAGTTCCCGGAAAAGCTAATCCCACTTATGATTGTCAATGCGTTGGCTGACAAGCCTCTCCCTGTCTATGGGGAAGGAAAGAATGTGCGGGACTGGCTTTATGTGGAGGATCACTGCCAGGCAATTGACCTGATCCTCCGGAAGGGAACGATAGGTGAAATCTATAATATTGGTGGACACAATGAACGAGCAAACATCGATATCGTCCGTCAAATCTGTCGGGAGTTGGGCAAACCAGAAAGTCTTATAACATATGTGACGGATCGGAAAGGGCACGACTTGCGCTATGCTATTGACCCGACAAAGATCCGCAGTGAATTGGGATGGCGGCCGGAAACCGGCTTTGAAGTTGGCCTACGAAAAACAATAAACTGGTATCTGGAAAACAAGCGTTGGTGGGAGGGGCTATTACCTCATGCCTAGCGATAAATGAGACAGCACAGCATAGAGTGAATTCACACTGTAGGCTAAGCAAAATGCACCCGACATAGAAGCAATAAAGGGAAAGAGAGAACAAATATGATTGAGATAGATGCTATGCGGGAATTGTTAAGGCTCAGTGAAGAAGGAAATGTCGAGGCAATAGCCAGCCTTGGGAAAGACTATTATTTTGGGTGGACACGGACGCAAGACTATGAAACTGCACTAAGGTATCTGCTCACAGCAGGTGAGAAGGGCGACAGCGACTCACAATTCCTTCTTGGATCTATGTTTTCGCTGGGTTTGGGGACAAAACAGAATTTGGATATTGCCCTGAAGTGGTTCCTGTTTGCAGCTGATCAGGGTGTTCCGGAAGCCATGTACGATGCCGCCAAATTATTGTTGTCCAAAAATGATGAGTATAGTCGCACTTGTGCAGTAGACTGGATGAGACGTTCAGCCGCTTCTGGCTATGACTTGGCAGCGGAGTGGTTGTCTGAGTTTGATGTCGATTCCTAGGTTTCTGAAATTTGGAAACTATGAAACGCGTCGCTGAAGCATACGACTGAGAGCCTGAATTTCATTGCACATACGTTACGCTGGCGTCTTCTGAAAAGAGCAAATAGTACTTGACAAGATGGAATGGTTGTGCTACTCTTACGCAAAACGGCGTAATTAGCGGAATCACTATACATGTCCCAGCCTGTAAAAAGTGTGGTGGATTGAGATGAAGGAACGCTTCATGAGATTTGGTGAGTATATCAAATCGAAAAGAGTTGCAGATCCTCGTGAGTTGACTTTGAAGGATGTAGCCATGAGGCTTGGTATCTCGCTTAGCTTGCTCAGTGATATCGAACAAGGCCGCCGTAAGCCTTTTGACAGCAAGAAGATCGAGGAGTTTTGTACATACCTCGAACTCACAGATGAGGATCGCAGCAGAATGTATGACCTGGCGGCAAGGGAGACAGGTGAAGTCCCCTCAGATATAGATGATACCCTAATGTATACAGACATCGGAGATATGGCACGACATGCATTGCGCCTGTCCAATGCGGGAGTCATTGCAGAGGATGACTGGAGAGAGTTCATTCGGGGAGTTGAGGAAAAGCGAGGTAAACGCGAGTGATTCCTTTCCGCTGCAGCAATCGAGACAGAACACGTACCCCTGTGGTTCACAATGAGGAGATATGGGACTATGCTGAAGCCTTGGTCAGGGACTATAAACCCAGCCTTCTCACTGAGCCAACACCCATCAATGTGATTCATTTTTTGGAGAGTTATCTTGGCGCGACAGTGGAGTATCAGGATATTTATTATGCTGAGAACGAGACTCCAATAGCTGGTGCTACCGTTTTTAATGATGATTGCATTCGCGTGTTCGACCGTGAGAGTCAGTGTACTCGAATCATTGAAGTCTCAGCTGGGACCATCATCATAGATAACTCGACTGTAGAAAAGGGAAATAAAGGGTTTGAATCTTTCACTGGTTTGCATGAGGGTGGTCACTTCGCTATGCATGGGGAGGTCTATCGCCGCGATGCAAATCAGCCGGGCTTGCCTGAGACAACCTCGAACGGTACCCATGTGGTATGCTGCCGAAAGGATTTAATGTTCCAATCCTATGGACGGAAGCTAACCCCAGAGCAGAACCGGGAGCATCAGGCCAACACATTCGCTGCGTTCATAGCGATGCCGAGAGCGACCTTTATCCCCTTCGCGGAATCCCTGATCCGGGAAGCTGGTTTTTCCAAGGGCATCTTTGTATACGATGACAGCGAGTGGGAAAGCGACTATGCACTGGAGAAGATCTGTAAGGCGATATCCGTTGCCTTCGGAGTATCTTTTACCGCAGCTAAAATTCATCTCAAAGAACTCGGTTTGCTAAAGAAGGCAAACCGGTATAATACTCCTCAGGCTCTGCAGGCCGTATAAAATGAAGTCTTGGTAGCCTACCGCAGGAACGGTAAGGCTACCAGATTTTCGGCTTCATATTACGCAGATGTGCGTAATATGCGTATCGCTCAACTTATTGAACCATGGCAGTGCATGCCTTGGCGATGAAGAGCAGAGAAAGAGTGCTGGGACATACAATCTTTGCCAATGAAGAAAGGAGAACCGCAAATGAAATACCCAAACGGATTCTATCAGATGGACAGCCGCATCTTCGAACGGGGACTCAAGCCGATTGCGTTCGTAGTCTACAACTACCTCGTCTCCTGCGCCGGAAGTCAGCGGAGCTGCTTTCCTTCGGTGCGCACCATCGCCGGGAAGTGTTCCTGTTCCGAGAGCGCCGCGAGAGATGCGGTAAAGCAGTTGGAGACACTGGGGCTCATCCGAAAAGAGTACAGCTACCGGGAAAACCGCTACGGCGTCCGCCAGCAGACCAGCAATACTTACGCCATTCTTCCCCTGCCGGACTACTACGAAAACGGTCAACCGAGGTATGCCCAGCCCGAGGAACTGCCCCTGTGAGGCCACTGTCAGCCCCGTGTGGGATTCTTCGACGAGGGCAGGAATGGTGGTGGCTCCAGAAATTCCGCCGAAGCCTGGCACAGCGGGTTCGGCGGAAAGAGGAGGAGCAACGGAGCGAGCAATCTTCGGCCCTTTTGGGCCGAAGGGAGGGATGCGGAGCCTGCTCCGACGACAAGCAGGAGAAAGCCCTGCCGCTCTTTCAGCGGCCGGGCGGCCACATCTGCCCGCAGTGCGGGCAGAACGGGGATTCCCCTTTGACGCTTTTCCGCTGCGGGGAAACCGGGATTGACGCTGATTCACGGAAAAGCCCATAAATACGGGCATTTCCCGACGCTATTCATGAGAAAGGACCAATTCACGCAAATGGCAAACAGTAATACCAGACACACCGTTTGGCTGTCCCCGGAGGCTTGGGATCAGGTGGAGAGCCATTACCGGACAGACAACTGCACCACCAAAAACGAATACATCGAGAAGGCGATCCGCTTCTACTCCGGCTACCTGGAGGCAGGCAGCGACGCTTACTACCTCCCTCGCGTCCTGGCCGGGATCCTGGAAGGCAAGCTCAACGCCTTCGGCAGCCGCATCGGGAGCCTGCTCTTCAAGCTGGCGGTGAACGACGGCATGCTTACTACCCTTGCCGCTGACACTATTGACATCGACGCGCCGACTCTGGACAGGCTACGGTCCCAGTGTGTCAAAGACGCCAGGCAGATCCATGGCGTCATCGACCTGCAGGATGCGGTCCAGGCACGGGAGGACTGAGTCATGCCGAAGCTGGTTCAGAAGTGTTCGTACATCAAGGAGGGGAAGGCCGCCGGGTATATGAAGTACATCGCTACCCGCGAGCGCGTGGAAAAGCTGAGCAGCACCGCCCCCGTCACAGAGAAGCAGCGGGAGCTGATCGCCTCTCTCCTCCGGGACTTCCCGGACACGCGGGAGCTTCATGAGTACGCAGACTACGAAGCGGCCCCTACCGTCGCCTCCGCCTCCGCCCTGATCTCCATGGCGCTGGACATGAACGCGGAGGAAGTGCAGACGCGGGACGGCTACATGAAGTACATTGCTACCCGTCCGCGGGTGGAACGGCAGGGGGAACACGGGCTCTTCGGCAGCGAAGACGTCGTCTCTCTGGACGCCGCCCTCAAGGAATTGGAAGCGCATCAGGGCAATGTCTGGACCTTCATCTACTCTCTCCGCCGGGAAGACGCCCAACGTCTGGGTTACGACCGGGCCACGGCCTGGCGCACGCTCCTCCGCAGTCAGCAGGTGGAGATGGCGACAGCCATGAAGATCTCACCGGACAAGCTCCGCTGGTACGCCGCCTTCCACGACGAGGACACGCATCCGCACATCCACATGATGGTCTGGTCGGCAGACCCGAAGCAGGGGTATCTCACAAAGGCTGGTGTCGCGGCGCTGCGTTCCCGGATGACAGGCGAGGTCTTTCGGGATGAGTTGCTCCAGCTCTACCGGCAGAAGGACATGAGCTACAAGGAAGTGACCGAGGCTGCCAGAGATGCGCTGCGGGCGTTGCGGCAGGAGATGGCCGCAGGCTTCTGCGACGATCCGGAAGTAGGTCGGCAGCTTGCGGAGCTGGCCTTCTCTCTGTCCTCCGTCTCCGGGAAGAAGCAGTACGGCTATCTCAGGAAGGAACTGAAGGAGAAGGTGGACCGGATCGTGGACACCCTGGCGGAGCTTCCCGTGGTGGCGGAGTGCTATGAAGCCTGGAACGTCTGCAAGGATGCCCAGGTGAACTACTACCGGGAGCAGGAACGGGAGCGGCTTCCCCTGTCCCGGCAGGAGGAGTTCCGAAGCATCAAGAACCTGGTGGTCCGGGAAGCAGAGCGACTGCGGCAGGGCATCCCCAGCTTCGAGGACAGGGACATGGCGGAGGAGCCGATCAACGAGGACGAGGTGTACTGTCTCACAGATGAGGATGCCCGCGCTTACTTCCAGGCGAAGACGGTGCTCTATGACGGCTATTCCTCCAGAGAGGAAAAGGCGGAGGCGGTGTCGGAGCTGGAATACCTGGCGGAGGAGGGCAGCAGTGAAGCGGCGCTCCTGCTGGGGAAGGCATGGCGGGACGGACTCTGCGCGCCGCCGTGGGAGGAAGAAGCGGAACGATGGTTCCGTGTCGCTGCCGAGGCCGGGAACAGCCAGGCGAGGTACGATCTGGGGGTCCTCCTGCTGGAGCGAGGCAAAAACGATGAAGGGATCGGCCTGCTGGTGAAAGCGGCCAACCAGGGAAACGCCTGCGCCCTGTACCGGCTGGGCAAAGAGGCCCTGACCGGTACAGCTATGCGGAAGAATGTCCCTTGGGCAGTCACTGTTCTCACGTATGCGGCGGAGGCCGGACACGCTTATGCGCAGTACACCCTGGGCAAGCTCTACCTCCAGGGCGAGGACATCCCGGAGGACAGGAAGCAGGCTGTCTACTGGCTGGGGGAAGCGGCAGCGCAGGGGCATGCACATGCGGAATATCTGCTGGCACATCTGAACGATGAGGTCCGGCCCTCGGCGATGCTGGCGGCGACGAGGCTGCTGCATCATCTGAGCCGGGTCTTCCGGGAGGCGGAGCCGCAGGCTCCTGACGAACCCCGTCTGCGGATAGACCGGAAGCGGGCCAGGCAGCTGATGGAGAAGCGGCTCGCCATGGGCCACAAGCCGGATGACCACGAGGAACAGGTCATCGGGCAAGAGATGGCCACGCCCTGGTGAAGCCCCCGGCTTCTCCTGTTAAAGCCTAACTATATACAAAGAAAGGTTAAAGCCTCCCGTCGGAGGCTTAGAAACCCAAAAAGAAAAACAAATCGTTTTCTCGGCGCAATGTGTCCCTCAATCTGTCGAAAACCGGTATTAATCAGTACCTGAGATGCATATAAACGCATGGAACTATTAAATAAAATGTGGAAATCGAAAGAAATACAAAATAAATTGCTAGACTTTCACTGAATTCTGTGGTATGTGTTCGTGCTAAGAAACAATACACAGGAGGTGGAAGCATGAGAATCAAGGGACTGCTCAAAGACAGACAGCCGCTTATCAAGCAACTATCACAGGAAACCGGCATCATGGCTGAGTATGAGGGAGCGCCATCCTTTAAGTATAGGATCGGACCGTATACCGTCCTCCGCGACGGAAGTATAAACGTTGACGATGACCTGGCTGACAGGGGGTTATTACAACGGCTTGCTGACCTCGAGCTGATTAGCCTTGAAAACTCTGGGAACAGACAGGTTGCCTTTGCGACGGAGGGATTCACTGGTCGAACGATGGTCAATCTTGTGAACACCCTGGCAGCCAGGGGGGAGATGATTAACAAGGCCTTAGGCGTGCCGGATGCGGTACGCATGGACATGGAATTGGTGCAATACCTGAAAGATACAAGGCCAAATTCCATGCAGGAGTTCGTAGAGGTGCTTTATCGTTGTGGCGGAGAAAAAGCGATACAAGGCCTGCAGTTAACCCCAGGTCAGCTTACATTCACTAACTTTCCGTACACGGAAGCGAGCTATACACTGGCAAAGCATATCGTAAACGCAGCGGTCACAAAGCAGTGGAAGAAAGCGTCGGCACCGGCAGACTCGAATGAGAAGTATAGCTTCCGGGTGTGGCTCAATTCTATCGGGATGATCGGGCCAGAGTTCAGCAAAGTAAGAGCGGAACTGTTAAAGAACCTCACTGGGGATGCCGCCCACCGAACCCAGGAACAGCAACAAGCCTTTTACAAAAAACTCCGAAAGAAACGAAGCAAACCGGAGCCGGACTTTATCTTACTGTGAGGGAGATACTTATGGATAGGAACGTGACCGTTATCCCGCAGCGAGAGCGGTCGGATAATGTAAGAATACTTGCAGCGGTTTACTGCAGAGTGTCAACAAAAACCGAACGGCAGAGCGATTCCCTGGAAAACCAGATTGCTCATTATACTGAGGCGGTGAAAAACGACCCTCGATATGAGCTGGTTGAAATCTACTACGATTATGGGATTTCCGGTTATAAGAATGCCAGACCGGGATTCCAGCGAATGATGGAGGATGCAGAGAAGGGTAGATTCCAGCAGATCATAACAAAGGCCATCACACGCTTTGCCCGCAATACCCACACGGTTCTGGAATCTACGCGCCGGTTGAAGGAACTGGGTATCGGGGTATACTTCGAGCTTCAGGGTATAGACACTATGTCGCAAGAAGGGGAACTGCTCATGACGCTGTTTGCCGCCTTTGGCCAAGCGGAAAGTGAAGGAGCTCGGGAACACACCTTGATGGCCCTCAAACGGAAGTATGAAGAAGGAAAGCCCCCGCGGCAATTACAAAGGTCGATGGGTTACAAAAAGGGCGAGGATGGCGAATTCTACCCGAACGAATATGCACCGCTGGTTATGGAAATGTTTGAGATGGCGGCAGATGGCTACACGGCAGCTCAAATAACCAATTACTTAAACAGCGAGGGTATTACAAATCATAATGGGAAGCCATTCCACCGGGCAAGCGTAACACGTATTATTCGGAACCCGGCCTACAAAGGAGATTTCATCGCACAGCAATACTATGTAGATGAGAATCGAAAGCTGATCCGAAATAACGGAGAAAAACCCATCATCTATATTCAGAACGACCATATCCCAATCGTAACAAAAAAGCTATGGGACTTGGCTCAGACAACATTGGATACTGCAACCCATAAGGTTGATTCGACGATAAGCCAACCACTCGAACTAACGGATGAGAATTACCCATATAGAAATCAACTATTCTGTGCAGAGTGTGGGCATAGGCTTTCCCGTTCGATTCGCGCTGGAAGGGTTCTATGGGAGTGCAACGGTAAAACGCGTTTCACCCACAAGTTCTGTTCGGGAGTTAGTGTGACCGATGATGAGGTCCGTAAATGGCTGCCATTTGACTGCCCGCAATATGTGTCCGCTGTGGTTGTGAAGGGAAAAGTCAAAGAGCATAATCACATCCCGGAGCCGGAATGGAAGAAGGATCACAAAAAGAAAACGCACAGCACAGCAGTACCTGAACTTAATGAGGAGAACTACCCATACCTGAATAGAATCTTCTGCAAATACTGCGGATCCCGACTACGGCGGATTATTACGAATGCGGGAAAAGTGGTATGGATATGCAACGATTCCAGTCGGCACGGGAAAGGCTTCTGCAAAGGAATCCGAATCCCCGATGAGAAGTTGAATGCCCTGCGCGACGTTGAGTTCGACGTGTTCATTGGAAAGGAGAAGGTGCATGGAAAGGACTGTTACGGTTATTCCCGCCAGCCAGATCAAGAGCGTAGTAGCAGCTAGTATTGGGAGAAAAAAGCGGGTAGCAGCATACTGCCGTGTATCCACAGAACTGGAGGAACAACAAAGCTCCTTTAAGAACCAGGTCGAGTACTATACCAATATGATTAACAACCGTCCTGATTGGGAACTGGCAGGAGTGTTTGCCGATGATGGGGTCTCCGGCACTAATGCAAAGAAGCGCTTTGGCTTTATGGATATGATAGCCGCCTGTGAGGAGGGGCGAGTCGATCTTGTAATAACGAAGTCGATCAGCCGATTTGCCCGGAACACAGCGGATAGCTTGAACTACTGTCGAAAACTAAAGAATCTTGGGATTCCAATAATCTTCGAAAAAGAAGGAATCAATACGATGGAAGCATCCGGTGAGTTGATGTTTACGATCCTTTCATCGCTGGCACAAGAGGAGAGCCGGAACATTTCTGAGAACACCGCATGGGGGATCCGATCCAAATTCAGGCAAGGTATCCCGCACATAAACACGGAGGCTCTGCTTGGCTATGATAAGGACGCAGACGGTAATCTGGTTATCAACGAGGAGCAGGCTTCCGTTGTTCGGCGTGTATACCGGGAATTCCTGGAAGGCTGGGACATTTCGGACATCGCCCGCCAGTTGAATGATGAGGGCATCCCTGGGGTTCACGGCAGAGTCAGTTGGCATGCTGTGACCATCAAAAGAATGCTCCAGAATGAAAAACATGTCGGTGACATACTTATGCAGAAAACCTATACAACGGATTTCCTAACTAAGACACAGACGGAAAACAATGGAGAGTTGGAGCAGTATTACATCAAAGATAATCACCCGGCCATCATCAGTCGGGAAAACTGGGATGCAGTCCAATTGGAACTCTCACGACGAGAGGCTTTCCGAAAAAGGCACGGACTCTGGACATTGGGAAGCAGCACCAATAATCCGCTATGCTCCCACGTATTCTGCGAGTCCTGCGGAGGAAAATACATCCGCAAGTGTTGGGAAGGCATCACGGAGGTATTCTGGAAATGCGAGAATGCCGAAAAGAAAAAAGGACACATCTGCAATGCGAAGAATATAAAAGAGTCCGCGTTGCAGAAAGCCATAGTCATCGCATGGAATAGCATCGTAGCTGACCGAGAGTTGCATCTCCCAGGCTGGGAACAGATGGTAACTGATGGAGATGCACTCCAGAAGTATTGGGGACGCAATATGATCGCCATCACCGAGGACGGACCGCTAGAAGCAGAAGTGCCAGAACTAACACGCATGATGTTAGAGGAGATCACGGTGAAATCTCCATCAGAGATGACAGTTGCATTTCTGGATGGTACGGTGAAAAACATAAAGCTGGATACGCTGGATATCAGATAAGCATGATGCTTATCGAGATAATTATCATTATATCAAATACTCCTCAGTTTTCAATAGTAGGAGCAAAAACAAACTGTGATAATTATTCGACACAGAAGGAGAAGGAACAGCAGGTTTTCGGATATTATACGCCGTTGCCGCCAGAATATGGCCCTAAAACTCCATAGTATACGAACTATTCACAGTCTTAAGTATCGTTAGTACTAGTGGGCCGTCCTGGTTGCCATCGCTATCCCCGTGTTCACCGCCCAGCTGGAGAAGTCCCGCAATGCTACCAACCTCGCTAACGCCCGTTCCATTTATGCGCAGCTCGTCGCTGACTATCTGGATGACAACTCTTACAACGATTCTCTTAGCTCTACTGCCTGGTCTGGTTCTGCTGGTAGCATCACAGTCGGCACGCAGGTCTATAAGTTCCAGCCCGTTTCCGGCGCTTCTCTGACCATTACGACCGGAACTGCCGCTCCTGTTGTCGAGTATAAAGGCCTTGGTGGCACCGAAACGTTTGGTGCAGCTTCCTGATTTAGCTTCTGCCTTTTAAATACGCAGGGGATGACGCTGCAGATAGGCTGTGCATCGCTGAACGATGACTTAATTGCCCAAGTAGCATACTGAGTTTTTCCCTGCATGATTTGTTTTGAACTTTTCCGTCGTTTCCTTCTTTCCGGGAGAGCGGGAGACGATGGAATCCCGGAAACCGAGCGCTTCCTCTGCTAGCGAGGAAGCGCTCATTCTAACTGCGGAGTCTCTTTCTGTGAAGATTGGAACTGCGGGATATCACGCTTGCGGCGATTTGCCTTAGTTTTCTTTTGCACAGATCGATGCTCAATGGAAGAACGGTGTAGTCAATGAAACTGTTTGCTCCCCCGGATTCGAAAAAACGATTGCGCACCGAGCGGTGTGCGCTCTACTTGTTGCTTTCTTTTTTCCTGCCAATGTTGATTATAGTGATTGCGCTGGCAGGGCTCAGGATCACTCCTTTTGGAGATCGTACATTTTTAATATCTGATGCGGATGTTCTTTATGTGAACTATCTTGGGTATGTCGGCCGGGCAATAAAAGGGGTAGAGGGTTTCACGTACTCCTTTGAAAAAGGCCTTGGCGGCAATATGATGGGTTCCTGGGGCTGGTTCCTGCTGAACCCGACCTTTGCCGTCTTTTCCCTCTTCGACGTCATAAGCTATCCATTGGCCTTCACGATCGTATCAACGATAAACCTCTGCCTCTGCGGCATTACCATGTATCTCCTGCTTGCCGGGCTTTATGGCCACAAGCCGGGCAACCTCCTGTTTTCGACAGCTTATGCCCTTTGTGGCTTTAATGTGGCAAATGTTTTCCAGATGAACTTCTTTATCGGCGTCACCGTGCTGCCTCTGGTCGTCTTAGGACTGATCCGCATCTTTCAGGATAGGAGTCCCCTGCTGTATATCCTCTCCTTGGCCTATGCATTGCTGATGAATTTCTATTTTGGCTTTATTCTCTGCGCCGCCTCGGTCCTGTTTTTTTTCGCGGCCTGGATCGGCGATGGGCCAAATGTGGGTAATAAAAGGCACGTGATCCTGAAATATGTACTATCCTCGTTGCTTGCCGGCCTCCTGTCCGCGGTGATTTGGTTGCCCGCATTGCTCTCCCTGCGGGGTGGACGGCTGGATCAGACGACACTGGCATCTTTTTCCCTGGCAGAAAAGCTGCCGTTTCTGGAGATCGGCGCCAAGCTGTTCAGCGGCGCCAACAATCGGGAGGAACTGATTAACGGTCACCCCAATATTTTCGTCGGCATACTCCCTGTGGCGCTGGTGATCCTGTTTTTCCGCAATCGGGAGATCAGCGGGCGGAAAAAGATCGCGGCTGCTTTTCTACTGGTCATTTATGCCCTTGGCTTTTATATCATTGCTTTCGATATCCTGATGCACGGAGGAACGACCACAAACTGGTTCAATTTCCGCTATTCTTTTGTGTTTTCCTTTCTGCTTCTGTTCATTGCCGCTTACGAATGGAGCCGGTTTTCCGCAGCGCCTGCCGCTGACAGAAGATTCACTTGGACAGTCATCTTGCTGGGGACAGCGGTCATTTTCTCCAAGCAATATTCGTTTATCGGCGGCGGCGAAGTCCTTGCCGATCTGGCAGTATTGGCGCTGATTTTCCTGGCCCTTTGGATGCACCGCAGGGATCCGAAGAAGAACACCGCGCGTGCATTCACGCTTGTGGTGCTGCTCCTTGTCTCCTTCAATCTCTTTTTGAATTACAGGGTTTCAACCTACCGCATTCTGGGTCGGGAAAGCCAGGAATCAGAGTACCAGAGTGTCGTGAGCTGCGTGGACGGATTGGTGAAAGGCGTACAGCAAGGGGACCCCGGATTTTTCAGGATGGAGGTCAATCGGCAGCGCTCCGGTACCACTGGCAACGATCCCATGCTTTACGGTTACAATGGCGTAGGGCACGGAGGCAGCGATGAGCGGGATTTCGTGCGCAATGAACTTGGTAAGCTCGGCATCCATAGGTTTGATATGCGCAATTATTATGGAGAGGGCGTACCGGCGGCTACGGACGCCTTGTTGGGGATCCGATATCTCATAGCGGAAGAAGATCTGGAAACAGAAAAAGACTATGAAAAAGTCATTACCGTCGGGGACTGGTCGTTGTATCGCAATCCCAATGTACTCCCGATCGCGGTGCTTTCGGACTCCGGAATCATGGAAACAGAAACAGGGAACACCGATATTTTCGACAATCTCAACGCAGTTTGGTCCGCGCTCAGCGGGGAGGACCGCCCGGTATTTGAGGAGGAGAATGAAATAAGATTCATCGCCCATCCTCGAAAAGGCAGCGGAGAGATCACCAGGCAGGAGGCTGCCACAATTGTAGAAAAAAGAGATAAGGAAATCGATTCGAAGGCCGCTGCAGTATCCGGCGAAGCATCGGAGAGTGGTTCTGGCAGCTTGCTTTCAGAACCTCCCATTGACTCCTCCTACATAGAGTATACCTGGACCGCCGGGCGGGATGGCGCGGTTTATATCTACAACCGTTCGGGCATGTCGGATGATTGGGGCAGTATTGATCCTGCGTTGTGCTGTGTTGGTTATTACCATGAGGGCGAGCAAGTCTCCGGTTATCTTCCGGTAACGGATGATGCCATTTCCACTTATCTTCTGGAAGAAGTGGCGGGCAGATTCCGAGCTGCCTATGCGGACGCGGACGCCTTGTCGGCTTTGAGCGAGAAGGTGCGATCCCGTCCTACCTTCATCGAAAAAAACACAGACTCTCATCTTCGAGGCGAATTCACCTCCACCGGTGACCAAGTGCTGATGTTTACGATCCCATGGGATGAAGGCTGGTCTTTGTGGGTGGACGGTGAGAAGGCTGAGATCCAAAAAGTCTTGGGTGTATTCATGGCGACAGAGGCAGCTGCAGGGAATCATTCATTTGAGATGAAATACTCACCGGCCGGATTGAAGCTAGGTTGCTGTGTTACCTTATTTGCTATCCTTGTGCTTATCCCCTTCATCCTCCTGGATAGACGTCGTCAAAGGAACGACAGAGAGCGTCCAATCGAGATAAAGAAAGACTGTGAAACAAAGACTGCTAATGCATAATACGATATCTTTATCTTTCGGACGCTTTGAAAGAGGATTTTTTAAAATCCCGCCATCCTCCCTATTCCTTGGAGCGGGGGAGGCTGCGGGTTCCCGGAAACCGAGCGCTTCCCCTGCTAGCGGGGAAGCGCTCATTTTACTATAAAGAAACCACCGGCCATGCCGGTGGTTCTGGTTCTTCCTCTATGCTTCTCCTGTCCCTTCGGACCCCAAAAACATGACATTATAGACCGGCATATAGGTGATCCTTCCCCTTGTCGTGACTTCGCGCGTGTTGGAAAGGACAAGCGCCTTCTTTACATGGTAATCCTCGTTATTCAAAAAGGAATTAAGCGCACTGTGAACGGTATAGTCCTTGCCGGATTTAACCTCGATGGGGACAGTGGAGAGGCTGTCATAGTCTTCGATCAGATAATCTACCTCGCCCTTGCTGCGATTGTCATAATAGAACAGACGATGGCCGTGAGCGGCCAATTCCTGAGCCACCACGCTTTCATAAACAGAGCCGAGATTGATCCCCGCCTCGTCGTCCAGGATCGCGCGAATATTATTTCCGTATAGAATATCGGTCAGGAGCCCCACGTCATTCAAATACAGCTTGAGAAGGTTTTTCCCTACAGACTGCGCGAGGGGAAATACGGGGGCGGAGATTGCGTTGACGTCCAAAACGATCCCAGCGGAAATCAGGTATTCAAACTCATCCTGGTAGTCAGAAAAACGCTTACCACGCCTGTCCTCGATATTCTGGAAGACCACCCGTTTTTTCTTGTTTTCCAAATTGGAGGGGATCATTTCATAAATCCTGCGAATCTTCAGCTTCCGGTTGTTGTCTGCTTCGTATTTTGATGCGTCATCAGCGTAGAACGCTCGGATATCACGATGGATCCTCCTCACCTTCACGATATTCGTATCCGCAAGAAAGGTGTTGACAGCGTCAGGCAGCCCGCCGATCAGTAGGTATTTCTTGAACAGATCCAGTACCCTCCCGTGAGCAGCCGCATCCAGGCTCTCGCCGGAAAGGTACTTTTCCCGCATCATATTGATCGCAGATCGGTGAAACCCGTTTGCTAGCAGGAACTCTTCAAAATCCAGTGGGAACATGCGCTTGATCTCAATGCTGCCGATGGGGATAGAGCTTGTCTTCTTCAAGGTCACGCCAAGCAAGGATCCGCTTGCAATATAGGTGAACCTGTCATCCTGCTTCAGGAACTTGAGCATGGTAAGCAGATGCGGGTATGCCTGGATCTCATCAAGAAAGATCAACGTATTTTTCTTATCTACCATTTTGTCACCGGCAATCGTGCTGACCTGGAAGTAAAAATCCTGGACAGTGCGGACTTGCTCAAACAGCCTGGGGCCATTTTGATCCTCCGCGAAGTTCAGCTCAATATAATTCTCGAAGAGGCTCCGTCCGACTTGACGAATGATAAATGTCTTGCCGACCTGCCGTGCACCGTCAATGATCAACACCTTGTTGGAGTCCGACTTCAGATAGCTCTCAATGAATGGTTGGATTTTTCGATATAACATTGCGCACCTCAGCACTTTTCAATGAAAATAATGGCCTAAAACAACACAATTCAATTCAAATACCTCTGAAATTCTGCACAATTCAATGCTAATTATACCTCAGAAAACACACAAGTCAATAGGAGATCCAGACGCAGTGATGCTTCGTCAGATTCATACACGAGAATGATTGCAAGCTCGTCTGTGTTATGTTATCCTGAATAATAAGCGGATTTGAGGAATCCATGATGGGGAGACAGCGCATGAAAGGAAGAATCCTGGAAGGGAAAAAGCTGGAATGGGCGGGGCTTATATTATTTGCCGCCGCCTATGTCGTGATCTCCGCATTCCATGAGCCCTGGTTTGACGAAGCCCAGGCTTGGCAGATTGCCAAATGCGCTAGTTTACGGGAGATACTCTTTGAGATTCCCCATTACGAGGGACATCCTCCACTCTGGCATCTGATCCTGGCCATCCCGGCAAAGCTGGGCGTGCCCTTTGAGATCGGACTGAAAACGGTGGGATTCCTCTTTTCCGCCGCCTCTGCAGCATTGATGCTGTTTCGATCCAGACTGCCCCGGCTATTGCGGATGACGTTGCCGTTTACCTACTTTTTCTTTTACCAATATGGCATAGTGGTCCGTCCCTATGGAATGATGCTATTCTTCCTAATGCTGCTGGGAATGGAGATCGGAAATAGAAACACAAATCCGTGGCGAGTCGTTCTGCTCCTGGGGGCATTGTGCCTGACCAGCGCCTACGGTATCCTTTTCGCTGGCGGGATCGCAATTAGTTTCCTGTGGGAATTATGGCGCGAGAAAGACATCAAGCGTCTCATGTCGGAGTTGCTTCGGGATGGGCGGACGGTTTCACTTTTGTCCTTGCTCCTTTTAGCTCTTCTCCTCATATTGGAAATTATCCCAGCGAAAAATGCTTATGCTATGCATATTCAAAGGGATACCTCACTTCCCGTTCGCCTTTTCTGTGCTTTCTTTACATTTCCGTTGGACTGCTTCTTATCAACCAGCAGTTGGTTTGGAGTGGAACAGGTCTCCATGCAGGCGATGAGTATCCCGTTGCCACAGCTTATTCTGGGCATAGTTTTGGGCTTGATTCTTTGGATGGGAATGATTTGCATTTCCTCAAAGCGGAACTTGAAGTTTTTCATCATTCCTTATTCAATGTACGTAGTCTTTGCGGCCACTGTCTATTTTTCTACTCATCATATGGGTATTGTATTCCTGCTGGTTCTGTTTTGGGCGGAACTAAGCTATCGGGATGAAGAACGTTTTGAAATCGGAAGAGCAGTTGTTTCCCGCATAGCAAAATCGAAGCGGGATGCAAGGATGCTCCATACTGCTGGATTTATTCTCTTATCCGCATGCATAGTAATTCCCTTGTATTGGGCTTCAGCAGCGAGCTTTCTCGAGATTCGGGTTGATTATTGTTTTGCACGGAATATGGCTGCATTTTTAAAAGATTCAGGGCTGAGTAAAGACCCTTTGATTTTTTGCAAATGGAACTACGGGGGATCAACATTTGCAGAAGCAAATGGGAATGAGGATTATATCTGCACGGACATCATAGGAACAGCAGTTCCGTTGACTGCATATTTTGAACGAAATATTGTTTTCAACTTAAATGACGGGATTCCTGATGATGCATATGTTCACCACCGATCCGTCAGCTATGAAGAAAGCCGTGAAACGGTGGAGAAATGGCGTAGCAAAGGCATTCCCAATGTTGTGATCGGATACCCGGATCTGGAGGATGTTTATGAATCTGATGTAACTGCGGCAGATTATACCTGTGTTTACTTAAGGGATGAAGGGTTCATTTGGAAGGATATACACGATTCTAATACTGCAACCGTATATGTTCAAAATGCTCTGCTGGATAAGTATGGATTAACGGCTGTTGATGACTCTAAACTCCGGTTTTGGCATGAAGGAATCACCTTCACGCCTGAGATGCAGGAGGCCATTGAAAATGGCGTCCCTGTTGAAGAACTCCTGAAGCCTTATTTGGATGCGATATTCGGCGAGGAAGACTGATTCTCTCTGTCTCTCGTTCTGGCGGGCAGAAATAACAGCAGCAGAACGGCCCCCCGGGGAACCCACGGACCTGTCCCGTGGGTTCAAAAGCAGTAGGAATCATACTTGTTGTAAGACGGGATGAAACGTCATGGAAAGGAGGCGCTCATGAGCAATACGACCAGAGTATCCAAGCTGCCACAGATATTCTCTCTCACTTTCTTCGGATTGCTTCTCCTTTCCTATACCCTGCTGGCGCTGCACTCTATGATGATTCCCGCTATTCATCAGCCTTTTTCCAGATTCCCGTATATCTTCCCATGGGTGCTGAATGTTATGCTGATCATCGCTGCTGTTGATGTTGCGGTGGAAATATTCGTTCGCACCAAATCGGGGGCATTGATACATAAGAGCAGCATCCCGCTTCTTTTGCGTTTCCTCATCATCTTCCTTATCGCAATCTGTTCCGCTATGGGATGGGGGTCGGCCATCCCCACGACCGTTCTGCTGACCGTCGCCGCAGCCGCGGCGGCCTCCCGCCTCCGGGAGGACCGGCTCCTCAAGGGCATTCTCTGGATCGGGGCCGGATTCGTGCTGGTGTTCTTCTTCCTCTCCGTGCTGGGGATAGTGGAGAACAATCGGGGCAATTCCTTCGGCTTCATCTACCGGACGGACTATGCCTGCCGCCTCCTCAGCCTCGCCCTCTGCTTCTGTCTGCTGAAGGACGGACGCCTGGGCTGGGCTGGGGAACTGGGGCTGATCGCCCTTTCCCTGTTTAATTTCTTTTTCGTGGGGGGCAAGACCTGCTTTATCTGCCTCCTGCTCCTGATCCCGGTGACCCTGCTGCGGCATTACCGGCGCGGCGGCGTGCCTTATCAGGACGCAGAGCGCTATGGAAAGCTGATCCCCCTTCTGTTCCGCGGCTTGTATTTCCTCCCCTCCCTTGCGGACCGGGGGATCAAAAGGCTCCGCCTCGGGCGGCTTCGCCCGGCGGCTCTGGCCCTGGTGAAGTGGGCCTACCCCATCTGCGCCGGGGTGAGCATCCTCCTGACGGCTACCTGGCGGCTTTCGCAGCCCCTGTGGGATAAGCTGCCGGGGCTGGGCAGCGTCAAAGCGCGGCTGCTGTATGGAAGGCTTGCCATGGAGGAATACCCCCTGTCTCTGTTTGGTTCCCCCATCCCCATGGCAGGGTACGGCGGCAGCGAACAGGGCCCCGCCTTCTATTTCTTCCTGGACAACGCTTATGTGGCGATCCTTCTCCGCTTCGGCGTGGTATTCCTGCTGCTGTTCCTGGCCCTCATGACGGCGGCGCAGGTCCGCTTCGCCCGGGAAAAGCGCCCTTATGCCATGTTCCTCCTGGCCGTCTTTGCCCTGGACTGCCTGATGGACTTTGAACTGATGGACCTCTCGTACAACGTGTTCATCCTGCTGGCCTTTTGCGTCCACAGCGGCGTGACTGCACAGCCGCCGAAAAGGGAAAAACCCGCCCTCGCCCCCGGCAGACGGCGGCTCCTGGGGGCGGTCTGCGTCCCTCTCTGCATTCTCTTTGCATTATGGGCCTACACCGCCGGGGAGATCACCGCCTGGCGGGGCTGGACGCCCACCTCCGGGGCGACCCTCCTGGTCCCCGGCAGCGGCATCGACGCCTGGAAGAGTCCCGCGCTGGAGACCAAGCGCCTGGACCGGGCCCGGCTGTACCTGAACCAGAAATCCGACGCCGCCTGCATCGTCTTGAGCCCGGAGGCAAAGGATTGGCTGACTGCAAACGGGATCGAAGCAGAGCGCATCCGGGTGACCGGGGAGACTTCCGACCCGGGAGAGCTGCTCCTCCGCGCCCAGAGCCTGATCGAGGGGGAGGGCCTGCCCCCACGGCTCACCGTCTGCACCTACGCCATGCAGCAGGGGCGTTTCGCCAAAGCGGCGGAAGCGCTCCATATCCCGGTGAACAGCCTCACCATGAAGATGCCGGCCAAGTGGTATCTGCCGTCCTTCGCGGCGGAGCAATGGAGGGTGCTATGGGGAAAATGAAACGTCTGGCGTTCTTCCTCCTGGCGGCAGTCCTCCTCTTTCCGGCGGGCTGCGGCGGCAGGAGCGGGGGGATCACGCTGCTGGATCCCCGCGGCGTTCCGGCAGAGGCCGGGCCTGTGGAAAAAGCGATCTATGACCAATTGGAGGAAGCCCTGACCTCCTGGGCCGGGGAGAGGCCGCAGGATGCGCCGGTGCTGCGAAAAGCGGGAGGGTCCGAGCTGGCGGCCCTGGCCTTGATGGGCGCGGAGCATCTGCCGGAAGTTCTGCTCACCGACGGCGCCATGGGGCGGAAGCTGGCGGAAGCTGGCCTGGTCCTGGACCTTTCGGCCCTGGGAGAGGCGGATGGCACGGCGGCCTGCAAGCCCTTCACCTATGACGGGGCGGTGTATGCCTTCCCCATTACGGCCCCCGTCTTTACCGCCATCGTCTACGATCCCTCCATCCTGGCGGAGGCCGCCGGAGCAGCGGCCTTCCCCGAAAGCCCGGAAGCGCAGCGGGCCCTGGCGGCGAAGCTGAAAGACCGGGGCTTCGGCGGCCTGACCGCCGTGGCGGACAGCGGCTCCTGCGCCGTGGTGACGGAGCTCCTCAGCCCCTTGCTGGCCGACGGGGAAGGCAGGGCCTGGCTGGATCACATGATCGAAGGGGACGGGGAAGCGGCCTTCACCGACGCCTTTTTCCGGGCCAGGCTGCTCGCTGCCAAGGAGCTGCTGGCCGACGGGGTGTTTTTCGACCGGGCGGACAGCGGGGACGAGCTGATCGAAGCCTTCCTGCGGGGCGAGTGCCCCGCGGTGCTGCTGTCGTCCTCCGACGTCTACCGCCTGCTGGACCGGGCGAAGGAGCGGGACGGAGCCCTCTATGACCGCCTCGGATTTGCCGCCCTGCCCGGCGCGGAGGGCGCGCCGGTCCTGCCCCGGGACGCTGCCCTGGGACTTTTCCTGAATGCTTCCCTGACGGAGGAGCCGGAAAAGCTGGAAACCTGCCTGGCCCTCTGCCGCCGCCTGTCCCGGGAGCCCTGGGGCGTCGGAGCGGCAGCGGCGGACGAAACGGTCCGGCGGCTGGCCTCCTTCCTGGAAGCGTCCCCGTCCTGCCCCCTGTGCAGCCGGTATCTCAGCGGCGCCTGGGCCTTTTCGGGCTGCGGCTGGCTGGACGGGGAGGGGGAAGGAGAGCCCCTCACCCCGGAGGAGGCGGCCGCCCGCCTGCAGGACGCCTATGAGAAGAACTATCGCCGCGCGGCGGACTTTTCCAGCCAAATGGACTATTTCGAGAGGCTGGCAAAATCGGCAAATCCCGAGTCCTGAACCCGCCTGCCGTCCCACTCAACCCCAACCAAGGAGGCTGCTCCATGCGCATCATCGTCATCGGCGCGGGCCCGGCGGGCCTCACCGCCGCCATCGAACTGCAAAAGAAGGGCCATGCCGTCACCGTCCTGGAGTCTTCCGGGGAGGTGGGCGGCATCTCCAGGACCATCCGGCATAACGGCCAGCGCATCGACATCGGGGGCCACCGCTTCTTTTCCAAGGACGAGCGGGTGATGGACTGGTGGAGGGACGTCCTGCCCTATCAGGGCGCTTTATCCAAAGACGACCGCATCCTGGGCCGGGAGGCCCGCACCGTCCCCGGCGGACCGGACCCGGAGAAAACGGACGAGGTATTCCTCATCCGCCATCGGGTCAGCCGCATCTATTACCAGGGCCATTTCTTCGACTATCCCATCAGCTTCAAGCCCCAGACCTTCCGCAACATGGGCCTCGGCACCAGCATGAAGGCGGGCTTCAGCTATCTGGCCTCCTGCATCCGCAAGCTGCCGGAGGACAGCCTGGAGAACTTCTACATCAACCGCTTCGGGCGGCAGCTCTATTCCATGTTCTTCGAGGGCTACACGGAGAAGGTGTGGGGCCGCCCGCCGAAGGAGATCTCGGCGGATTGGGGCGCCCAGCGGGTGAAGGGCGTTTCCGTGGCCGCCCTCATCGGCAACGTGCTGAAAAAGCTCCTGCCCGGGAAGAATAAGAAGGTGGAGACCTCCCTGATCGAGGAATTCTACTACCCCAAATTCGGCCCCGGCCAGCTGTGGGAGACCGTGGCGAAGCGCTTTCAGGCCGCGGGAGGCGAGCTTCTTTTCCACAGCCGGGTCCGGGAGATCGAGAGCCGTGGCGGAAAGCTCACCGCCGTCCTCTGCGAGGACGGAAAACGGCTGGAAGCCGACGCCGTATTTTCCTCCATGCCCCTGAAGGAGCTGGTCCCTGCCCTGGGCTGCCGGGATGGGGAGATCGCCGCCATCGCCGCCGGGCTTCCTTACCGGGACTTTGTCACCGTGGGCCTGCTGGTGGACAAGCTGCGCCTTACCAACGGGACGGACATCCCCACCCTGGGAAACATCGTGCCGGACTGCTGGATCTATGTGCAGGACACGGGGGTGTTCCTGGGCCGTATCCAGATCTTCAACAACTGGTCCCCCTACATGCTGGAGGACCCGGCGCATACGGTGTGGATCGGGCTGGAATACTTCTGCAACGAAGGGGACCACTTCTGGAGCATGTCGGAGGAGGAGACCGTGGCTCTGGGCATCGAGGAGCTGAAAAGGATCGGCGTGATCGGGAAGGAGACGAAGGTGCTGGATTCCTGCCGCGCCAGGGTGCAGAAGGCCTACCCCGCCTATTTCGACACCTACGGCGAGATCGACCGGCTGACGGCCTGGCTGGACGGCTTTGAAAACCTCTACTGCATCGGGCGCAACGGCCAGCACCGCTACAACAATATGGACCACTCCATGGCCACGGCCTTCGCCGCAGTGGAAGCCCTGGAAGGCCGGGGGGACAAGGCGGCCGTCTGGAAGGTCAACACGGAGCAGGAGTATCATGAGGAGAAAAGAACATCGTTTGGAGGCTGAGTCAAACCGGAACAGGACCTTTGACACTGCCAAGGGTATCGGTATCCTGTGCGTGATTTTAGGTCATCTTGCTTATGTGAATGCTGTTTTCCCTTTCCATATGCCCCTGTTCTTCGTGATCAGCGGCTGGTTCCTCAGCGAAAAACGGTCACCGAAAGAATTCTTTCTAAAACGAGTATGCGACCTCATGCCTGCTTATTGCTTCACATCGGTATGCTTGATTTTGCTGAGCATCCTGCACGATGCTCTTGCTCACTGCACGGTCCAGGAGATCATGCGCAATGCTTTGACTGTTTTCCTTCAAGCGCTTTATGGTTCCGGATCGGATGGAAACCGGACAGCGTGGGGCATTGGACAGATCGGTGCGATCTGGTTTTTGCCTGCGATGATCTGGGCAACCGCCTATATCCGATGGGTCGTGGAAGTAATGACTCGTCCGTATGTCCGCATTCTTGTAGTCATGTGCACTTTCGTGGCTTGCTGGCAAAGCGCAAGATGGTTCTGGCTTCCGTTTAGCATTCAGGCAGGCGGTTGTGCTGCCCTGTTCGTATACCTTGGATGGGCGGCAAGAAAACTTCTGAAACTGCCGCGTGTTCGGGAGCATTATCTCAGATATCGAAAATACATAGTGCCTGTCGGACTCGTTGCTTGGCTGTATTTGTACGAAATAGGCAGGTTCCCCATTATGGTGATGGCAGTTTTCCCTAAGTTTCCTCTGACCGTAATCTTGCCAATACTTATCATAGCTGCGATCCTGCATATCTCCAAGTGGATCGGTGCGCTTGGCGTTGTTGCAAGAGCGCTGAGTTTCTACGGGCGATATTCTTTGCCGATCCTTTGTTTTCATCTGATCGAACTCGAATACTGCCCTTGGTATGTTCTCAGATGGAAGCTGCTTCTGCAGGGAGTGAGTTACAATATGGAGATACTTATCATATTCCTGCTGAAGATTCTTTTCTGTACGGTTCTAACTCTGCTGGCGTCTAGGATCAGGCCGATCCGGAATCTATTCCGGCTTCCTGAACCAGTAACTGACAACAGAATCGAGGGATAAAATGTATGATATGGATCGGAAACCGGACATCTTCGACCGCATCATGGCCTGGCGGCTGCTGCGGCCTTTGCAGCCCTTCTATCAAAAGTACAAGGAGATACTGCTCTATCTCTTCTTCGGGGGGCTGACCTTTTTTCTGAGCATCTTCCTCTACTGGCTCTTTGCCCACCCCCTGGGGCTGCCGCCTCTGATCGCCAACGCGATCTCCTGGGTGCTCTGCGTGGCCTTCGCCTATGTCACCAACCGCACCTGGGTCTTCCGGGACAAGGCCTATGAACCCCGGGGCATCCTGCGGGAGGCCGCCTCCTTTGCCGCCGGGCGCCTGGTCACCCTGGGACTGGAGGAGCTGATCCTCTGGCTGGGCATCACCGTCCTGGGGGTAAACGACGTGGCGGTGAAGATCGTGGCCCAGGTGCTGGTCATCGTGGGGAACTACCTCATCAGCAAATTCTTCGTTTTCAAAAAGGACTGAAAGAAACGCGGCGCACCGGGATTCCGGTGCGCCGCAATGCATTTTCCTTTGTTCAGCCGGGGAAGAGGTCCGTCAGCATGGCTTCCGCCAGGGCGGCGGTGTCCTTGATCTCCAGGTAGAAAAAGCTGCCGGCCGGGTCGGGGCGGAGGAAGGTCTGGCCGGGCTTGTCCGTCACGTTCACCTCCGACGTGCAGCGGATGAAGTCATAGAGGTCGGGATGGAGCAGGGCCTCCACGGCGTTGGCGTCGTACATGGCCACATAGCCCTCCCCGGCGGCGTCGTCCTTATAGCCCGTGAAGATCGCCTCCAGCATGGCGCCGAATTCGCTGCCCTTGCCCCGCGCCAGGATCTCCGCCTGGCTGAGCTTGGCGTCCCGCCCCAGGTGCATGGGCGCAAAGACGATCTCCGCGCCGGCGCGCACCACCGCGTCCAGGGCTTCGGGGTCGCAGTAAGCGTTGAATTCCGCATAGGGGGTGATGTTCCCCGTGCCGTCCACGGAGGCGATCATGGCATAGATGCGTGCGATATATTCCGGCGCATCGGGATGGGCGGCCAGGAGCGCGGCGATGTTGGTGAGGGGGCCCAGGGTAATAAGCGTGACCTTCTCCCCGGCGGATTTCAGAGCGGCATACATGGCTTCGATCCCGTCTCCGGGCTCCAGCCGGTAATCATGGGGCGGGATCACATAGTTGCCGATGCCGCTGGCGCCATGGACGCTGGCGGCGTCCACCGCCTGGCGGGACAGGGGACTGGCGCTGCCCCGCACCACGGGGATGTCGCCCCCGTATTTCTTCGTGAGGAACAGGGCGTTGGCCGTGGTGAATCGGATGCTGACGTTGCCCGCCACAGAGCAGAGCAGCCGGATGTCCAGCATGGGGCTGCCGAAGGCCATTTTCAGGGCCAGAGCGTCGTCCACGCCGGGGTCCGCGTCGATGATGAGAGGGATCTTTTTGACCATGCTTCACGCCTCCTTTTTGGCCATCATAACAAAGCCGCCCCGATCTTGTCAACGCCTCCAAAGGCCTCGATCCCACACATAAACGCTTGTATCCCGCAGCCCCGTCCAGATCACCAATTATCCGGATCCAGCAAATACAAAACCGTGGGCCGGAATTCTTCGCGCAAACGCATTTCCTTTCCGTCAGCCCCGGTAGCTGCGGTAAACGCCCTTGCCGGGGCTGGTGTCCCAGGTGACCTCCATACCCAGCGTGAGAAAGCCTTTCCCCAGGGGCAGGATATGGAAATGGACCATGTGGGTGCTTCCGTCCTCCGAGTATACCACATAGCGGTAGTATTTCCCGGTTTCGTCCTCCCGCAGGGGCAGGGCGGCGTCCCGGACGGGCTTCAGCCCACGGGCCGAATAGGAATGGAAGCGGCGTCTCTCGAAACGGGGGCTCTCCCGATCCCCGTAACAGCGGAGGAGCAGGAACAGCAGCACCGCTGCTGCCAGCAGAATGGCGGCGAGCCGAAGACTATGTTTCTTGACCCAGGTCATCGTGCTTTCTCCTTTCCCAAGCTGCCCGTTTCCCCGTCAAATCGAGTCATTTCCCCTTCGCCGGGGGCGGGAGCAGAGTCCCCAGCGCCAGAGCGATGACTGTATACAGGAAAAAGCGGGCCTGGGGTGCACCCCGATAAGCCCCGTTGAGATAGTATACCGGGGGCAGCAGGCTGCGCAGGATGGCGAACTGCTTGAAATGCAGGAAGATGGGGGAGAGGACCAGCATCACCATCATCAGGATGGGCAGGAGGGCCCCCAGCACCTCCTGCTTCCGGCAAAGGCGGCGCAGCACTTCGCAGAAGCCCGCCGAGGCCAGACACAGCAGGGCCGAAAGGAGGAGCTCGGTCGGCGCTGCATGGAGCATCCCCGAGACGGCCAGGGCCAGCAGCCCCGCCAGGGCCACGGGCGCCATGGCGCAGAGATGGCACAGGAGCGGCAGCAGCCGCCCCGCAGCCCCGCGGATGCGCAGGAAGCTCTCCGCCTCCTCCTCGGCGTAGTAGAACATGCAGGAGGCCAGGCCCGCCAGCACCACCAGCAGGCTCAGAAGGCCCCGCAGGGGATTGGTGAGGACGTCCCCTATGGGCTCCTGCACCTGACCGTTGTCGTAGGTGAAGATCAGCACCTGCTGATCCGCCGACAGCGTGCGGTAATAGGGCTCTAGCACGGAATCGTCCGGCAGGGGCTTGTCCCCGGAGAGGGCGGCCAGGTGTTCCCGGAACAGGAAGCGGCTCGCAGTGGGATAGAGGACTGCGGCCAGCTCCTCCCGGGCCAGACGGAGGAACACGGTTTCCTCCCGCTCCACCACCATCACCGCGCCCCGGGAGCCGGAGGCCGTCACCTGCTTTTGCAGCTGCTGCCCCGCGTCGTCCCGGAAGATCCAGGCCGCGTCCACCTGGGCGGTCTTCACTGCCTCGATGGCTTCCTCCGGACTGTCGAAGGAGAGGCAGCGGAGAAGCCCGCGGGTATTGCGCAGCTGTTCCTTGGCGGCCGCGGCCACGGGGTCGCCGTCGCCCCCGGCCAGGGCTATGTTGAGCAGGCCCGTGTCCCTCTGGGCGGAGAGGGTCATGGCCGCCGTCAGCACCGGCACCGCCAGCAGCAGGATGAGATAGCTGGGCTTTTTCAGCAGCCGCTTGGTCATGAGCCCATACCAGAGGAAGAAGCGGCGCAGTTTCGTCAGGATCATATCCCGCCCTCCTTACCGGCTGAGCCTGCGCCGCCGCAGCAGCCAGCTCAGGACCAGGAACGCCAAGGCATAGAGGGTGCTGAACAGCCAGGTCCCGCCCTCCCCGGAGAGGATGCCCGTGAAGCTGCGGACGGCGATCCCCGCGGGAAGCAGGCTGCCCAGGAGACGCACGCTCTTGGGGAAGAAGCTGTAAGGATAGACGCAGCCGCAGATATAGCCCTGGGCCACGGCGCAGAGGAATTGCAGCAAGATCCCCTCCACCGGGGCGCTCTCCACCTCGTAGAGGAAGAATTCCATGGCACAGATCATCAGCACCTGGCTCACCAGCACCGGCCAGGTGCGGGGGCTGCGCAGGGGCTCCAGGGAAGGGGGCTCCGCCCCGTATAGCCGGAAGAACACCCCCGAGGCTGCCAGGATGCAGCCCAGGCCCACCAGCATCAGCACCAGGAAGGGCAGGAATTCACAGAGCACCTGCTTCCCCGTGCCCAGGCCCCGCGCGGTCAGCACCCGGCACAGCTCCCGGGAGCGGCGGGAAAAGAGGGGGCTGGTGCTGATGGCCCAGAGCATGAGGAACAGGGTGCCGATGCCGCAGAAATAATAGGCCTCCGTGCTGAGGGCGGCGGCATAGCCCAGGATCTCCACCCGGTAGAATTTGTCCCGGGAGAGGGTCAGGGCCGTATACCGGTCCGCCAGGGCCAGGTCGGCGGCATAGCCGTCCACCTCCGGCAGGGCCTCGGCCACATAGTTTCCCGCGCCTACCAGGGCGCTTTCCGTCTCCAGAAAAAGGCGGGACACCGCGTTGGCGACCTCGTTGAGCAGCTGGGCCGTGGTGCCGGAAGCGCCGCTGAGGGTCACATAGCGCACGGGGTCCACGTTCCCCGCGTACACGCTTTCCACGAAATCGTCGGGCACCACCACATAGGCGCTGATCTCCTTGGCCCGGAGCTTTTCCAGGGCTTCGTCCTCCTCCAGAAACAGGAAGTCCAGGGCGAAGCGGGAGGCGTCGAAGTTCTCCAGCCCGTCGAAGATCTGGGAGACGAAATCGAGGCTGCGGTCCGCCACCACGCCCACCTGGGTCTTCTTTTTCGATTCCTCCTGCTGGCTGCGCTGGGTCAGCATCTGCCCCAGCAGCAGGCCCACGGCCAGGAGCAGCAGGGAGAGGAGCAGCATCTGGGGCAGCACCCGCAGGGCCCGCCTTGCCTGGGCGAGCAGGTAATTCCCGCTTTTCATGCGCCCTCCAGGACCCGGGCCAGACGCCGGGCGTCCCCGTCGTAGTCATAGAGGGAGACGGTCCCCTCCGACAGGAGGTACACCCGGTCGCAGCCGGATAGCTCCAGCAGGTCGTGGGTGGCCATGAGGATCAGCCCGCCCTGCTGCCGGAAGAGGGAAAAGGCGTCCAGCAGCGCCTGCTTGCACACTAAGTCCAGGGCGGCGGTGGGCTCGTCCAGCAGCAGGATCTCCGGCTGCCCGGACATGGCACAGCCGATGCTGAGGCGCTTGCGCATGCCGCCGGAGAGCTTCCCGGCGGGGGTCTTGAGGAAATCTCCCACCCCCAGCTGCCGGAGCATCCCTTCGCTGAGGGACTTTTCCATGGCCTCTTTGTCGTACCAGAGGCGGAGGTTATCCCGGGCGCTGAGCTCGTCGATGAGGGGCGTGCCCTGGGGCACATAGGCCACCTTCTTCCGGGCCAGGGCGCGCTCGCGCAGCAGGTCCGCCCCCTGCCAGAAAAACTCCCCGCCGCCGGAGGGGATCACCCCCGCCAGCAGGCGCAGCAGGGTGGATTTCCCGCTGCCGTTGGCCCCGGCCAGGGCGATGGACTGCCCCCGTTCCAGAGGCAGGGACACCCCCCGCAGCACTTCCTTTTTGCCGTAGCTCTTTCTTATGTTGAGAAGCTCGCTTCGTTCGTCCATCTTCCACCTTAAATGTGAGGCCCCGACAAACGCCGGGGCCTCGCTGCTTGCCTGTTCTTAACTCATTCGCCGGTGGGGATCTGGGAGGTGTAGGCCTCCGGCACCCCGGCCCGCTTCAGGGAATCCACCAGGGTATTCAGGAAGTCGTTGGGGGCCAGGTCGGCGCTCCACTGCTCCATATCCGAGCCGGTGACGGGGGAGACCCGGCCGCCGGACTTGGCATTCATCCTGCCCGTGAGGCTCAGCAGGCTGGAGCCGTCGCTGAGGATGGTGAGGGTGATGCTGCCCTTGTTCCGGGCGGTATCCATATCCAGGCGGATGACCAGGTTGCGCAGAAGGCTGGTGAGGGTGGATTCGCCTTCCCCGGCGTTCATCATGGCGTCGGAGGGCCGGATCTCGATGGCGCCGCTGAGACTGCCCTGCTTGAGCTTTTCCTTGTCCAGCCCTTCCAGGGCCAGGATGCCCAGGAAGCTGCCGCCGCTCTCCATGTCCAGCTCGCCGGTGAGCTTGTCGCCGCTCTTGGTGCCCTTGCCCTTGAGGTGCAGGCCGTTTTCCCCTTCGCCCAGGAGGATCTCCAGGCCGAACTTGTCGCCCTGCTGGGGGAATTTCATAACGTAGTCAAAGCCGTCGGTGTGCAGCTCACGGCCCAGCACCTCGCCGCCGGCGTCGGTGTAGACGGTCATGGTGAAGCCGTCCGAGCTGCGGACCTGGTCCAGCTCCTCCAGGCTTTCGTCCAGGCTTTTCAGGAATTCCTGGTAGGCGGCATCCCCGTCCTCGTCCCGGGCCTTGCTGGTGTTGACGATGATGCTCTTGATGTCCGCGTCCTTCTTCATTTCGGTGTAGACGCTCTCCAGGGCCTTCGCCAGGGTGGGGCCGTCGGCGGTGAGTTCCAGCGCCGTCACCTCCACCTTGACGCCCTCTACGCTGAGGTCCTCCGTGTCCTTGTCCACTTCCTCGGCGTAGTCCAGGATCAGGTTGAGATACTTCTCGATGAGCTTTTCCAGGGTGGCCTTGTCGGGCATACTGCGGAGCGCTTCCGCCAGCTTCTCGTTGTCGGCGCTCATCATGCCCCCCACCATCCCGATGATGCTGCCCATGCCGCTGCTGCCGGACATGGCTTCCAGCTGGGACAGGGGCATTTCCAGATAATCCGACTTAAGCTCCGGGACCGACAGGCACAGCTTGTCGGCAGCGGTGTCCGCCGTGAGGTTCAGGGTGACGAGGCCGGTGCCGTTGAGCAGCAGCTTCATCTGCATGGAGGTCAGGTCCCCCTGGGTGACGCGACCGCCCTCGATGCTCAGGCTCTGGAGCCAGGCCAGGTCCTCGCTGGGGTTCAGCTGCTGCAGGGTGCTGCCCAGCGCGCCCATGATGAGGTCGCGCCCGGCGGAGTCGAGACGCAGCTCCAGCCCCCCGTCGGAGGTCTGGTTGTCCACGTCGGTGTTGGCCAGCAGCAGGGTGTCATAGGCCTCGGCGGCATTGGCGCCGAATTCCGCGATGGACAGCTTCTCCACATGCTGGTAATACTTCTCCGGCGGCGCGAAGGAGCGCAGCGCATAGGAGGAGATCTTATCCCGCATCACATAAGCACCGGCGGCGATGGCCAGGATGAGGATGAGGACGATCACCAGCCCGGTGTGCTTTTTCTTCTTTTTCGGCTGAGGAGCCGGCGCGTAGGGCTGGGGTTCGGGAGCGTAGGCCGCCTGCCGGGTGGGAGCGGCGTAGCCGGGCTGCGGAGAGGGCGCGGCCTGCTGCCGGGAGGTGCTGCTCCGATGGGGCTCGGCCGGGCCGCCCACCTGGGGAGCTGCCGGCACCGGGCCGCTCTCCGGAGCTGCCGGCGTCTGGGCAGCGCCGCACTGGGGGCAGAATTTGGCGCCGTCCTCCAGCTTGGCGCCGCATTTCATGCAAAACATGGACGTTCTCCTTTCTTTCGGCGGGATTTTGAACATTCCGGAATATGTATCAGCAAATATATACCCTACCATTATCTATATTAACACAAAACGCGTGTTTATGGAAGTAGGAAAAAACCGCGCGGGAACTCTCCCGCGCGGGTAAAGGTCAATTTTCTTCGCCGGCGTCCAGCAGGGTCTCGGAGACGATATACCGGGGCCGGTGCTTGGCCTCCAGATAGGTCTTGCCCACGTATTCCCCCACGACCCCCAGCATCAATAGCTGGAGGCCGCCCAGGGCCCAGATGGAGAACAGGAGGCTGGTCCAGCCGGTGACGGTCATGCCGCAGACCCAACGGACGAGCCCGTAGATCAGAATGGCGATGCTCACCAGGAAGGCGGCGGCCCCCAGGATCAGGGCGAAGCGCAGGGGCTTGACGCTGAAGGAGGTCACACCCTCAAAGGCGAAGGCCACCATCTTTTTCAGGGGGTATTTGCTCTCCCCGGCAAAGCGGAGCTGCCGCTCGTATTCCACAGTGCCCGTCTTGAAGCCCAGCTGGGGGGCGATGCCCCGGAGGAAGAGGTTCCGTTCCCCGTATTCCGCCAGGGCTTCCAGGGCCCGGCGGCTGAGGAGGCGGTAATCCGCGTGGTCATAGACGATCTCCACCCCCAGCAGGGACATGAGCTTATAAAACCCGTGGGCGGTATTCCGCTTGAAGCCCGTGTCCGAAGCCCGGCTGCTGCGCACGCCGTAGACCACGTCGCAGCCCTCCTCGTATTTGGCCACGAAGCGCTCGATGGCCCCCACGTCGTCCTGCAGGTCCGCGTCCAGGCTGATGGCGGCGTCGGCGTGTTCCCTGGCCAGCATGAGCCCCGCCAGCAGCGCGTTCTGATGGCCCCGGTTCCGGCTGAGGCTGAGGCCCGCGAAGCGCTTGTCGTGGCTGTGGAGGGTGCTGATGAGCTCCCAGGTCCGGTCCTTGGAGCCGTCGTTGACGAATAGGATGCGGCTCTGTTCCGTTATGCGCCCGGCGGCGGTCAGCTCCCGCAGGATGTCCAGCAGGCGTTTTGCCGTCTCCGGCAGCACGGCCTCTTCGTTATAGCAGGGGACGACCAGATAGAGTGTAAACATGCTTCTTTCGCCTCACTCGTCCAGCTTGAGGACGGCCATGAAGGCCTCCTGGGGAACGGAAACGGTGCCCAGGGAGCGCATCTTCTTCTTGCCTTCCTTCTGCTTTTCCAGCAGCTTCTTCTTCCGGGTGATGTCGCCGCCGTAGCACTTGGCCAGCACGTCCTTCCGCAGGGCCTTGATGGTCTCCCGGGCGATGATCTTGCCGCCGATGGCGGCCTGCACCGGCACCTCGAAGAGCTGCCGGGGGATGTTGTCCTTCAGCTTTTCGCAGATGCGCCGGGCCCGGGGATAGGCCTTGTCCTTGTGGACGATGAAGCTGAGGGCGTCCACCACGTCGCCGTTGAGCAGGATGTCCAGCTTCACCAGGTCGCTCTGCCGGTAGCTCTCCAGCTCATAGTCCAGGGAGGCATAGCCCTTGGTGCGGGATTTCAGGGCGTCGAAGAAATCGTAGATGATCTCGTTCAGGGGCAGGTGGTAGTGGAGCTCCACCCGGTCCTTCCCCTGGTAGACCATGTCCTTGTATTCTCCCCGCCGGTCCTGGCAAAGGTCCATGATGTTGCCCACATATTCCTGGGGCGTCATGATGGCGGCGGCCACATAGGGCTCCTCCGCGTATTCGATCATGCTGGGGTCCGGGTAGTTCAGGGGGTTGTCGATGGTCTCCAGCGTCCCGTCGGTGCGCATGACCTTGATGATGACGCTGGGGGCCGTGGTGATGAGGTCCAGGTTGTATTCCCGCTCCAGCCGCTCCGTGATGATCTCCATGTGCAATAGGCCCAGGAAGCCGCAGCGGAAGCCAAAGCCCAGGGCCGCGGAGGATTCCGGCTCGAAGCTGAGGGCCGCGTCGTTCAGCTTCAGCTTCTCCAGGGCGTCCCGCAGGTCGGGATAGCGGGCCCCGTCGGCGGGGTAGATGCCGCTGAAGACCATGGGCTGGGCGGGGCGGTAGCCGGGCAGGGGCTCCGGCGTGGGATCCTCCACCCCGGTGATGGTGTCGCCGGGCTGGGTGTCCGCCACGTTCTTGATGCTGGCGGTGAAATAGCCCACGTCCCCGGCCCGCAGTTCCTGGCAGGGCTGGAGGTCCAGGGCCCCCATGTGGCCCACCTCCACCACCCGGTATTCCGCGCCGGAGGCCATGAGGCGCACGTCCATCCCGGCCCGGATGGTGCCTTCCTTCAGGCGCATATAGACGATGACGCCCACGAAGGGGTCATACTGGCTGTCGAAGACCAATGCCTTGAGGGGCGCGTCCGGGTCCCCCTTGGGGGCGGGCACGCCGTCGATGATCTCCCGGAACACCGCGTCGATGTTCAGCCCCAGGCGGGCGGAGATCTCCGGCGCGTCCATGGCGGGGATGCCGATGACGTCCTCGATGTCCGTCTTCACCTTCTGGGGGTCCGCGCCGGGCAGGTCGATCTTGTTCAGCACCGGCAGGATCTCCAGGTCATTGTCCAGGGCCAGGTAGGCGTTGCCCAGGGTCTGGGCCTCGATGCCCTGGCGTGCGTCCACCACCAGCAGCGCCCCTTCGCAGGCGGCCAGGCTGCGGCTGACCTCGTAGTTGAAGTCCACGTGTCCCGGCGTGTCGATCAGGTTCAGACGGTATTTTTCCCCGTCCGTGTCCGTATACTCCAGGCTGACAGCCCGGGCCTTGATGGTGATGCCCCGTTCCTTCTCCAGGTCCATGTTGTCCAGGATCTGGGCCTCCATGTCCCGGGGGTTCACGGCATGGCAGGCCTCCAGCAGCCGGTCGGCCAGGGTGCTTTTGCCGTGGTCGATGTGGGCGATGATGGAAAAATTGCGTATCTTCGATTGTTCGATCATGGCTCGATGGTTCCTTTCATTCCGACCATAGCTGCCGCAGCCGGGCAAGCTGTTCCTCGGCCTTGGCGCGCAGCTCCTCCGGCACCGTCAGGCTTGCGCCTTCGCCGCTCCCGGCGCGGAGCTTTTCCTGGGTCAGGCGGATGGCCGCGGCGCAGAGGGCGTCGGCGTCGCCGGGGCGCTCCCGCCCCTCCAGGGGTATGAGCATCTGGTAGGCACTGAGCTGCAGCAGCCTTTCCGCCAGCTCCGACTGCTCCTCCGGGGCGTCCCCCAGCATTTTGCGCAGGGCCAGCAGGGCCTGGGCCCCCATCTCCGTCATCCGCCGCAGGGCGGTGGAGGGCTCCTCCTCCGAGAAGCTGGTGCGCACGGTGCTGCGCCCCAGCAGGTAGTCCGCCGAGACGCCGTAGTAGCTGCATGCCGCGTCCACGAAGCTGAGCCCCGGCTCCCGCAGCCCGTTTTCATAATGGCTCAGCAGGGCCTGGGAGATGTGCAGGGCCGCAGCCGCTGTCCTCTGGTTGAGCCGCCGTTCCTTCCGGAGGCGGCTGAGTATCCTGGGAAAGTCCTCAGTCATGGGATCCACCTCAAGTTTGATTACAGATCGTAGTATACAAAACGCCGCGGCGTTTGTAAATAAGCAATTTCGGGGCGGCGGGATAGGCTAAGAGCGGCAAAATATCCTTGTAGTTTTCACCCGGCTATGATATGATACCGTGTCAGAGACTATCCGGCCTCTGAAATGATGACTACGGCCTTTCTGCAGAAGGGAGCTTATGATATGGTAAGAATAAACACGGAGGAAGGCGCCATCCGCATTTCCGGCGAGGTGTTCACCACCCTGGCCGGCGCCGCCGCCACCAGCTGCTTCGGCGTCCGGGGCATGGCGAAGAAATCCGCCAGCGACGGCCTTGTGCACCTGCTGAAGCGGGAGGCCATGGGCAAGGGCGTGCGGGTGAGCTTCCATGAGGAAGAGGGCTCGATCTCCGTCGAGCTGCACATCATTGTCAACACCGGGGTGAATATCCCCGTGATCTGCGACTCCATCGGCTCTGCCGTGCGTTACAAGCTCACCCAGGCCACCGGCGTCAAGGTCCGCAATGTGGACATTTTTGTGGATTCGGTCATGCCGGAATAAACGGGGGGCTAGTCAATGAGAGAGAGAATCGATGCAAAGCAGTTCTGCGAAATGGTGATCCACGCCGCCGTCTCTGTGGACGCCTGCAAGCAGGACATCAACGAGCTGAATGTGTTTCCGGTGCCCGACGGGGATACCGGCACCAATATGAGCATGACCCTCAACGCCGCCGCCCGGGAGCTGGAGGCCAAGACCCCCAAGACCCTGGGAGAAGCCGCCGAGAAGGCAGCCTCCGCCATGCTGCGGGGCGCCCGGGGCAACAGCGGCGTCATCACCAGCCTCCTGTTCCGGGGCATCTCCCGCAGCCTGAAGGAGAAGAAGGAGGCCACGGCCGCGGAGTTCGCCGCCGCCATGAACGAGGGCGTCAGCGCCGCCTACAAGGCGGTCATGAAGCCCACCGAGGGCACCATCCTCACCGTCTCCCGCCTGGCTTCCGCCGCGGCGGAGGAGGCGGCCAAGAAGGAAAAGGATATGGCCACCGTGCTGGAAGCAGCCATCCTGGCGGGGGAGGAAGCCCTCCGGAATACCCAGGAGCTGAACCCCGTGCTGAAAAAGGCCGGGGTGGTGGACGCCGGCGGCGTCGGCTATATGGAAGTGCTCAAGGCCTTCCGCCGCGTCCTGCGGGGCGAGGCCACGACCCCCCTGCGCGTTTCTTCCGAGAGCGGGGAGCAGGCCCATGCCTCCGTGTTCACCCAGTTCGACACGGAGGAGGACATCACCTTCACCTACTGCACGGAATTCATCGTCTCCAAGGACAACGACAAGTCCGTGGACCTGCTGCGCAGCTTCCTCAGCTCCATCGGGGACAGCGCCGTGGTGCTGGACGACGAGGAGCTCATCAAGGTCCATGTCCATTCCGACCGGCCCGGCGACGTGCTCACCGAGGCCCTGACCTACGGCGCGCTCCAGACCGTGAAGGTGGAGAACATGCGCCTGCAGCACTCCGCCAAGCTGGAGGAGGCCCAGCCCACCAGGGCCAAGGCGGCCCCGAGCGCCCCTGCGCCCAAGCCCGCCGCGCCGGATAAGCCCCTGGGCATCGTCTCCGTCTGCGCCGGGGAAGGGCTGGCCAACCTGTTCCGGGAGCTGGGAGCCGATGAGATCGTCTCCGGCGGCCAGACCATGAACCCCTCCACGGAGGACATCCTTCGCGCGGTGGAGGCCACGGGGGGCAAGACGGTGATCGTGCTGCCCAACAACAAGAATATCATCATGGCGGCCCAGCAGTGCGTGGGCCTGACGGACCGGGAAGTGATCGTGGTGCCCAGCACCACCGTGCCCCAGGGTATCTCCGCCATGCTGGCCCTGGACCCGGCCGCCTCTCCCGCGGAGGCGGCGGAAGCCATGAACGGCGCCATCGGCGGGGTCAAGACCATCTCCGTCACCTATGCCGCCCGGGACAGCGTCTTTGACGGGCGGGAGATCAAGGAAGGGGAATACCTGGCCCTTCAGGACGGGAAGATGCTCTGCAATGTGCCGGACAAGGAAGCGCTCCAAAAAGCCATCGGGGATGCGCTGGCGGCCTGCGGCGCGGAATTCATCAGCATCTTCTACGGAGAGGATGTGCCCGCCGGGGAGGCGGAGCGGTTCTCCGAGGCCATCGGCAAGTGCATCCCCGAAGCGGAGATCAGCCTGGTCTCTGGCGGCCAACCGGTGTACTATTACCTGATTTCAGCTGAATAAGATAAGTCTGACAAGACAAGTATGACCTTATTCCCTCGAAGGGGGGCGGACCATTGGCGGAACGGAAAAAAGAGAGCTTCGTGACCGGCGCCGCGGTGCTGACCGCCAGCACCATCATCGTCAAGATCCTGGGCGCGGTCTTCAAAATACCCCTCTCCAACATCATCGGCAAGGCCGCCATGGGGGATTTCGGCGTCGCCTACAATATCTATGCCCTGCTGCTGACCCTCTCCACGGCGGGCCTGCCCGTGGCCCTGAGCCGCATGGTCTCCGTGGCGGACGCCCTGGGGCGGCGGAACCAGCTGCGGCGCACCTTCCGGGTGGCCCGGGCCGCCTTCTTCGTCCTGGGCATGACCAGCACCCTGTTCATGCTGATTTTCAGCCGCATCCTGGCGGACTTCATGGGTTCGCCGGAGGCGGAGGCCGCCATCTCCATGCTGGCCCCGGCCCTGGTGTGCGTCTGCCTCATGTCCGCCTACCGGGGCTATACCCAGGGCCTGGGGGACATGGTCCCCACCAGCATTTCCCAGATCATCGAGACGCTGTGCAAGGTGGTTTTCGGCCTCTCCGCCGCCTGGATCCTGATCCATCGCGGCCGCAGCGGCAGCACCGGCGCGGCGGGGGGCATCTTCGGCGTCACCATCGGCACGGTGCTGGGCCTCATCTATATCGTCCCGGCCACCCTGCGCATGGACCGGAAGCGGGGAAAGCCCAGCCCCAGTCCCGATGTGCCCGAGAGCCGGCGGCAGACCCTGAAGGAGCTGGTGGTCATCGGCGTGCCCATCATCATCGGCTCCTGCGTGCTGAACCTGGTGGCCATGGTGGACACCAAGATGATCTTCGGCCGCCTCCAGAGCGCCCTGGGCTATTCCTACGAGACGGCCCGCGGCCTCTACGGGACCTATTTCAACAGCCAGACCCTCTATAATCTGCCCTCCGCCTTCGCCGTGCCCATGGTCACCAGCGCCATCCCGGCCATCGCGGCTTATGTGGCGGAGCGGAAGACCAGGGACGCAGCCCAGGTGCTGGGTGCCTCCCTGAAGCTCATGAACCTCCTGGCCATGCCCATGGCCGTGGGCATGGGGGTGCTGGCCGCGCCCCTCATGGGCGGGCTCTACGGGGACACGGACCCGGCGGCGGGGGCCATCCTCTCCGTGCTCAGCGCCGCGGGCTACGGGGTCTGCATCATGATGATCTCCAATGCCATCCTCCAGGCCTACGGCTATGAAAGGCTGCCCATCATCACCATCGCCATAGGCGGCGTCTGCAAGATCGCGGTGAATTATGTCCTGCTGGGCAACCCCGGCATCAATATCGTGGGCGCGGCGGTGGGCAACGTGGCCTGCTATCTGGTCATCAGCCTCCTGAACCTGCTCATCATCCGGCGGAAGGCTCCCGACTGCCCGAAGCTGGCGCCTCTGTTCATCCGGCCCCTCCTGGCCTCCCTGCTCATGGGCGGCTGTGCTTGGGGCATCTACACCCTTCTGAGCCGCCTGTTCCGCACCGCCGGGCTCTTCCAGAGCGGGCGGATGCTGTTCCTGGCTCCGGCTGTGCTGGCCGTGGGCGCGGGCGTGGTGCTCTATCTCCTGTTCGTGATCCTGCTCAAGGCCATCACCCGGGAGGAGCTGGAGCTGGTGCCCAAGGGGGATAAGCTCGCCAGGATCCTGCGCGTGTAAGGAGAAGGATATGCGACTGGACAAGTATTTGAAGGTGTCCCGCCTCATCAAGCGGCGGACCGTGGCAAACGAAGCCTGCGACGGGGAGCGGGTCTCCGTCAACGGCAAGGTGGCCCGCGCCTCCTACGAGGTGAAGGTGGGGGACGTGATCGAGATCCGCTTCGGAGAGCGGACCCTGAAGGTGAAGGTGGCGGCGGTGACGGAAAACGCCACCAAGGACGCCGCCTCCGCCATGTACGAAGAGATCCGCTGAGGATCCCCGAAGGAGGGTGAAGGCCGTGCATGAACAATCGCCCAATGCCAGCCGCTGGGAAAAGTGGAGCCACTGGCTGGAAAACGTTTTCTGGTATCATTACAAGTGGTATTTCTTCGTGGGGATCTTTGCCGCCGTCCTCCTCATTTCCTCCGTGGTCGGCTTCGTGACGCAGGTCAAGTGGGACTGGACCGTGCCCTATGTCCACCTGGGCGCGGCGGACAAGGCTTCCGCCGCCGCCGTGAAGAAGGCCCTGACCGCCGTGGGGACCGACGTCAGCGGCAACGGGAAGGTGCAGATCCGCCTGGAGGAGTACCCCGAGACCAAGGACCCGGGGCGGAAGGACCTCCTGGGCCTTCTGCGGGAATCGGACAACATCCTTTTCGTGCTGGACGGGGAGACTCTGGCGCTCTATCAGTCCCTGGGCTGGTTCGGGGACGCCGTGCCCCTGGCCGAGGGCCTCTGGGCGGCGACCAACGACGCGCCGGTGAAGCCCATCACGCTGGAGGGATTCCGGGAATACGGCTATACCCAGGACCAGATCGACGAATACAACGCCTATGCCATTCAGGAGCATGCGCAGCTGGTGGAAGAAGCGGCAGGGATCCTGAAGGAACTGAAAAACTGAATCGCCGCCGCCGGGTATTTGCCCGACGGCGTTGTTTTCTCAACCACAGGTTGAGAAAACCCGAAAAGGATACCGTAGACGGGGCCGACATCCGCTTGCTACAATGGGGCCAGACCGGTCAACTGCGAAAGGAGCCAGACTTATGAGCGAAAGAAACACATTCGGCGCCCGCCTGCGTGACCTGCGGGTAAAAAGCGGCCTCAGCCAGGAGGAAGCAGCGGCGCAGCTGGGGGTGAGCCCCCAGTCGGTGAGCAAGTGGGAGACGGACAAATGCTATCCGGAATTCCTCCTCATCATGCCCCTGGCCCGGCTCTACGGCGTCAGCGCCGACATGCTGCTGGGCAGCGAGGACCGGCGGGCCTGGTGGGAGGCGCAGTGGCAGGAAGCCCTGCGCCGGGGCGGGGAAAAAGCCACCCTCCCCGTCACGGAGGCGGCCTTGAAGGAGCTGCCGGGGGACTGGCAGTTCCGCTACCGCCAGGGCTGCACGGAGTTTTTCATGGGCCAGGACGCGGAGACGGAGGAGGACAAGCAGCGCTGGCTTGCTGCTGCGGAGAAGCACCTGCGCGCTCTCCATGAGGATGAACCCATGAACGAGTCCGCCGGCAGTATGCTGGTGACCGTGTTGATGACCCGGGGGCGGCTGCAGGAGGCGGAGGAGATCTGTCGGAAGCTGCCCAATGGGGAGCGGGAACTGCTCCATGTCCTGAGAGGGGAAGAGCAGAAAAAGCAGCTCCGCCGGGTGACGACGGCCTCCTTCCGGACCCTGCTGGGCGACCTGATCTGCTGCGGAGCCCCGGAGCGCAGTCTGATTTCCGGCGGCGTCCCGGAGGCCCTGGAGGCTGCGGAGCGCATCATAACGGAGGTGCTAGGAGCGGAGGGCTTCTTCGCAGACCTTCTGATCAGCGTTCACTGGAAGCGGGCGGAAAGCGCCCTGGAAGCGGGAGACGGGGAGAAGGCCATGGCGGAGCTGACGGCCATCCGCGACCTGACGGCCCGCTGGGCCGGAGCCGGGGGCTATGACAAAGCCCCGGAGAGTGCACCCTTCCTGGAGCCCCACGTCCCCGCGATTTATGAGGAACACCTGTGGGAGAGCCTGTGGTCCCTCCTCCAGGCGCCGCTTCTGGCCCCGCTGCGTAACCGGGAGGATTTCCAGGCCCTCCTTGCGGAGGCGGAGCGGGAAGCGGCGAAGGATACAGGCTTCGGAGGCTGAAAACCCCCATACGACCATCCCGCGCCTGCCGCGTTGCGGCGGGCGCGGATTTCTTATAATAGAGCGCAGAAAACCGCCGCAGGCCAAGTTAGGCTTGCGGCGATCTGTTATCCGTTATCCTTCCTTGTCCTCCGGCGCGATCAATACCACCTTGTCCCGGGCGGCGTAGACGCTGCGGGCTTCGGGGACTTCCTCAATCAGATTTCCCTCCCCGTCATACCGCACCCGCCAGGTCTGGACGGTCATGCCCTCCCGCCCCCAGTCCGCCACGGTGCTCTGGCCGGGGGCCAGGGCCGGGTCCTCCCGGTAGACGGTGCCCGCCTCCACGGATTCCAATATCTCCCAGCGAAGCTCGGTGCGGCCCTCCCTCGTCTTTGTGCCCCGAATGGTCACCTTCAGGCTGCCATCCTCGCAGCTCGCCTCGATGCGCAGGGGGTAATCCGTGGAATTGACGAAATTATAGTCCGGCCAGCCCCAGGAGACGGTGGCGTCCAGTCCGGGGGGCACATAGCTCTGATAATAGCGGTGGTTCGTGCGGAAGCTCACCTCCAGGTCCGCCAGGAGACAGGCGCAGTAGAGGGTGCTGCTCACCTGGCAGATGCCGCCCCCCACCTCACTCACCAATTCCCCGTCCACATAGCTGAGGGCGCTGCCGTAGCCCGCCTCCTCCGTCCGCTGGCCGATGCGCCCATTGAAGGAGAATTCCTCCCCCGGCAGCAGCAGGCTGCCGTCCAGGGCCTTCGCCGCCAGGCGGATATTGCCGATGCGTGTCTCCGTGCCTCCAAGCTCGGTCACATAGCTCCCCAGCTCGTCCCGGTACAGGAGGGCGCGGAGCGTTTCCGCCGTCACCATGGGCGGTACCTCCTCCAGCGGGATCACCAGGGTCTCCCCCTCGGGTAGCTCCTCCGCCGCCTCCTGGGCGGCCAGGAAATCGAAGCTGCACCCCGGCTTTTCCGGCAGGATCCGCCCCTCGCTGTCCCAGGCCGCGTCCTCCGCCGGGCGGGCGAGAAGCCCGTAAACGGCCCGGAAATCCGGCTCCTCCGGCGCTGTGACCGCAGGCGTCCATTCCACCGTCTCCCGCCCCTCCCGGAAGGCGGCCTCCAGGGCCAGGGCCAGAGCGGCCTTGTCCGTCTCCTGCCCCGGCGTCCCCCGGGTCCAGCGGATGGCCTCCTCGTCGAAGTAGAGCACCGCGGGGACCATGGCCCTGTCCGTTTCCTCCGCGATCCGCCGGGCGGCCAGGCGCAGGGCCTCCCCCTCCGGCTCCGGCAGGGCGGCGTCCACCGGCTGCGCGCCGAAAAGCAGGGCTTCCAGCCGGGAAGCCGTGTCCCGCAGGAAGCCGCCGCCCCGCCCATAGGCATACAGCGCCTCCGCCATGGCTTCCGGGGAACGCTCCATGCCCGCCTCCGCAGCCGTCACCGGGTAAAGGCTGCCGTCGGGGAAGCGCACGGTGACGCTTTTTCCCAGCCAGGCGCCGTAGCCCGCTTCCTCCAGCCTGATGCGGGCCTCCGCCCGGGTGCGTCCGCCCAGGGCCAGGTCCCCGGCCCAAAGGCCGGGGTAGAGCCTATCCGTGCTTTCCCAGAGCTCCCCCGCCAGGAGCGCGAGGGCGATCAGCAGCGTGAGGGCGAGGGCAAAAAAGAGCGCAGTACGCCGCATCGTGCGGGAACTGCGCTTGCTGTCTTTCATAAGAGATTCCTTTCCAGGCCGTCGGAGCAAACTCCGCTCACTCCGAATCCGCATTTTCCGCAAGAGCCGCGAAAACTGCGTATCGCTCGGTGGCTCCTCCTCATTCCGCGCGCGAGGGGACCCCATTGGGGACGTGTGCGCTTCCTTTTCAAATCGAAGCATGTTGAGAAGGACGTTTCGCCGGAATCCTGCGGGTAATCACGCTTGCGTGGATACCTGCTATTACGGCGAATAAGGACGTGGCTTGTACCTTTGCTCCGCCTGGGCGTCCAGCAGCTCGCCGATGAGCTGGTTGGACAGGAGGAAGCCCCGGGGGGTGAAGCGCCAGCGGTCGTCCACCTGCTTGGCGAGGCCCAGGCGTACATAACCCTGGAGCAGCGATTCCAGGGGCGCGAAGGGGGCCCGGTAGCGCCGCTCGTATTCCCCGGCCTCGATGCCCCGGGCGGTGCGCAGGCCCAGCATCACGTATTCCACGGCCTTTTCCACCGCCGTCACCGTCTCCTCCTCGCAGACCAGGTTTTCCCCCGTCTCCACCGCCCGGATATAGCCCTCCACGTCCTTCAGGAAGGTGAAGCGCTGGCTGCCGATACAGGAGGCGGCGGAGGCGCCGAAGCCCGCGTAGTCCTCCAGCAGCCAGTATTTCAGGTTGTGGCGGGAGGCATAGCCCCGCTTTGCAAAGTTGGAGATCTCATATTGGATGTAGCCCGCCCCCGCCAGCGTGTCCACGGCGTAAAGGTACATGTCCGCCTGGAGGTCGTCGTCGGGGATGTCGGGGGAATTGCGGTATTGCCATAGGGGGGTGCCCTCCTCGATCTTCAGCCCGTAGCAGCTCAGGTGCTGCACGTTCAGTTCCATGACCCGCCGGAGGGTGTCGCTCCAGTCCTCCCGGCTCTGGGCGGGAAGCCCGTAGATCAGGTCCAGGCTGATGTTCTCGAAGCCCGCCCGCCGTGCCTTTTCCACCGCCCGGGGCACCTGGGCCCAGCTGTGCCGCCGCCCCAGGAAGCGGAGGATGGCGTCGTTGGCGCTCTGGGCCCCCAGGGAGATGCGGTTGAAGCCCGCCCTGCGCAGGCGCCCCAGCCCGGCGGCCTCCACGCTGTCGGGGTTGGCCTCCAGGGTGATCTCGCAGTCGGCGGTGAGGCGCGTTTCCTTCCGGATGAGGCCCAGCAGGTCCACCAGGTAATCCGCCCCGTACCAGCTGGGGGTGCCCCCGCCGAAATACACCGTGTCGATGCGGTAGCTTTCCAGCCGGGGGGCGGCCTCCGTCAGGTGCTTTTTCAGCGCTTTCTGGTAGGCGGGGATCAGGTCCCGGCGGCCCGCCGTGGAGCAGAAGTCGCAGTAGGCGCAGCGGCTGGCGCAGAAGGGGATATGGATATAGAGCCCCAGCTTCCTGCTTCCTCGTTCGTTTCCGCCCATGTCCGCGCCTCCTTCTCTGTCTCTGAGGGGATTATAGCATAATGGCAGGGAAAATAACAGAGAAAAAGCGCCCGGGAAACGGAGAACTCAACCGTTGGTTAATTGACTTTTCAGACGGGATTATGTATTCTGAAAGTAAAGAAGAACAATAGATACGGAGAAAGGGGAGCGCGCATGAAGAAATACCTGGCTCTTCTCCCGGCATTTGCCCTCCTGCTTTCCCTGGGGGCCTGCGCCGGGCGGCCCCAGCCTACCCCCAGCCCTGCGCCCACGGCGGCGGTCACGGCCACCCCTGCGCCGGAATCAACGCCCTCGCCGGAGCCTGTGCCCACCTCCACGCCGGAACCGGAGGACCCGACGGAGCCCCTCCTGGGGAAAATGAAGCGGGAGAACGCGGAGAGCATCCGTTATGAGCTGGGTTCCTGGCGGGAAACCTATCTGCTGCGCAGGGGGGAGGAGGGCTTCGAGGAAGCCCTGGACATCCTCTTTTCCCTCCGTGGCGTGCGCTGTGAAAAGCCGGAGGCCCTCAATACCCGCAGCTTCGACCTGGGCCGCCAGGTGGAGCTGGCCTTCGACGGCGAGTATGTCTACGGCGGGAGCTATAACGGCCACCGCTGGCTGCGCCTGGAGGGGGAGGGCAGGCCGGACCAGGCGCTGAGCGCCATTTTTGAACGCTGCGCCCCCGCCCTTAGTGGCGTCGGCGGCCTTGCCCCCGGCCATGAAAACCTGATCCGGGACGACACCCTCGTTTTGCGGACCAGCAGCCCGGTCTACGACTGGGCGACCCTGACAAATGCCATCCGGGGGATGCACGAATCCTACAAGGAATCCGGAAACCGGGCGGTGGACGAGTTCGCGGAAATCTATCTGATCCGGGAAAACCGGACGGAGGAGACCAGCCTCTTCGACACGCCGGTGCTGGAAATGCTGGTGGACGGGGAGTGGCACTACCGGCATTTCCGTTCCAGCGGCAGCTTCCTCATGTACGGCGTGGCGGCGCCGGGGGAAAGCATGCTGAATATCCCCATGTGGCGGCTTGCCGGGGAGCTGGAGCCGGGTCAGTACCGCATCTGCGTCACCTATTTCCTGGGCGGCGGCGAGGCGACAAGTCCGGACCACGTGGCCTACGCGGAGTTCGAGATCGCGGAGGATGGGCCGGAAACGCCCATCCCGCCCCTGCCCTGGCTGGAAGAAGCCCTGGAAGCCTATGAAAAGGCGGAGGAGGCCTACGGCTGGTTCAAGCTGGAAAGCCTGGCAGGCGGCCCCGCCTCGGACCGGGAAACGAAGGACGACGAAGGGTGGTGGCTGATCACAGAACCGCGCTTTGCCGACTGGGAGACCCTGGAAAACTACCTTCTGGGGCTCTTTGACCGGGATATGGCGGAACGCCTGCTTTCCGGCGGACCCTATAAGGAAGCAGGCGGACGTGTGTACGGCCAGTCCGGCGGCACCGGGACCGACTGGCGGGTGGGAGAGCGGACAGGCATCCGGGCCTGGCGGGAAATGAACGGGAATGTGTACGTCGCCGTCAGCTATGAATATCTGCCGGACGGCCTGACGCCCGCGGGAGAGTTCACCTGCACCTATCCCTATGTGTGGGAGGGGGATCACCGGGTCTTCCGGGATTTCTCCCTGCCCTATGTGGACGGCATCCCCGGGGATCTTGAGGAGGACTGAAATGAAACTGCGCAGGTCGTTTTCCGCGCTTATCTGCCTGGCCCTGTTGCTAGGCCTGGCCCCCGCCGCTTTTGCGGCGGAGAAGGATTACCGCTGCTCCCCCTGGGCGGCGGAGGAAATGGCGGAGGCCGTGAGCCTGGGCTTCCTGCCCGCCGACCTCCCGGAGGACTGCACGCAGCCCATCACCCGCCGGGACTATGCCCGCGTCGCCCTGAATTTCGTCTCGGAGCTGCAATTTAATTTCCACGTGGGCGGCGCTTTCTTCACGGAGGCCTACTGCCAGGCGAAGAGCCTGAAAAGCGCCGCGCCCTTTGCCGACGCGCCGGAGGAAACCCTCACCCAGGCCCGGAGCGTCGGCCTCATCCGGGGCCGCAGCGAGACGGAATACGACCCGGATTCCGGCATCACCCGCCAGGAAGCGGCCCTCATCCTGCGGCGGGCCTACAGCCGCTATGCTGACCCGGAGACCCTGGAAGCGGCCCCCGCCGCCTATATCGACGGGGAGAAGATCGCTGCCTGGGCCATGGAGGGTGTGGACTTCGTCACCGCCGCCGGGGTCATGCAGGGGGTGGGGGAGGGAAAGTTCGACCCCCTGGGGGCCTACACCGTGGAACAGTGCGTCGTGACCTTCCTGCGCCTGTATAAGTCCGCGCCGGTGAGCCGTGCTAAGGGCAATGTGGAACCTCTGCTCCCATCCTATCAGGTGACGGCCCTCCTGGTCACCCAGAAGATGGGCGACATGCCCATCACCCTGGAGCGGGAGACGGAGGCGGCGGGCTGCACGGTGCTGCACTGCGCCTACCGCGGCCTTCCCCACGGCAGCCTGGACTATCTTTACGTCGTCTTCGACGGGGGCGGCGTGTGGGACGCGCTCAATGCCCTGCGTACCGTGGGCGACGCGGAACGCTATGCGGCCCTGGGGAACCTGCGGCGATGGAGCTGGAGCTTCACGGAGGACGGAGGCGCCCTCACCCTCCATGGGGAATATGCCTCCGGGGATACGGAGGATTATCTTTTCCGTCTGGATCCCGCCGCCATGGACCCCTGGACGCCCTACACCCCGGAGCCGGGGGAGGAAGCAGTGGAGCTGGTCAGCTCCTGCGGCGTCATCGTTCCCCGGCGGCTGGCGGATACCGGGGTGAAGATCGTGGGGCTCCTGCCTCCCGATCCCGGCAGCGAGGATATGATCGCCCTGGGGGAGGACGGCAGCGTTTTCATCTGGGAGAATGTGCATGACGACGGGCCGGAGGGAAAATCCATCTGGCGCTTTGAATGGGCGAAAACCCCGGTGCGGTTCGCCTTTTCCCGCTTCACCTATTGCTGCGTGGACGACCGGGGCGTGCTCTGGTCCGGGGAGCGGGGCGGCGGCCTGGCGCCGAGGATGACCGGCGTGCGCTATGGGGAAACTTATCTTTCCGAGGGCCTGGCCGTGACCGAGGAAGGGCGGCTGCTCCTCTGGTACGGGGAGGAAGCGCCGGTCTGCGTGCTGGAAAACGTGGAAACCGCCCGGCGCTTCGGCAGCTTCGTCTACGCCGTCGGGAACGACGGCTCCCTCTGGCGTCTGGCGGGCTTCGGGGAGCAGGACAAGCGCATCCTCACCGACCCGCAGCCGGAAAAGCTGCTGGACGGGGTGCGGGCGGTCAGCGGCCTCCTGGCCCTGAAGGAGGACGGCAGCGTCTGGAGCCTGGCGGGAGAAGCGCCGGAGAAAATGCTGGACGATGGGGCATATATCCATTCCAATGCCGCAGCCTCCGCCGCCGTCCTGGATAACGGGGAGCTGTGGTGCTGGGGCACCCTCCACCGGCCGGGGAACGTGCAGAATGCGATCACCCTGGACGCCCCCGCCCTCTGCTGCAAGGATGTGAAAGAAGCCACCTGCTGCTATGACGGCGTCCTGATCCTGAAAACCGACGGGACCCTGCTGACCCTGCGATACGAGGACGGGGAACTTCAATTGTTCCCCGTGGCATAGTCGCGCTTTCAGCCCGGCTAAAAATCAGCGCCTGTGCAAACGCTTTGGTTTGCACAGGCGCATTTCCGCTCGCGGGCAGACTTGCCATTCCGCCGAATAAGGACGCCGCTATCCTCTGTCGTTCGTCACGTCGCCGCTGCCGGTGATGGGGATGGCCTCGCCCAGATAACGGGGGAGGGGCTTCAGGATGCACTTGAAAAAGTCCTTGTCCCGGGCCAGGATCTCCCGCACGTCCCGGTTGAACTGCCCCGCATAGCGCCGGGTGTCGCAGGCCACCCCCACCGCCTCCAGCCCCAGGGCCCGGGCGATCCAGAGGGCCCGGGGCAGGTGGTAGGCCTGGGTGACGACGACCACCTTCTTCACGCCGAAGACTGCCCCGGCCCGATAAAAGCTGTCGTAGGTGGCGAAGCCCGCGTGGTCCATGAAAATGTCCGCCGAGGGCACGCCCCGGGCCATAGCCGCGTCCTTCATGGCGTTCACCTCGTCGTGGTCGGAGCGGCTGTGGTCCCCGCTCATGAGCAGCTTGGGGGCGACCCCGGCTTCATAGAGGTCCACCCCGGTCTGGATGCGCTCAGAGAGCATGAGACTGGGGCTGCCGTCGGGCAGCAGCCCCGCCCCCAGCACCAGAATGCAGTCGGCCCCGAAATCGGCGGCCTCCGCCGGGGAGACGATGCGGGAGCGCTCGGAGGCCGCGATCAGCAGATCCGGCCCCAGGCCCAGGATAAGCCCCAGCAGCACAAGGGCGGCTCCGGCGATCAACAATGCTTTCCTTTTCTTTTTCATCGGGTCCTCCCGGTCATGTGATGGTCCCATTGTAGCAGAAAGCAGTGGACAATAAAACGGACAGCTTGCTTTATTTAGCGAAAAAAGTATGGTATCATGGGAAAAAACCTTCTGGGGAGGAAAAAACATGGAGATCGGCATCACGAGAGAAGCGGCCCTGGCGCTGCTGAAACAGTACAACAAGGAGCCCTTCCACCTCCGCCACGCCCTGACGGTGGAGGCGGTGATGGACTGGTTTTCTGCCCGGCTGGACCCGGAGAACCGGGAATTCTGGTCCCTGGTGGGCCTCCTGCACGACATCGACTTTGAGGGCTGGCCGGAGGAGCACTGCAAAAAGGCCCCGGAGCTGCTGCGGGCCGGGGGCTGCACGGAGGAATGTGTCCACGCCGTTTGCAGCCATGGCTTCGGCATCTGCTGCGACGTGGAGCCCACGCTGGAGATGGAGAAGGTCCTCTTTGCCGCCGACGAGCTCACCGGCCTCATCTGGTCGGCGGCCCTGATGCGGCCCAGCAAGAGCTGCACGGACATGGAGCTGGGGAGCCTCAAAAAGAAATTCAAGGACAAGAAATTCGCCGCCGGCTGCTCCCGGGACACCATCCGGGAGGGGGCGGAGCGCCTGGGCTGGGAGCTGGACAAGCTCCTGGGGGACACCCTGGCCGCCATGGCGGAGAGCGAAGCGAAAATAAACGCCGAGGCGGAAACAATTTGAGGATCGGCGCGTCTAAGACGACAGGAAAGGGGGAGAGACGATGCGGAAAAGCGGCATGACGGCGGCCTGCGCCGCCGGGCATTTCTTCATCGACTTTCTCTGCGCCTGGGCCCTGTTCCGCTTTTGCCGCCCCACGGACGCCTGGGCGGAAGTCATGCTCTACTATAATTTCTGCGCCTTTGCCCTGCAGATGCCCCTGGGCCTTCTGGCGGACCGCTTCCGGCAGGACCGGAGCTTTATGGTCCTGGGGAGCCTCCTGGTGGGCTTCGCCTGCCTGGGCCTGGGGAAAGCGCCCCTGGGCCTGGCGGTAGTCGCCGGGGTGGGGAACGCCCTCTACCATGTGGGGGGCGGCGTGGCGGTGCTCCATGCCTATGCATCCAAGGCTGGGCCGCTGGGCTTCTTCGTCTCTCCCGGCGCTTTCGGCATCTTTTTCGGCACCCTCCTGGGCAAGGCGGGCACGGATATCCTGGCCCCCTCCCTGATCGGGCTTGCGGCCTGCCTTGTGCTGGGGTGGCTCCTCCGGGGGGCGGACAAGCCTGCGGCCATGGACCCCTTCCGCCTGGACGCGCCCCTGCTTGCCCTTATCTGCCTGTTTCTGGTGGTCTGGCTCCGCTCCCTCCTGGGCATCCTCTTCGTGTTCCCCTGGAAGACGGGCGCCTGGAGCGTGGCGGCGGTCTGCGCCGTGGTGCTGGGGAAGACGGCGGGGGGCTATCTCGGGGACAGGCTGGGGATGAAATGGGTCTCCGTCGGCTCCCTGGGGCTGGCGGTCCTGGGCTTCCTTTTCTCCGGCAGCCCCCTCTGCGGGGTGCTGGCCATCTTCTTTTTCAATATGACCATGCCCCTGACCCTCCGGGCGGCGGCGGACGCCCTGCCGGGGATGAAGGGCTTCAGCTTCGGCCTGCTCACCTTCGCCCTGTTCCTGGGCTTCCTGCCCGTCTGGGCGGGTGCGGCCCTGCCCTCGGCGGGCTGGTTCCTGGCCCTGGGTGCGGCCCTGTCCCTGGGATTGCTGCTGCCGGGGCTGCGGCGGAAGCCGTGAGCGCCTGGCTGATCGCCCTGGGGGCCTCCCTGGGCCTGACCCTGTTTTTCGAGGGGCTGTTTGCCCTCCTTTGGGGGCTTCGGGGCCGGGATCTCGTGCTCTGCTGCCTGGTGAACCTGCTCACCAACCCTCCCCTGGTATTCTGCGTCCTCTGCTGGCGGCATTTCGGCCCGGCTCCGGCCTGGCTGCCGGTGCCCGTCCTGGAAGCCCTGGCGGTGTGGGTGGAGGGGCATTTCTACAAACGCGACGGGGAGAATATCCGCCGCCCCTGGCTGCTGTCCCTCTGCGCCAATGCTTTCAGCTATGCCATGGGCCTTGTTTTCAGCGCCCTGTTCTAAGGCTCCCTCCCCGAGGGAGCTGTCAGCGAAGCTGACTGAGGGAGTCAGGGCAGCATTTAGCGTCAGTTATGAGAAGAAGATGCAGTATTAAGAAACACTCTTGTTCCGCGCGTGCGATATCTGTTTTAGGAGGTGTCCCATGAAACGTATCGGTACTGTTCTGCTGGCCCTGTGCCTCGGCTTCCTGCTGGCCATGAGCGCCTTTGCGGACGTGATCTATGAACCGGATGACGATTTCCTGCAGAAGCACGAGGACGAATGCCATTATGAAAACCGGGTGTATATCGCCTCCGGGGAGAACGGCTATGCCTCTGCTAAAAAGAGCCCCACCTCCAAGAAGGCGGAATGGGAGATCCCCAACGGCACGGAAATCTATATCAGCTTCGTGTGGGATCAGGACGGGGGCTGGGGCCTGAAGGATTCCCACGGCTGGATCAGCATGAGTCAGCTGACGGTGAAATACGACGGCATCTCCTTTGCCCAGGAGCACGGCGGGGAGTTCCTCTACCTGGACGAATGGGAATTTATAGACCTGACGGGCCGCGACTGCCTGCACCTCTGGCGCTATCCCGGCGATACGGAGCCCTTCAACACCCTGAGCGGGTCGGGGGAGGACTTCTGGTGGGGCTGGCCGCCGGAGGAAATGAGCTTCAACACCATCTATGAGGACCCGGAGGGCCGCCGCTGGGGTTATATGAATTACTATTATGGCCTGCGGGATTTCTGGGTCTGCCTGACGGCCCCGGACGACGCTTCTCTCGGCGGTGGGGAGACGGAGCCGCAGCCCACGGAAGCGCCCATCCCCACGGAAGCGCCCGTCTCCACAGAGGCGCCTGCGCCTACGGCTTCTCCCGCCCCAACCGCCGCCCCGGCCTCCCCGGAGCCCACGGAGCTGCCCCCCATCATCGACCCGGTACCGCCCCGGCCCTTCCCCTGGCTCCCCGCGGGCCTGGCAGTCGGCGCGGTGGTGATCGCGGGCGTCCTCCTGGCGGTGTTCCGCAGGAAAAAATGAAGATAGTTTCACCCCTGCCCGATTCCGGGCAGGGGTGAAGTATATTTGTCAGTTCTGCCTCTTTGCCTCCACGTCCATATAGTAGTGCTCCTCTGCGGGGTCCAGGGTCACCTGGAGGAGGCCCTTGTCCGGGTCAAAGCCGAAATTCTGCCGCAGGATGCGGATATACTGCGTGCCGCTGAGACCGGCCTCCAGTTTCGTGAAGGGGAGGCTGCTTCCCAGCCCTGTGGCCAGGTCAAAGCCCCGCCGATCCCGCTCCCTGCCCGTGAAGTCCACGCTGGGGTATTTCGGCAGCCTTGCCTCCACCTCCGCCGTCCCCCCGGCGGGGATGGTCAGAGTGAAGCGGAGATACAGCACCCGGTCCGGACTGAACACCTGCTCCAGCGTGTCCTCCAGGCTCCAATCCTGACTTTGCTCATAGGGAACGGCGCTGCCCTCCACGGCGTCATGGCGGAGCATATAGGCCGCCGCCAGGCCCAGCAGGGTCTCCCGGTCCGTCAGGGAGGCCAGGCCGCCGGTGATGAACTCCGCGCGGTAGCTGTCGAAGGCCAGGTCCAGCATATCCTCCAGGGTGGCTTCATAGCGCGTCACCGTGCCGCCGGCCTCCATGGGGATCTCGCAGGCTCCGTTGGTGTAGCCCTGCAGGGTCAGGTCCCGGATATCCTCTCCCAGCACCAGGAGATAGGCGGATCGGCCGTAACCCCTATCTCCGTGCTCAGAGATGAAGACCGCACGCTCGCAGCGGCCCGCCTCCCGGTCGGCGCTGCCGCCGTTGAAGCCGAAGGTCAGGATGGCGGTTTTGGCATAGTCCATGGCAAATTCCATGTTCAGGGTGGGGGCGGGGGCCGTCTCGCTTCTCTCGCCCCACATTTCGCTGAGCTCATAGACGATGACCCGGTCCGTCAGCCGGGGCAGCGGGGCCTGGGCTTCGGCGGCGTAGTCCCCGGCCATGAGAGTCTTGCAGCCTTCCCAGGAGCTGAGGGTGGTTCCCGCGTTTCGCTCTGTGCTGCCGGGGCCGATCAGCATTTCCGTTTCCGCCGCTTCGCCGTTCACCGTGATGTTGGGGAGCAGCGCCTTTGACTCGTAGAGAGAGGCGACGAAGGGGTAGAGCAGGGTCACGGTCCGCTCCTCCCCGTCCGGGGCGGCGAGCAGATAGTCGTCGGCGACGATGCAATATTCCCGGAAGCGGAGGTGGTTTTCCTTGTCCCGCTCCCAATTCGGGTCGAAGGGGGAGAAGTCGTAGTTTACCCGCCGCTCCGCCGTCAGCCCTTCGCCGCCCTCCGCAGCGGTCATGGGCAGCACCGGCCCGGCATAGTAAGCGTAAAGATCGCTGTCCTTCCCGCCTCCCCCGGCGCCGCTGCCGCCGGGGAGGCCGATCACTCCATAATGGGGGAGAAGGGCCAGGGCAATCACGATGCAAAGGCAGGCGGCAATGGGGGCCAATACCCGGATATCCAGCCGCCGCCGCTTCTTTTCCGTGGGAAGAGCCTCCTCGATATACTCCTCCCGGATATCGGTGATGGCATTAAACAAAGCAAGCGCTCTATCCTCGTTCACAGGCCGATCCCCTCCTTTTCCAGGGCTTTTCTGAGGCTTTGCCGCAGGCGCAGCATCCTCTGGGCCAGCTTGGCGGGGGAAGTCCCCTCTCTGACCGCCAGCTCCTGCAGGCTCAGGCCGTACCAGTAGCGGCGCAGAAACAGGACGCGGTCCGCCCGCCGCAGGGAGGCCAGCCAGCGGTCGATGGCGTCCCGCAGTTCTTTGGCTTCCAGGGCCTTTTCCGCCGTGTCCGGAGCGGGGAGGCAGTCAGTCAGCTCCCCCAGCAGTTCCGTCATCCCCGCGTCCCGCTTCATGCGGTGTTCTTTGTTCCAGCGGCCCAGGGAGAGATTGCGCACTACCCTCCCCAGCCAGGCCCGGAGGCTGCAAGGCTTCTCCGGCGGTATGGCGTTCCAGGCGGCGTGATAGGTGTCGCTCACAGTCTCCTCCGCGTCCTCCGGGCTGCGCAGCAGATTCACGGCGATCTGATAGCAATATGCGCCGTATTTCACCCTCGTCTCCTCGATGGCCCGCTCGCTGCGCTGCCAGTACAGTTCGATGATGGCGCCGTCCTCCATACGCACCCTCCTTTCCGACAGGATTCGTTTTCACCTTTATAGTATCGTTTTGCCGCCGGATATTGGGATCAAACGCGAGTTTTCTTCATTCTATCATAAAAAGTCAAGGAGGCGGACCCGTTCGGGCCCGCCTCCTGCGTCGCTTGGTTCACTTTTTCCTGCGCTGGAAATCTTCGTCAATCCGGGCCTTCCACTTCCTGCCCAGAGGCACGCTGGCACGGACGCTGCTCACCGCCTCGCTGAGCACCTCGTAATTCAGGGCGGTGCCCGCAGTGTCGGAGTGATAGTTCACGGCCCGGTCCTCGTCGATGCCGAATCTTTTGGCGGTCTCAACGGCGTCGATGTTGGCCCCCAGGAAGAGGAATTCCCAGCCCTCCTCCTTCTTGCGCTCGATGAGCTTCTTCACCTCGTCGCTTCCGTAGCGGTGGGAGGCGTTCTCCATGCCGTCGGTGGTGATGACGAACATGGTGTGTTCCGGGATGTCCTCGGCCCTGGCGTATTTGTGGATGTTCCCGATGTGCCTGACCGCGTCACCGATGGCGTCCAGCAGGGCGGTGCAGCCCCCGACGCTGTATTCCCGGTCCGTCATGGGGGGCACCTTCTCCAGGGTCAGCCGGTCATGGATGACCGTGCTGCGGTCGGAAAAGAGCACGGTGCTGACCCAGCAGGTCCCCTCCGTCTTCTTCTGCTTTTCGATCATGGCGTTGAAGCCGCCGATGGTGTCGCTTTCCAGCCCCGCCATGGAGCCGCTGCGGTCCAGGATGAATACCAGCTCGGTGCAGTTGTTTTTCATTTTGTAAGCCCTCCTCAGATGTGATTTCTGAGGCAAGGATACAACGTTTCCAAAGGGAAGTGGTCGCCTTCAAAGCGACATTTTCCTTCTACATGCTGCCCAGAAGGGTCTGGTCGAAGGCAAAGAGCGCCTCGTTGATGCGGTCGATGTCATACTGCCCCCGGCGGATGTAGTATTCCACGATCACGTCGAATTCGCTGGAGCGGGAGAGGGCAAAGCCCGCCTTCATCAGCAGCTCCTTCGTCTCCTCGATCCCCAGCTCCAGGGCCACGGCGAAGGCCAGGGCCGTGGGCTTGCTGGGGCGGTAGCGCATTTCGGAGCGTATCTTGCTGAAGAGCTTCCGGTCAATGTTGGCCTTTTTGTAGCACTGGGCGTCCGTCATGCCCTTTTCCGTGATCTTGCGCAGCAGCATCTGGCTGAAGCTCTCGTCCAGGGCGGAGAGCGCTTCCCTGAGCCCCTCGGGCGCCTCCTCCTCCGCCGATATGTCCGGAAAGCCCGACTCGGGCAGGGCGGCAGCCAAAGGCACCGCTTCTCGGAGGGCGTTGTCCATAGAGGCTTTCTTCTTGCTCTTCCAAAGGCCCCTTTTCGTCCCCCTGGCCGCCGTGGGCAGAGGGGCAGATGTGCCCATGAAGGCGTCGTAAGCCGCGGCAGGCGGCTGCAAAAGGGCCCGCAGCTCGGGGTAGCGGTCCCGGCCCAGGGTGTCGCTCCCGAAGATGGTGAGGTAGACGGTCATGTCCGCCTCCCCCAGGAAGGCGCGGATCTCCTCCTCCGCCACGGCCAGGGCTTCCGCCTTGGGATAGCCGAAGATGCCTGCGGAGATCAGGGGAAAGGCCAGAGTCTCGAAGCCCTGGGCCCTGGCCAGGGCCAGGGAATTGCGGTAGCAGGCGCGCAGGGTCGCTTCCTCGCCCGCGCCGCCTCCCTGCCAGCGGGGCCCTACGGTGTGGATGACATGGCGGGCGGGCAGGCGGTAACCGGCGGTCAGCTTCGCTTCGCCGGGCCTGCAGCCCCCAAGAGCGCGACATTCCTCCGCAAGCGCCGGTCCCGCGGCGGCATGGATGGCCCCGTCCACCCCGCCGCCTCCCAGCAGGCTCTCCTTGGCGGCGTTGACGATGGCGTCCACTTCCATGGTGGTGATGTCCTTCCGGACCAGAAACAGCGGCATGGCGCATCCCTCCTGTCTGCGGAAATTATACACCTGCCGGCGCACCGCCGCAAGACGGGGAAAAGACGCCGACCCGGGAAACAGTTCCCGGGCCGGCGCCGCTGCTAAAGGGGGTGGTATGGAGTTGAAAAGGAGTAGGTATGAAAGATGAATAAGCGTTTTCAATCAGCTGCCGAAGTGCCAGAAGCTACCGCGGTCGTCCCCGCTTTCGTCCTCCCGGTCCTCGTAGTAGTCAAAGAAGTCTCCGAACATGTCCCACCAGCTGCCCCATTCGGAGCCGTCTCCGCCGCTCCGGCCGGGGTCCTGCCGGGGCTCCTCCTGCCCGGCGGCGGGGGCCTGAACCTCCAGCTGGGAGGGTTCTTCGTCAAAGGTGACGGTGACGGTCAGCTCCTTGCCGCTGCGCCAGAGCTTGACTTCGCAGCTGTCCCCGGCCTTGTAGTCCTTCTTGGCCTCGGCCAGCTCGCCGGTGGAAGCCACGGCCTTGCCGCCCAGCTCCAGGATCACGTCCCCCTGCCGGATGTCCGCCTTCTCGGCGCAGGAGCCTTCGGTGACGCTGGTGACGTAGACCCCGGCCTTGGAATTGTAGCGTTGGGCGTCGGCCTCGCTCATGTTGGTCACGATGATGCCCAGATAGGCCTTGCCGGTGACGTAGCCGTGGTCGATCAGTTCCCGGGCGATCTTGGCGGCGTCGTTGATGGGGATGGCGAAGCCCAGGCCTTCGATGCCGGCAGACTGGTATTTGGCGGTGACGATGCCCAGCACCCGGCCCTGGGCGTCATAGACGGGGCCGCCGGAGTTGCCGGAGTTCACCGCCGCGTCCAGCTGGAACATGTTGATGCTGGTGTTCGTGTCCGCGGCGATCTCCCGGTCCAGCGCGGAGACGATGCCGGAGGTCATGGTGTAGGTGAGCTCGCCCAGGGGGTTGCCCACCACATAGATGTTCTCGCCCACCTCCATCTCGTCGCTGTTGCCCAGCGCCACGGGGCTGAGGCCGCTTGCCTCGATCTTCAGCACGGCCACGTCGCTGTCCCGGCCCTCCACGCCCACGATCTTCGCGGTGTATTCGCTGCCGTCGTAGAGCTTGACGATCACGTCGGAACCGGTGGTGTAGGCGCTCTCCACCACATGGTTGTTGGTGAGGATGTAGCCGTCCTCGCTGATGATGAAGCCGGTGCCGCTGACGGCGTTCTTCGTCAGCTGGCCGAACATGTTGTAGCCGGTGACGGTGGTGGAGATGCCCACCACCTGTTTGCAGGCCAGCTGGTAGATCTCCTCGGCGGTGCGTTCGCCACCGGAGGAGGGCAGGGCCAGGGAGCTGGCCTTCAGCCCGGCGCTTTCCGCCGGGGCTGCGCTGAGGGCGGGGCCGCTGACCAGGGCCTGTTTATGCACATAGGAGGCCGTCGCAAAGCAGGCTGCGGAGCAGAGCAGCACCGCCGCCAGACAGATGGCCGTCACGGTAAGAATCGTCTTTTTCATGGATAGGAGCCTTCCTTCCTGGTATTCTCTTGTTTGCGAGACCAAATTAGCACTCTCTCTTGAACAATGCTTGAACCGCATGTTAAGAATACGTTAATTCGTATCCGGAGTTTCCAGGCTTGTTTTTCCCTCCGGCCTTTGTTATGATGATAAAAGGAAAGAAAGCAAGAAGGAGTAGGCCATGACGGAGAAGGAAGAACTCGCGCGGCTCCTCTGGGAATCGGGAGCCCTGCGCCTGGGAGAAGGGGAGACCTCCCTCTGCTGGGAGCCGGAAGCTGCCCTGGAGGAGGAGAAGGTGCGGGATGCCCTGCTGGACGCTCTGGAGGCCATGGCGCGGGATCACTATGCCTCCGCCCAGGCGGTGCTGGGCGGACCCTGGGCCGGGCTCCTGGCCCGGCGGCTGGGCCTTCCCCTGGCTCCGGCGGAGCTGCCGGCGCGCGTCCTGGCGGTGACGGACGCGGTGCTGGACGGGGCGGAACTCTATGCCCTGGCCGCGCCTATCCGGGCCCGGGGCGTCAGCATCGCGGCGGCGGCGCTGTTCAATTTCGGCCTTTCCTCCGCCCGACGCAGGCTGGACAGGGCGGATGTGCGCCTCCACTGGCTCACCGATCTGGAGACCGCCGCGGCGGTGGCCCTGCAGGAGGGCCGGTTGGATTTCGAGACCTATGACCGCATCCTGGCCATGCCGGAGGATGGGGGAACGGGAGAAGGGCCATGATTCGGACGATCACCAAATGGATAAAGGATAATCCCCACTGCTGGTGGGCTCTGGTGCTGTTCTATCTCATCGCGGTCTACATCCTGCCGGAAAAGCTCATCATCGACAATTATACCTCCACCGCCATCCCCTTCGACGACGTGATCCCCTTTTTCGCCCCGGCGGTGGTGTTCTATGTGCTGTGGTTCCCCCTGATGTTCTTCACCGGCCTGTGGCTCATGTTCAAGGACAGCCTGAATTTCCCCCGCTATATGTTCGCCCTGGCCATCTGCATGACCGTGTCGGGGGCCATCTATCTGCTGTGGCCAAACGGGCAGGACCTTCGGCCCGACCTCTCCCAGCCCCGGGGCCTGTTTGAATGGATGCTGGCGGGGCTGTATGATATCGACACCAATACCAATGTGCTGCCCTCCCTCCATGTGTCCTGCACGGCGGTGGCCGTGGCCTGCGTCTGGGCGACCCCCACGATCCGCCGGAAATGGGTGCTCGCCGCGCATACGGTCCTGAGCCTGCTGGTGGCCTCCAGCACCGTTTTCGTCAAGCAGCACGCCATCCTGGACCTCTTTGCCGGGGCCGCCCTGGGCGTCGTCGCCGTGCTCCTTTCCTTCGCCCTTTTCCGCCGGAAAGGGAAGGGAAGAAGAAAAGGATGACCCTTGTGAAACCTGCCGCTTTTCCGCCGGAAAAGCGGCAATTTGTTACACAAAAAAGAACTTGACGCAAGCGACATATCCGAATATAATTATCTGGTTTTAAGGTACATGAAAATATGAGCCATCCCCCTAAGAAAGCGTGATTGTATGACCAAAGAAGAAAGGGCTCTCCGGGCGCAGGACAACCATGACCTGACCCAGGGGCCGATCACCAAGAAGATCCTGCTCTTTGCCCTGCCCACCATCGCGGGCAACCTGTTCCAGCAGCTCTACAACGTGGTGGACAGCCTGATCGTGGGCAACTTCGCCAGGGAGGGTACGGCCTGCCTCGCCGCCGTCAACGCCAGCTTCCCCGTGATGATGTTCTTCAGCTCCCTGTTCATGGGCGTGAGCATGGGCGCCAACATCATCGTAAGCCAGTACAAGGGCGCCAAGGATCATGAGAACCTGGAAAAGGCCATGACCACCACCTTCACCCTGAGCATGCTCACCGGCATCGTCATCACCGTCCTGGGCCTCCTCTTCACCCGGCCCCTGCTGGAGCTGCTGGGCACGCCGGATGAGATCCTGGACAAGAGCGCGACTTATCTGCGCATCGTATTCATCGGCACCTGCGGCAACATCGTATACAACGGCATGAACGGCCTGATCCGCGGCCTGGGGGATGCGAAGAAACCCATGTATGCCCTCATCATCGCCGCCATCATGAATATCATCCTGGACGCGATCTTCGTCATCATCTTCCATTGGGACGTAGCCGGCGTGGCCTGGGCCACCATCATTTCCCATTTCGCCTCCGGCCTGCTCCTCCTCTGGTGGCAGGGCAAGGGCACCTACGGGGCGAAGATCAATTTCCGCAACCTCAAGCCGGATAAGCACATGTCCGGCCTGATTGTGCGGCTGGGCCTGCCCGCCGCCATCCAGAATGCCGCCTTTGCCTCCGGCATGCTGGTGACCCAGGGCTTCGCCAACCGCTTCGGCACCAACTATATCGCCGCCAACGCCATCATCATGAAGGTGGACGGCTTCGCCATGATGCCCATGATGGGTCTCCAGGCGGCCATCACCACCTATGTGGGGCAGAACATCGGCGCGGGGGACGTGAAGCGCACCAACCAGGGCATCCGCTCCACCGTGTTCATGGCCATCGGCTTCTCCATCATCCTGGGCTTCATCCTCTATTTCTGCGGCAAATACCTCATGGCTGCTTTCAACGTCAACGAGCGGGCCCTGGAGATGGGCGTGCGGGGCCTCAGGTTCCTCTGCTTCTTCTATGTGTTCATGGCGGTGCAGAACGTGCTGGGCGGCGCGCTCCGCGGCGCGGGCGCCTCTGCTGCCTCCGCCCTCATGGGCATCATTAACACCGCGATCCGCCTCCCCCTGGGCTATCTCTTAGCCATCGTCCCCCTGAACCGGGACTGCCAGGAAGCCGTGGAGCAGGGGCTTTACGCCACCCGCCAGCTGGCGGAGGCCGCCGGGGTGGGCAACGAACATTACTTCGGCCTGTTCATGACCTTTGCCTTCGGCATGATCGCGGGCCTCATCGTCACCGTGCCCTATTATATCTGGGGCAACTGGCGCGCCAAGGGCGTCACGGCCCAGGCAAAGAATATTCAAAAGAAGACCTGATTTTGAGGGGCGGGCGTCAGTCCGCCCCTTTTTTCTGAAAGGAGTGGAATCCATGGCGAAATACAAAGCCGCGAGAACGGACGCGGTCAGTTCCCGGGAGAAGGAGCATCTGGCTCTGGTGCGGTCCCTGGCCCCCCAGTGCATGGTGCTGCTGGAAAACAATGGGGTCCTGCCCCTGGCGTCGCCCTGCCCGGTGGCGCTGTTCGGCTCCGGCGCCCGGCGCACCGTCAAGGGCGGCACCGGCTCCGGGGATGTGAATTCCCGCAGTGTGGTGAATGTGGAGCAGGGCCTGAAAAACGCAGGCTTCGTGATCGTCACCGAGAGCTGGCTGGATGAATACGACCGGCAGTGGGAGGAAGCCCAGCAAGCCCACATGGCGAAGATGAAGGAGCGCATCGACGCGGGGGAGAACCCCATCATGGTCTATTTCGCCACCCCCTTCAAGGAGCCGGAGGGACCCTTCATCCGCCCGGAGGCGGCGAAGGCGGAGCTGGCGGTCTATGTGATCTCCCGCAATTCCGGCGAGGGGAAGGACCGGGACCCCGGTCCGGGGGACTATGAGCTCTCCGACAGGGAAAAGACGGACCTGGCGATCCTGGCGGAATACTATCCCAAGCTGGTGGTGCTGCTGAACGTGGGCGGCGTCATCGACGCGGGCTATTTCAAGACCATGAAGAACCTGGGAGCCCTGCTCCTCATCAGCCAGGCGGGGGCCGTCACCGGCGACGCCGTGGCCGACTGCCTCCTGGGGGTCACGCCCCCCTCCGGCAGACTGACGGACACTTGGGCCAAGAAGTACAAGGATTATCCCTCCTCCACCACCTTCGGGAAAAACGACGGCAATACCTTCGAGGAGCCCTACGGGGAGGGCATCTTCGTGGGCTACCGCTTCTTCGACGGGCACGGCTTCGAGGTGAACTACCCCTTTGGCTACGGCCTGGGCTATACGACGTTTTCCATGGAGCCCCGCTTTGACGAGGCGGACGCCTACGGCGTCAGCGGCAAGGTGAAGGTCACAAACACCGGTTCCCGCCCCGGCAGGGAGGTCATCCAGGTCTATGCTGCGCCGCCTCTGGGGAGGGTGCGCACCGTGCGCCATCAGCTGGTCGCTTTCGCCAAGACGCGGCTGCTGGAGCCGGGGGAGAGCCAGGTCATCGACATCTCCTTCCCCCTGAAGAACATGGCCTCCTATTCCGAAGCCCTGGCCGCCTGGGTGCTGCTGCCGGGGAAATACTATATCGAGGTGGGCCGCAATTCCAGGGACTATGAGACCTGCGCCGCCGTGGAGGTGGAGAAGACCGTCGTCCTGGAGCAGCTGCGCAACCTTCGCAAGTTCGATCCTCAGAAGCTGAGCAGCATCTTGGGCAGAGTGGGGAACCCGGATACCTGGCCGAAGCCCGATAACGTCCCTGTGCTGAAGCTGGACTGCGATTCCATCGAGACCCAGACCCACGTGTATACGGACGAGGACCGTTTCGACACCCCCGCGCCGGCGGACTTCGTCACCATGCAGGACGTACTTTCCGGGAAGCATACCGTGGAGGAGCTGGCCGCCCAGCTCAGCGTGGAGGAGCTGGCGAAGCTCTGCGTGGGCCGCTTCGGGGACCAGAGCACCATCGGCGCGGCGGGCGATGCTGTGCCCGGCGCGGCGGGGCAGACCATCGACAGCCTTTGGGCTGAGCGGGGCATCGGCAGCCTGGTGCTGGCCGACGGACCGGCGGGCCTGCGCCTGACAAAGCATTTCCGGACCGACAAGGACGGGAAGATCCTCTCCTCCGGAGGCTTCTTCGCCATGTTCGGCGGGAAGGAGGAGGCGGAGGAGGTCCCGGCGGACGCCCTGGATTACTACCAGTTCTGCACCGCCATCCCCATCGCCACCATGATCGCCCAGAGCTGGGATGTGTCTTTAGCCCGGAGCCTGGGCCGCATCGTGGGCAGGGAAATGGCGGAGTACGGCGTCCACAGCTGGCTGGCCCCCGGCATGAACATCCACCGCAACCCCCTCTGCGGGCGGAATTTTGAGTATTATTCCGAGGATCCCCTTCTCAGCGGCATGATGGCCGCGGCGGACACCCTGGGCGTGCAGGAGACCCCCGGCGTGGGTACCACCCCCAAGCACTTCGCCTGCAACAATCAGGAGGACAACCGGAATTATTCCGACAGCATCGTGTCCGAGCAGGCCCTGCGGGAGATCTACCTCCGGGGCTTTGAGATCTGCGTCCGCTCCGCCCAGCCCATGTTCATCATGACCTCCTACAACTTCATAAACGGCGTCCATGCCGCCATGAACCGGGATACCCTGACCTATGCCCTGCGCAACGAATGGGGCTTCGGCGGACTGGTGATGACCGACTGGGGCACCACCGGCGGCGGCAACCTGATGGAGAAAGCGGGGGAGGACTCCGTTCCCGCCCTCTGCATCGCCGCGGGCAACGACCTGATCGAGCCGGGAAACGAAAACGACGTAAAGGACATCGTGGCCTCCGTGGAAGGAAAGACGGACCATCCTCTCAGCATCGCTTCTCTGCGCCTCTGTGCCAGCCGCATCCTGCGGGTCATCGCGGGCAGCAGCCTCTACGAGGGAGCCAAGCCCTGGACGGACCGTTTTGAAACCGACTGGTTCGTCACCACCAAGTAAATATATGCATGCCCCTGCCTTCCGGCAGGGGCATGCCGATAAGGAGATAAGACCATGAAATATCCGCATCTTTTTGAGCCCCTTCGCCTGGGGAGCACCGTGCTGCGCAACCGCATCTTTGCTTCCGCCACCGGCCTCAGTGATTACAGCTTCGACGGCGCCTTTTCCGACGCCGCCGTGGCCTACTATGCCCGCAAAGCCCAGGGCGGGGCTGCCGCCGTTGCCATCGGGGAATGTGAGATCGACCCCCAGGGCGGCGGCAAGAGCACCGGCCTCTGCGTGGATCTAAGCAGCTTCGGCACCGTGGCCGGCCTCTGGCGGTTGGCCAATGCCATCACCGCCGCGGGCGCCGTTTGCTCTCCCGAGCTGCAGCACCATGGGCGCTATGGCATCGCCGCCCTGGGCCCCTCCGAGGGTGAGGACCACGGCAAGCCCTGCCACGCCATGACGGAGGAGCAGATCCTGGCCACCATCCAGAAGTACGCTGCTGCCGCCGCCAACTGCAAGATGGCGGGCTGCGGCATGGTCACCGTCCACGGTGGCCACGGCTGGCTGCCGGAGCAGTTCTTCGCCAGGTGGACAAACCAGCGCACGGACCGCTGGGGCGGCAGCCTGGAGAACCGCACCCGTTTCGCCGTGGCCGTCTGCGACGCCATCCATGAGCGCTGCGGCAAGGATTTCCCCGTCGAATTCCGCATCTCCGGCACCGAGTTTGAGGAAGGTTACGGCATCGACGAGGGCATCCAGTACGCCAAGGCCCTGGACGGGCATGCGGACATCATCCATGTCTCCGTGGGCGTCCACGGCTCCGGCATCGGCCCCGGCTTCTTCAAATCCTATCCCAATATGTTCGAGGAGGAGGGCAAAAACGTCCGCTTCGCCGCGGAGATCAAAAAGCATATCAGCCAGTCCCTGGTGGCCTGTGTGGGCGGCATGTCCACGCCGGAATACATGGAAGAGGTCATCGCCTCCGGCCAGGCGGACATCGTGGCCATCGCCCGGGGCCTCATCTGCGACCCCGACCTGCCCAACAAGGCCCGCAGCGGCCGGGAGGACGAGATCCGCCACTGCGTCCGCTGCCTCAGCTGCTTCAGTAACCTTTTCCCCTCGGGACGCATCCTCTGCGCCCTGAACCCGGAGACGGGCCGGGAGCTGGAGGCGGAAAAGCCCGGCGCCCGGCGCATAAAGAAGGTGCTGGTGGCCGGGGGCGGCATCGCGGGCATGGAAGCGGCCCTCACCGCCGCGAAGCAGGGCCATGACGTGACCCTCTGCGAGAGGTCCGACCATCTGGGCGGCGCCATCACCTGCGAGGAGGAGGTGCCCTTCAAGGCCAATCTCGCCGCTTATATCCGGCAGCAGGCGGACAGCCTTCTGGAGGAGGGCGTGCGGGTGAAGCTGAACACGGAAGTAACCCCCGAATTTGTCCAAAAGGGCAAGTACGATGCGGTGATCGCCGCCCTGGGCAGCGAGGCCGCGGTGCCCCCCATCCCCGGCATCGAGGGGAAGAATGTGCTTCCGGCGGAGGAAGCCTACCGCAGCCCGGAAAAATGCGGGCAGAAGGTGGTGATCCTGGGCGCCGGCCTGGTGGGCACGGAGCTGGCCATCTACCTGCGCAACCTGGGGAAGGAGCCGGTGATATTGGAGCTGGCCCCCGCGATGCGCATGGACGGGGCCTTCATGCACGGGAGCATCGTGCGCATGGAGCTGGAAAAGCTGCGCATCCCCATCCACTTCCGTACCGCCGCCGTTAAGATCGACCCCGACGGGGTCAATACGGAGGACGGCTGCTTCTTCCCGGCGGACACGGTGGTCTACGCCACGGGCCGAAAGCCCAATTATGAGGAAGCCGCGGCCCTCTCCGCCGACGCTCCCAGCTTCGCCTTCGCCGGGGACTGCACCGGCGTGAAGAACATCATGAACGCCACGAAGACCGGCTGGCAGGCCGGGCGGAGCATCGGAAGATAAGAGAAAGCCGCAATTCCCCGGAGCCGACCCGGCTCCGGGGAATTGTTCGTCCAACCTGCGGTTGAGAAAAGGAAAGACCAGGGCGAAAAATGATGCATTCTTTTCCTGATGAAAGCATGGTATCATCATAACGAATAAAGGAGGAAGAAAAATGAAGTACCGTCAGGAAGATATTTATCTGGCCTTTTGCGGCTCCTTCCGCAATGCGGAACTGTCAAAGAGGCTGCATGTAGAGCTTTGCCGGAGAATGGATGTCGGTCCCCATTCGACGCTGTTTCGGGAAATGGCCGGTCGTCCGGAAGGTATGGGCGCATGGTTTTCGTGGGCCAGCGCAGAACCGCTGGACGTTTCTCTCGTGCGGGAGATGGCCGGTTCGGAAGTCCTGGCGCGCGTCCTGATGCTGGACGGCGTTTCCATCGTCGGTCTGCCTCAGGAGAAGATCCGTCTGGAAGCTGCCGAAAGATGCACGATCTTTCAGCGGGAAGGCGGCAGCGTATCGGCGGACGATCCCCGGATCGTCCGGCTTGAGGAGCGGCACTTGCCCCTGCTGGAGGGTTTGTTCGATCATCCCGACGTCACGCAGTATCAGCGGGACGTATACAGCTCCGCCTATGAGACCATCTTGCGGGCGGCGGACACCGAGGAACTGAAAAGCGATGTTTTCGGGTTCCTGTCGGATGGGCGTCTGCTGGCTGCTATCCAGGTGTCAACGACGAACTACGCCACGATCAGCTTTCAGCGCACCATGTTGATCAATCCGTTCACAAGGCCGGACCACCGGGGAAAGGGCTGCAGCAAAGCGCTGATGAACCATGTATTGGGGCTGTATCCCGGCCAAACAGTGGCGTATGAATATGACGGAGAGAACGAAGCTGCCGCGAAGCTCGCCGCAGCCTGTGGGTTCTTGCCCGTTTTGAACATCGACCTCTACACTCTGGATTTACTGTAACTCACCGTGGGACAGAGCTTTGTTTCCACTGATCAGGAGGAAAACCCATGAGCATCGGAACGAATATCAGCGAGCTACGCAGAGCCAAGGGCCTGACCCAGCAGCAACTGGCAGAAAAACTGGGGGTCTCCGGCCAGAGCGTGTCCAAGTGGGAAAACGACGTGTGCGCCCCGGACGTGGGGCAGTTCCCCCTTTTGGCGGAGCTGTTCGGCGTCTCCATCGACCGGCTGTTCGGCTTCCGTCTCCCCGACGGGGAGGAAGCCCGTGCCATCGTGGACAGGGCCGACCGGTGCGAGTCCCTGGAGGAGAATATCGCCATGCTGAAAGCGGGACTGGAAAAATATCCCAATGACCCGCAGCTGAAAATTGCCCTGGCCATGTCCTGGCTTTCCCTTTCGGTGGTCCGGGATCATGAGGAAAAGACGGGAGAGGCGGAAGAAGCCAGGGAAGCCTGCATTCGTCTCTGCCGGGAGCTTATCCGCTCCTGCGGGGATCGGCAGCGGGTGGACGAGGCTCTTGAAGTGCTGCGTCGCGCCTATGTCTATGCGGGGCAATATGAGCGGGCCCTGGATTGCATGGAGCGGTTGAGCCCGGAAGCCTGGCAGCTGCGGATCGTGGGGAAAGCCCAGGTGCTGATGCAAAGGGGCGACAAGGAGCTGATGCGCTTTGGACAACGGCAGATTTTCACGCTCTGGCTGACCATGGATACCCTGCTTATGATGATGATAAGCGGATATTACAGCCGGGATGCGCGGCGTGCCCTGGCCTTTTCGGAGGTCCGCGAGAAGCTGCTGTCCCTTTTCGATCTGGTCTGCCCGGATTTCTTTGCTCCCCGCAAATTCATGGCGGCGGATACCTGGGCCAAGCTCCAACGGGCTTTGGAGGACAAAGAGGGCTGTTTGGCCGCTCTCCGCCGCCAGATGGCGCTGGGTCTGCAGTGCAAGGCCGCTGCCAGTCTGGAGGATCACCAGCTGGCGGCGCGGAATTGGATCTTCTTCGATCAGTTGAAGGACGATCCGGAGATGCAGGAGGAATGGATGCCGATCCCCAATCTGTCCGCGCATCTCACGAAATACGAGGACTTCCTGGGCGATGACGAAGGATTCCGCAGCCTGAAGGCAGAAATGGAAATGAAGGAAAAATCGGGAAACTGAATCGCCCTGTGCGTATAATCCCGCCTGACTGTGGCATACTGAGGCCGAATCGAAAGATCGGAGGATGAAATCATGGTCATGGATAAGATCATGCTGACGCTGGCCATCATCGGTGCCCTGAACTGGGGCTGCGTCGGCGTGTTCAAGTTCGACGTGGTGGCCTGGCTCTGCGGGGGTCAAACCTCCACTCTCAGCCGGGTGATCTTCACCCTGGTGGGGCTGGCGGGCGTCTGGTGCATCACCATGCTCTTCCGCAATCGGGAAGAAGAGCGGGACGCGACCTGATCCGGAGGCAGAGAAAAAGCGCTTTTGACATTCGTCAAAAGCGCTTTTGTGCTAAGATAGGAGGCTTTGCCCCCGCTTTATCCTATTTGAGCTTGTCCAGCTCGCTTTCCCCCAAAACCGGGATGCCCGCCTCCCGCAGGGCACGGGCGGCGCTGCCCTCGCCGGGAAGGAGGACGCCGGAAAAGCTGCCGTCATAGATCTCCCGGCTGCCGCAGGCGGGGCTGCGCTCCTTGAGGATGGCCAGCTCGCAGCCCAGGGTCCGGGCCAGCCTGACGGCCTCTTCGCCGCCCCGAAGGTACTGGTCCGTCACGTCCTGCCCCGCCTGGTTCACGATCCGCTTCCCCTGCCATTCCGAGGGGCTTCGGGGCGTGGGCAGGCCGCCCAGCTGCTCCGGGCAGCAGGGGACGAGGGTATGCTTTTCCCCCAGCACCAGCACGTTGGCGTTGGGCTTTGCCTGCCCGTCGTAGCGGCAGCGCAGCCCCAGCAGGCAGGCGCTCACCAGGATCTTCATCCTTCCGCCTCCCGCAGCTCTTCCGGGCGGAGGGCGAGAAAGCCCGGAAGCCAGCTGTCGATGACGGCCTCTTTATCGGCGTGCCCCAGCTTTTTCAGCCGGTATTCCAGGCGGGAGGCCGCCGCCCGGTCCGGCGCGCGCCAGGCGGCGGCATAGCCCGCCGGCGGGTGGGCGCGGGTATACTTTGCCCCCTTTTTGCCGCCCTCCCGGTGTTCCCGGTAGCGACGATGAAGGTCCGTGGTGATGCCCGCGTAAAGGCTGCCGTCCCGGCAGCGCAGCAAGTATGTGTAGTACATATCCTCATCCTATCCTGTTTTTGCCGGGATGACAAACGGAGAATGCTGTGCTAGAATAGCCCCGGGTGATGAAATGAAAGTCATGGCATTGGATTACGGGGACGCCCGCACCGGCGTCGCCATTTCTGACAGCCTGGGCCTCCTGGCGGGGGAGACGGCGGTGCTGCCCTCCTGGAACCACCAGAAGCTGGTGGAGGACGTGGCGGCCCTGGCCCGGGAAAAGGGCGTCGATACCGTCGTGCTGGGCCTGCCCCGGAATATGGACGGGAGCGAGGGCCCCCGGGCGGAAAAGAGCCGCGCCTTTGCTTCCGAGCTGGAGGGAAAGGGACTGACGGTGGTCTTTGTGGACGAGCGGCGCACCACCCTGGAAGCCCACGGCATCCTCTCCGAAGCGGGGAAGAAGGGAAAAAAGCGGCGGGAGCGGATCGACGCCGTGGCCGCCACCCTCATATTGGAAACCTACCTCAACGGGCTGCGCAAATGAAAGCGCGGCCCGCTTTTCTTATCCCTTCAGCCGCGCCTCCACTTCCGCCAGGTTAGGCATGGCGGGAATGGCCCCCCGCTTCTCTACGCAGAGGGAAGCGGCAGCGCAGGCAAAGGGCAGGGCGTCCTTCCTCTGCCGCAGCCGGGCATAGAGCCAGGCGGCCCAGAAGCAGTCCCCGGCGCCGGTGGTGTCCAAAGCCCGGACGCTGGGCGCGGGGCAGAAACCGTCCAGCCAGGCCCCCTCGGCTCCCAGAGTCACCGCTACGGTCTCCACCCCCCAGCGGCTTTTGATCGCTCCGGCGGCGGCCTCCGGCTCGGTCAGGCCGGTGAGCAGCGCCGCCTCCTCCCGGGAGATCTTCAAGAGCTGCACCCGGGGCAGCAGGGCGTCGCAGGCCAGGAGGAAGTCCCTTTCGCTGTCCCACAGCGGCGCGCGGTAATTCACGTCGCAGGAGACGGGCACCCCCGCAGCCCCGGCCAGGGCCAGGGCCCACCTGGTCGCGCTGCGGGCCGGTTCCTCCGTCATGGACAGAGTGCCCAGGTGGAGGAGCTTCGCATTCCGGATCAGCTCTGCGGGGATCTCCTCCGGCCTCAGCCGGGTATCGCCGCAGCCCCGGCGCACAAAGCTGAAATCCCGCTCTCCCCCGGGCTCCAGCTCCACGAAAGCCAGGGAGGTGCTTGTCTCCCTGTCTGTCACCAGGCCGGAGAGATCCACCCCTTCGGCTTCCAGGGTCCGGCGCAGGAAACGCCCGTGGATGTCGTCCCCCACCTTGCCCACAAAGGCGGCGGAGAGGCCCAGCCGGGCAGCGGCCACCGCCACGTTGGCCGGCGCGCCGCCGGGGTTTCGCTCATAGCGAAGGCTTCCCGTCTCGGAAAGCCCGCAGGGGGTAAAGTCGATCAGCAGCTCGCCCAGAGCCACCAGTTCCGCAGACATGATTGGCACCTCAATTCTCTTTGTGTGCTTCCAGCACTTGTCCCAGGCAGTCGGCAAAAAGAAGGGCCGCCTGCTTGGCTTCCGCCAGGGTATTGGCGTCCGTGCCCACCTCCAGCAGCAGAGAGCCGGGGGACAGGTGCTGATTGTAACGGGCGGGGGAGAGGTAGAGGGGCCGTGCCAGCCCCGGATAGTCCAGCTCCATCCGGTTCTGCAGCTCCAGCCCCAGCTTCAGGTTTTCCCGCCAGCTGGGATGATACAGGCCGTTTTCCCCGGTGGTGAGCAGCAGCATGACCTGGGCGCTCTTCTGCCCGTCGGGGAGGAGGTATTCCGTCCTCCGCCCGCCCAGGGAATCCCGGTGCAGGTCGATGACCACCCGGATGCCGGGATTGTCCTCCAGCAGCTGCCGCACCGCCGCCCCGGAGCGGTCATAGGCCCCGTTGTAGGCGGGATAGTCGTAAAGGCTGCGGTCATGGAGCACCCCGAAGCCCAACTGTTCCAGGGCTTCCGCCAGACAGTCCCCCACGGCGATGACGCTCTGGCTGTCCTCCAGGGTGCGGAATTCCCCGCTGGCTTCATAATCGTCCTCCCCTTGGGGCGTATAGGCTTCGCAGCTGTGGGTGTGGAAGATCAGCACCTGCGGTCCCTCTGCGGGGATGGCGTAGCTCCACCCCTCCCGCAGCAGGCCCAGCTGATCCACCATGAGGCGGCTGGCGCTGCGCAGATCCCCCTGGGACAGGGCGGACACCGGTTCTTCCCCCTCTGCGGTTTCCGGCTGCGGCGTTGGCTTCGGGGCAGGGGGCAGGTAGGGCGCGCTTTCCCCAGGCCAGAAGGAGACGCTCTCCTCTTCCTCTGCTGCAGCCGCCGGTTCCAGCAGGGCGGCCAGGGCGGTGAAGGCCCCCAGCTTGTCCAGCCCGAAAGCCAGCAGCGTCACCGTCAGCAATACCGCCAAGTCCCGCATCAACCGTTTCAACACAGCTCACCCCCCTTACGGGGATTTATATGCTTCCGCCGCTCTTGCAAGAACGGGGACGCTGTGTTATGATGGGAAAAATCGAACTTGGCAAAGGAGAATGACCATGCAGTATACTTATAAAACAAAAGGCGTTTGCTCCCGGAGCATCGTCATTGACATGGAAGGGGACATCATCCGCAAGGTGGAATTCATCGGCGGTTGCCCCGGCAATACCCAGGGTGTGGCCCGGCTCAGCGAGAACCGCCCCATCGACGAAGTGATCTCCATTGTGGACGGCATCCACTGCGGCCCCAAGCCCACCTCCTGCCCGGACCAGCTGGCCCAAGCCCTGAAGCAGATCAAGGCGGAAGCCGGAGTTTAAAAGCCAAACCGAACACCGCACGACCCGAGGGGCCGTGCGGTTTTTCTATACCCGAAGCACCGTCAGTTCCCCCTTGTCCGGGCGGCAGCGGGGGAAGGCCCAGTCGATGTCCCGGCCCAGGAGGATGCCCCAAAGGCACTTGATGACCCCTGCGTGGGTGAGAATCAGGATATCCGGGCTGGGGTCGTCCTTCAGCAGCTCCAGGAGAGCGCGGCGGACCCGCGCCTGCACCATGTAGAAGCTCTCGCTCCCCTCGTCGAAGCGGTAGCTCATGAGATATTCCCCCCGCCGGGCATACTGGGACGGCCATTCCTTTTTCACGTCTTCGATCAGCCTTCCGTCCCAGGCCCCCAAGCTGATCTCGGAAAAATCCTCCACCTCCCGGATGGGGAGTCCCAGGCAGCGGTTCACGATCTCCGCGCTGTCCCGCGCCCGGCGCAGGGGGCTCGAATAGAGAACTCCGGCCCGGAGCTTTTCCCCGGCGAGGCGCTTTCCCATCTCCGCCATCTGGCTTTTCCCGATCTCGGAGAGGCGGGCGTCATAGCGGCCCATGACCACCTTGCCGCTGTGGAGCTCCGTCGCCCCGTGGCGCAGGAGCCAGAAGGTCCGCCCCGCGGCCAGGTCCGCCAGACCGTCGTCCTGGGCGTAGGCGCAGAGAGCGGCATAGTCCTCCGGGGTGTCCATGTCCAGCACCGTGCCCTGCCAGGGCATGCTGAGGCGCAGGAGGGTGTCTTCGTGGAGACTGCGTGCCCCCTTCAGGCCGCCGGGGCCGGTGAAATGCAGGATCTCCCCGAAATACCGCCGGGGGATCAGCAGCGGGTGGCCGTTGCGCCCCTCATAGGTGGGCAGGGCGTATTCCCCCTTGTCCCCGGCGCAGGCGATGAGCTGGCGCACCGCCTCCTTGGGCACGGCGGCGCAGTCGCAGGGGAGCAGGAGGATCATTTCCGCGCCCTTTTCCGCGAAATGCCGCACCCCCGCCAGCACGGAGGTGAACATGCCCTCCGCGTAATCCGGGTTCACGATCTCACAGGCGCCCCATTCCCGCAGCCGAGGGGCCAGCTCCTCCCGGCGGCAGCCGGTCACCACCGCCGTCTCCGCCCCCGCGGCGGTCAGAACGTCGATGCACCGTTTCAGGGCCGGGACGCCCGCCACCGGCATCAGGGGCTTGAAGTCCCCCATGCGGGAGGAATAGCCCGCCGCGAGGACGATGCCGCCGATCACAGCTTTTCCGCCGTCAGCAGGAAGTAGCCGGTGTGCTTGTCCACCTTGGCGCGGCAGAAGGGCTTGCTGCCGTCGGGAAGGGTCTGCTTCCAGTATTCGTCCAGGCTGCCGTAATCCATGAGCAGCTGGGCATACCAATCCTGGAGCTGCTTGGTCCGGTCCCGGAAATAGGTGATCTCAAAGCCCGTCTCCCGGATGGCGTGCAGAAGGTTGTCGATGACGAACATCCCGTCCAGCAGGTAGGGGGAGGGCATCTCGTCGGCCTTCTCGCAGTCCCCTTCCTCCCTGGGGGTGCCCAGTATCCTCTTGGCTTCATAGTAGACCTCCCCGGCTTTGTCCGGGTCGGGGTTGATGTAATAGAGGTCGCTGATGGCCACCTTCGCGCCTTTTTTCAGCACGCAGTAGAGCTCGTTGAGCATCTCGTCGTGACGGTTCATGAGGCTGAAGGAACATTCCAGCAGGGCCCCGTCGAAATAGAGGGAGGGAAAGTCCAGGCTCATGCCGTCGGTGACGCGCAGCTTGAAATCCGCGTCCAGAAGCCTGGCCCGGGCCAGCATCCCTTCATCCCTGTCGCAGCCCACGGGTTTGACGCCCAGAGTTTTTTTCAGGAGCAGCATGCTCTCTCCGCCGCCGCAGCCCACGTCCAGGATGCGGTCCCCCTCCTTCCAGCCGCAGGCTTTCGCGGCCTCCAGGGTCAGAGCTTCCCCGCCGGGGTGACAGCCGGTGTAAGTGTCCATGGTTTCGTTCCTTTCGGTAAGGCGCGTCTCCGCTTGCAGAGACGCGCCCGGTCGTTATTTTTCCAGGATGTCGGTGATGTCGTTGAGCCCCTCCGCCGTGGTGACCACCAGGACGTGGTCCCCCCGGTGGATCATATCGAGACCGCCGGGGATGATGGCCCGCCCGTCCCGGATGATGCAGGCCAGCAGCAGGTCGCGGCGCAGCTCCAGGTCCTTCAGGGAGATGCCCGCCACGCCGTCGGCCTGGGTGCCCACGGAGAATTCCAGGGCCTCCACCTGGCCGGAGCAGAAGGTGTGCAGAGCTTCCACGTTGGAGTCCAGGGAGTTGGACATGCCCCGCACATAGCGCAGGATGGTATTGGCGGTGATGTGCTTGGGACTCAGCACGCTTTCCAGCCCGGCCCGCTCGCCCAGCCGCACCAGATTGCCGTTGTTGACCTTCACCACCACTTTCCGGGCCTCGCCCAGAGAATCGGCGTACATGCCCAGGATGATGTTCTCCTCGTCGGAGCCCGTCAGGGCCACCACGCCGTCCATGTTCTGGATACCCACCTCGCCCAGCAGCTCATGGTCCGTGCTGTCGCCGCTTATGATGGTGGCCTCCGGCAGCAGTTCGCACAGCTCCCGGCAGCGGGCGGTGTCCTTTTCCACGATGACCACCCGGGCCCCGATGCCGCAGAGCATCCTGCCCAGGTAATAGCTGATGAGGCCGCCCCCCACCAGCATCACATTGTCCACCTTTTTCCGCAGCAGGCCCCATTTCTTGAAGACCCGGGTGATCTCGTTGGGCTCGGCGGTGATGCTGATGCGGTCCCCGTCCCGGAGGACGAAATCGCCCTTGGGGATGCAGACCTCCTCGTCGCGCTGCACGGCGCAGATGAGGATGCGCGCGCCCATGGCCCTGGGCAGCTCCCGCAAGGGTATGCCCGCCAGACCGCTGCCCTCCGGCACCGTCACCTCCACGATCTCCACCCGGCCGCCGGCAAAGACCTCCAGCTTCTGGGCGGAGGGGAAGCGCAGCAGACGGAATATCTCGGAGGCTGCGGAGTATTCCGGATTGACGTACATGCTCAGGCCCAGATCCTCGGAGAGGTATTCCATCTGCCCCACGTACTGGGGATCCCGGACCCGGGCGATGGTGTGCTGGGCGCCCAGCTTTTTGGCCAGCAGGCAGGCCAGCAGGTTCTGCTCGTCGGAAGCGGTGGTGGCGATCATCAGGTCCGCCTTGCCCACCTGGGCATCCTGCATGACCTGCAAGGTGGCGCAGTTGCCCACGATACCCATGACGTCATACTGCCCGTTCATTTCCTCCACTCTTGCGGCGCTCACATCGACCACGGTGACGCTGTGGCCCTCCTGGCTCAGCTGCTGCACGACTTCGCCGCCCACCTTGCCGCCGCCTGCGACAACGATATTCATGATCTTGCCCCCTTTCGGGTCAAATCGTAGTCCCGCTTACTCCACGGAGACGGAAACGGAGACGCAGTCCAGATACAGCATGGTATCACATTCCTCCAGCCAGATGTCCATATCCGCCTCACCGGCGCTGACGGCGGTGAGGATCAGTTCCCGGCTGAGGCCGTCCTCGGACCAGGCGCCCCACTGGATGTCCAGCACCGGATCGCCGTAGAGGTCCCAGGAGAAGGCAATGTTATCACAGCCCTCCAGACGGCAGGAGACCGTCAGCGTGACGGTGTCGCCCACGGCCATGCCCAGCTCTGTCTCGGACACAGTGAGGGAGCCGAAGATGACGTTGACGGTCACGATCTCCTGGGCCAGCACCGTCTCGTCCTCCAGGTGATAGACCAGGGTGATCTCTGTGGTGCCGGAAGCCAGGGGCGTAATATACAGGGGTATGTCGTTGCCCTCCCAGCTGCCCCAGGAACACTCCACGATGGAGCTGTCCCCGGTGTAGGAGGTGACATAGACGTGATGGTCGGGGTCGCCGATGTAGTCGGTGTAGGCATGGACCCAGACCGTGCCGGAGCCGAAGAGACTCACATTCACCGTGGACGTATCCACGCTGAATTCCGTGGAATCGTCGGAGATCTGGCTGCTGCCGTCCGCCGTGACGGTGACGGAGAGGGTCTTCACGTCCAGCACCGTCTCGGTGCCGCTGATGAGGAAGTAGACGGTCACGTCCGTGTTGCCGATCTTCAGCGGTGTTATGTTCAGCGTGTTGTCGTCACCGACCCAGCCGCCCCAGGAGCAGGATACGATCTCATCATCGGCAATGACATAGCGGACGGAAACGGTCTCTTCACAGTTCTGTTCGATAGCGGTGACGGTGATGCTGCCGGTCTCGCCCAGGCCCAGGGTCAGCTTGGAGCCGGAGAGGGTGAGGGTGCCGCTGGGGGAATTCTGGGCGGCATGGAGGGGCACATAGGAGCTGATGTCCATATCCTCCAGATAGGTCAGGGGGATGGAGAGGTTCAGGTTCTGGCCGCTGGTATAGGTGGCGGAGGTGATGCCGATGACCTGGCCGTATTTGTTCAGCAAGGCGCCGCCGCTGCTGCCCGGGGAGATGGCTGCACTCATCTGGATATAGGTCATGCCGCCGTCCACACGGGCGGGGTTGGAGATGATGCCTGCGGAGATGGTGTTCTGCAGGCCCAGAGGACTGCCGATGGCGTAGACGGTGGCGCCGCCCACGTCGTAGCCCGGGTCCCCGATCTCCAGGGTCTGGAAGCCGCTGCCGTCGATCTGCAGCACGGCCCAGTCCTCCGCGGCGCTGTAATCGTAGACGCCGGCCACGGGGTAGACCTCCCCGGTGTCGGAGACGGTGATGCTGGCGCTGTCCGCGCCGGAGATCACATGGTAGTTGGTGATGGCCAGGCCGTCCTCGGTGAGGAAGAAGCCGCTGCCGGTCTTGATGCACCAGCCCCATTCGTCATAGATCTCCACATAGAACACGGCGGGGGCGCAGCGGGCATAGATCTGCTCCGGGGTCAGCTCCGTCAAATGGGCGTAGGGACCGCCGTAGACATGGGTCACGATGCGGATCTCGGAGTCGAAGGGAACCGTGTCGCTGGTGCTGAAATCGGAACGGCCGTCCACCAGGGTCTCCACCAGGGGACCGTCGTCGGCCTTGTCCAGGTCCTCTACCACCTCGGTGCTCACGTTGGTGAAGCCGGCTTCCTCAAAGAGCCGGGCGGCCTCGGTGGCCTCCTTGAGCTTCAGCTCCTCCGCCGCGGCGGGGAGAGCCAGCTTGCGGACCACATGGTACCGGAGCACGACTTCGGCGTCCGCAGGGAAGCTGTCTCCCGCGGAGAAATGCTCCTTGTCCTCGATGGTGATGGACTGGATCTTGTCCACCTTGTCGGCCTCAACGGAACTCAGGTCGGGGTACTCGCTGAGGCGAATGGCGGTGAAGCCCATGATCTGGAGCTTCTTTTCCGCCTCCATGCAGGAATAGCTCTGGAATTCCTCGGAAGACAGGACCATGGTGATGGTAGGAGTGGGCGTCGCAGTCGGCGCGGGGGTCGCCGTCGCTTCCGGGGTGGGAGCGGGCTTCCCGATGCCGTCGCAGGCGCACAGAAGCGCCAGCAGGAGAAGGGCCATAAGGACGGGAAGAAGTTTTTTCATCGGTTCACTACTCCTTTGAGCGGTCGTATTGCACGGCCCGGGCCGGTTCAGGGTCCGGAACGTTGTTCATAAGCTCAGAGCTGGGCCCGGTATTGCAGGGCCTCCGCCAGATGGGGGGCTTCGATGCGCTCGCTCCCGGCCAGGTCCGCGATGGTCCTGGCCACCCGCAGCACCTTGTCGTGGCTGCGGGCGGTGAGCCCCAGGCGGGCATAGGCGGCGCGGAGCATGCTTTCGGAGGAAGCGTCCAGACGGCAGGAAGTGCGCAGCAGCTCCCCGGAAAGCCGAGCGTTCAGGGTCTCGCCGCTGCCCGCCATCCGCTTTCGCTGCACTTCCCGGGCCTTTTCCACCCTGGCGCGGATGGCCGCCGAGCTTTCCCCGGCGCTTTCGGCGCGCAGCTCGTCGAATTCCAGGGAGCGGACGGAGAGCATGATGTCCATCCGGTCCAGCAGGGGACCGGAGATACGCTGCCGGTAGGCGCGCACGGCGCTTTCCGAGCAGGTACAGCGGCCGGAGGGGTGGCCGTACCACCCGCAGCGGCAGGGGTTCATGGCGCAGACCAGCATGAAGCGGCTGGGGAAGGTTTCGGCCCCGGCAGCCCGGGAGATGGTGACCTCCCCGGTCTCCAGAGGCTGCCGCAGCACCTCCAGGGTCTGGCGGTTGAATTCCGGCAGCTCGTCCAGAAACAGGACGCCGTTGTGGGCCAGGCTGATCTCTCCGGGCCGGGGGTTGGCGGTGCCGCCGGCCAGGCCGGAGGAGGAGATGGTGTGATGGGGGGAACGGAAGGGCCGCTGGACCACGATGGGGTTGTGGGGGCCGGTGAGCCCGGCAATGGAGTGGATCTCCGTGGTTTCCAGCATTTCTCCCAGGGTCATGGCCGGAAGGATGGAGGGCAGACGGGAGGCCAGCATGCTTTTGCCCGCCCCCGGCGGGCCGGAGAGCAGCACGTTATGGCCGCCGGCCACCGCCACCTCCAGGGCACGCTTCACGTCCTCCTGCCCCTTCACGTCGGCAAAATCCGGCATGGGACCTGCCAGGGAGCTGAGAGGCGGCGCTTCCGCCCGGGTGAGGGTCGTTTCCCCCCGCAGGTGGGCCAGCAGCTGCCCCACGTCCTCGGCCCCGTAGACCTCCAGCCCCTGGGCAAAGGCGGCCTCGTCGGCGTTGGCGGCGGGGACGAAGAGGCGCTTCACGCCCTCCCGCCGGGCGGCCAGGGCCATGCTGAGCGCGCCGGGCACGGGCCGCAGGAGCCCGTCCAGGCTCAGCTCCCCGAAGAAGGCGCAGTCCTCCGGAAGGGGAGGGAGCTGCTCCGTGGCGGTCAGCACCCCCAGGAAGATGGGCAGGTCATAGACGGTGCCGCCCTTGCGGGTGTCCGCCGGGGCCAGGTTCACCGTGATCCGGCCCGGGGGAAAGCGGAAGCCCCGGCTGCGCACCGCGGCCCGCACCCGTTCCCGGGCTTCCTTCACCGCCGCGTCCGGCAGGCCCACGATGTCGAAGGGACTCTGGACGCCGTGGGCGGCATAGCATTCCACAGTCACGCCATAGCCGCGGATGCCGTGGACGCCCATGCTGCGGACGGTGGTGGTGCCTGCCATGCTCTGCCCTCCCCGGGGGAAAAGCCCGAAGGGCATAATCCCCACATAATAATATAATATTTTACCGTATTCACAGCCTTATTGCAAGGGTACCGGCGCTTTTCTTTCCGAAGCAGCAAAAACCGCGCGGCGTTGCGCCGCGCGGTAAAGGGGAGTATGGGTCAGTTCTTGTTTTTGGGATCGTAGTTTTCTCCGAACTGGAGATTATCATAGTCGATTTTCGGGATCGTGGAGCTGGTGAATTCCTTGTAAGCCTCTTCCTCGGCGGTCTTTTCCTTTTGTTCCGCGGAAGAGAAAGCCCGGTCGATGAGCTCCTTGATATTCTCCACCGTATCCTGGCTGACGCCTTCCTTCGGCGTTTCCTCCGGGGCGGGAGGCGCTTCCTCCTTCTCCGGCTCCGCTTCCGCGGGCTGCTCCGGCTGGGGAGGCAGAGGCTCCACGAAATCATAGACCCGGTTCAGCGTTTCGGCATAGGCGGTCATGGCGGCCTTCAGCTTGTCCAGGTATTCGGCGGTGGCCCGCTTGGCGCGTTCCAGCGCAGCCTCCTCGGAGGCCAGGGACTCCCGGATCTCTGCCCGGCGGGATTCCGCTTCCTCCTCCGCCTGGCGCATCAGCTCGCCCTTTTTCTGGGCTACTTCCGCTTCGATGGAATCCCGCTCCGCTTCCGCGGCGGTAAGCATCTCCTTGGCGGTCCGCTCCGCCTGGAGCAGGGCCATGCGCATGGCGTCCTCCGTGGAGCGGTATTCCTCCACTTTGTCCACCAGCACCTTCATTTTGTTCTTCAGGATGCCGTTTTCCCGGTAGAGCGCAGAATAATCCTGCGTTACCTGTGTCAGGAACTTATCGACTGAGGCGGTGTCGTAACCGCCGAATACGGCTTTTTCAAATTCGCTGCTTGATACTTCCTGGGGTGTCAGCAAGATGTGCCGTCCTTTCCCGGAGCGCCGCCCCGCGATCAGAAGTAGACGCCGTTGTTCTCCAGCTCGTCGATCAGGTCGCCGAGGATGTCCACATTATAGGGCGTGACGATGAAGGTGCTCACGGCGACCTTCTTGATCTTCCCGTCCTGGGCATAGGCGACGCCGCTCACGAAGTCAAGGATGCGGCGGGAGACGTCCTTGTTGGTGTTCTCCAGATTCAGGACCACCGTGCGCTTGTCCCGCAGATGGTCGGCGATCTCCCGGGCAGCCTCATACTGCTCCGGCATGACCAGCACCACCTGGAGGCGGGCCGTGGCATGAATGTTCACGACCTTGTTGCCCGTCTTCTTCTCCGGTACGTTCAAATCCTCGCCCTCGATCCAGGAGGAGGCGGCAGGAGCCGCTTTCGGCTTCTCCTCGTAATCCTCAAAGGTCTCATCGTCGTAAGGCCGCGCGATCCGCTTCAGATTGTCAAGAATACCCATTTTACTCTTCTCCGTTTCTCATGGCTGCAATGCCGTCCGCGCTCCGAAGATGGCGGAGCCTACCCGGACCATGTTGGCGCCGGACACTATCGCTTGGGCGAAATCCCCGCTCATCCCCATAGACAGACACCATATATGGGTATTATCGTATTTTTTTCCCGCGATGTCAATATAAAGCTGATACATTTCGTCAAAATAAGGATATTTTTTTGCGCCGGGCCAGGTCCCCTCCGTTTTTTCCCAGGCGGGCGGGATGGCCATGAGCCCTTCCGGGCGCAGATGGGGCAGTTCTGCGGCCCTGGCGACGGCCTCGTCCGCAGCCTCCGGCAGGAAGCCGCCCTTGGTGTCCTCCCGCCCGATGTTCACCTGCAGCAGGATGGGCTGCACCGTGTCCAGGAGGGCGGCCCGCTTCTCCAGCAGCTCCAGCAGCTCGATGGAATCCACGGACTGGATGAGGTCCGCTCTGCCGGTGATCTGCCGCACCTTGTTGTGCTGCAGGCGGCCGATGAAGTGCTTGGGCGCGCCGTCGTAAGCGCCCAGGGCGTCCTTCTCCAGAAATTCATTCACCCGGTTCTCTCCGCAGGCGTCCACCCCGGCCCGGACCGCTTCCCGAACTGCCTCGGCGTCCTTGGTCTTGCTTGCGGCTACCAGAACGATGTCCTCCGGCTTCCGCCCGGCGCGGAGAGCGGCTTCGGCGATCTCCTCCCGCACCCGGCGGACATTCTCCGTAATGCTTCCCATTCACCCCACGACCTTTCCCACATAGAGGTTCTTCGCGCTGACGATGACCTGGTCCCCGGCCCGCAGGGTCTCGCTGGCGACCATGTAGTAGTCCCCGAAGTCCTTTTTGACCTCCACCAGCTTCTTTTCCACCACCAGGGCGGTCTGCACATAGACGCAGGGGCGGCCCTGGTCGTCCACATGGAGGCCCTTCCGGGGGATGCGGAGGCCCGCTTCCTCGGAAAGCACCAGCTCCGCGTCCTGATAGCGCATGCTGAGAATGTCGCTCATATGCTCGTCGCAGCTGAGCAGCAGGGCCCGCTGCCCGTTCTCCTCCGGGCTGAGCCATTCCACCTGCATGGTGAGCTGTTCCCCGTAATAGCGGCCAAAGCGCACGGTCAGCGATTTCCGCCCGGAGATGCGCCCGGCGTCCTCTCCGTCCACCAGGGCGGCGAAATACCACTTGGAGCCGCTGACCAGCTTGCCCAGGGACCAGGCGGGTGCGCTGCGTTCCTCCCGCAGCAGGCTCCGCAGCTCCTCCGGGCCGATCTGCTTCAGCTGCTCGTAGCCCAGCTCCTCCCAGCCGTCCACCGTGCCGCTGTAAAGGCCGGAGACGGGGGCGGTGATGTCGTCGGAGCGGGCGGTCCGCTCCCGTTCCAGGCTGGTGATCTCGTCGCCGATCTCCCGCAGATGCCGCTGTACGTCGGCGGGGTTGCTGAAGGCGGCGAAGACCTGGGTCTGAAGGGTCTGGCTGACGGCCTCCGCCGCGGCGAAATCCTGCTCGTAGACGCTTTGCCTGAGCTTCCGGATGCCGGACTGGATCTCGCTGTCCGTCTGCTGGGTGTTTTCCCCGCCCACGGCGCCCAGGAGGGCGGTCAGCTCCTCCGCCTCTGCCCGGAGCTCTGCCAGGCGCACGGCCCGCAGCATGGCTTCCTCGGAATCGTAAGCCTCCGCCACTGTGCCGCCGGCGGCCACCCGCGTCCCCTCCGAAAGGTTGACCCGCACGGAGCTGTAAACGCTGTAAAGCACCTGCTCCTCCCGGGCCACGATGCCCCGGACCTCCACGCTGTCCCGGATGTTGAGGCTGGTGACGGGTACGGTCCGATAGGGGTCGTTCAGGGCCTGATAGGCATAGATGCCCAGCCACACCAGCAGTGCGGCCACGATGAGGTAGCAGGCCAGCTTCAGGGTCAGGTTCGAATTTCTCATGGTCCTCCCGGCGGCTCCTTTAAGGAAGAGCTATTCCGCCTGCGTCTGTGTCTGCGTAGGCAGCGGCAGCGGCCGCAGCGGAATGATGGTGGATATGGCGTGCTTGTAGATGAGCTCCTGCTTCCCCTCGCAGTCCAGCACCACGGTGAAGCTGTCGTAAGCGGTGACACAGCCCCGCATCTGGAATCCGTTCATGAGGAAGAGGGTCAGGGGCAGCTTTTCCCGCCTGGCGCCCGCCAGGAAGCTGTCCTGTATGTTGATGGCCTTCTGCATGTTTTCCGCATCCTTTCTGTATCCGGCGGGACCTTTCGGCCCGGCGGCAAATTCTGGTCAAATTATACCAGAATTTTCCAGGATTCTTGTCGAAAACAGGCAGGCTTCCTGATAATTCGTTTCTTTTTTCCAAAGATGCCAGTTCACGTCGCTTTTGCCCCGCAGCCAGCTGAGCTGCCGCTTGGCATACCGCCGGGAAGACTGGCGGATCTGTTCCGCGGCCTCCTCCAGGCTGTATTCCCCCCGGAGGGCGGCGGCGGTCTCCTTGTAGCCGATGGCCTGCATGGCCGTGTCCTTTTCCGTGACTCCCAGGGCCAGCAGTGCGCGGACTTCCTCCACCAGGCCCTGCCGGAACATCCGGTCCACCCGGGCGTTGATGCGCTCGTAAAGCCTTTCCCTGTCCTCAAAGCTCAGGGCCAGGGTGCAGGAAGGATAGCGTGGTTTGGCCATGCGGCTCTCCTCGTCGAAGCGGGTGATGGTCTTGCCCGTGAGTTCATAGATCTCCAGGGCCCGGACGATGCGCTTCCGGTCGTTGGGATGGAGCTTCGCAGCCCGTTCCGGGTCCTTGGCGGCCAGCTTCCGCAGCATTTCTCCGCCGCCCAGGGCGTCGTATTCCTCTTCCAGCCTCCGGCGCAGCGCCGGGTCCCCGGCGGCGAAATCCGTGCCCCGCAGGAGCGCTTCTATATAAAGGTTGGTGCCTCCCACCAGGATGGGGAGCTTGCCCCGGGCCAGGATGTCGTCGGCGCATCGGGAGGCCTCCTGCACATAACGGCCCACGCTGTACTTCTCCCTGGGGTCCACGACGCCCACCAGATGGTGGGGCACGCCCTGCATCTCCTCCGGCGTGGGGGCTGCAGTGCCGATGACCATGCCCCGGTAGAGCTGCATGGCGTCGGCGGAGATGACCTCCCCGTCCAGAGCCTTGGCGGCCAGGACTCCCAGGGAGGTCTTTCCCGTGGCGGTGGGGCCGGTGATGACGAAGATGCCCTTTGCCATCAGCCGTGGGTCAGCTCGTCCAGGGTCATGCCGAAGGCGGGAAGGAAGTGCTCCATGAAATAGGCGATCTCCGGCAGCTCCGAGGCTTCCAGAGCAGCGCGGATCTGCCCCTCGGCGGAGCGGAATTCCTCGTTGCCCGCCCGCAGCTCCTCGATGCACTTGATGTAGGCGGCCAGCTTGTCCGCCGCCTTCACCAGGTCGTGGTTCTCCCCGCTGCCGCCCCGGAGCAGCTCGACGTAGGCCGGGCGCATCTCCCCGGGAAGCAGCTGCAAAAGCTGGGCTTCCGCCTGACTCTCCACCGCCTTGTAGGAGCGGCGGATATCCTCATTCAGGTATTTCACCGGCGTGGGCATGTCCCCGGTGATGATCTCGCTCATGTCGTGGAACAGGGCGGCTGCGGCGGCCCCGTCCGGGTCCGCGTCGAGGCCGAATACGTCCCGCCGGATCACCGCCAGGGCGTGGGCCAGCACCGCCGTCATCTGGCTGTGCTCCAGCAGATTTTCCTCAAAGCTGTTGCGCATGAGGCCCCAGCGGCGGATGTTGCGCATCCGGGCGGCCAGGGCGAAAAAAGCGTTCTCCATGGGTTCTCCTCGGGTTTTCAGCTGCGCAGGCCCCGGAAGAAGGCCTGCATCCGCTCCAGACATTCCGCTTCCAGAATGCCGCCGTAGATGGCGGGGCGGTAGCCGTAATTCTCTTCAAAAAGGTTCAGCACGCTGCCGCAGGAGCCGGTCTTCTCGTCCCTTGCCCCGTAGCAGAGCCACTTCAGCCGGGCGTTGAGGATGGCCCCGGCGCACATGGGACAGGGCTCCAGGGTCACATAAAGGCCGCAGTCGGTGAGCCGCCAATCCCCCAGGGCGGCGCAGGCCTCCCGGATGGCGTCCATCTCCGCGTGGGCCAGGGCGCTGCGGTCCTCCTCCCGCCGGTTCCGGCCTCTGCCGACGATCCGGCCCTCCCGGACGATCACGCAGCCCACGGGCACTTCTCCCGCCGCCGCCGCTTCGTCCGCCAGGGCAAGAGCCTGGCGCATCCAGCGCTCGTGGTCCATCAGCCCCAGTTCATGGGCCGGGGAGGGTGATCCGGCATGACGTTGATGCCGAAGTGCTTTTCCAACACCTCGGGCAGCTCCTCCCAGCTTACTTCCCGGCGAAGCACACCCTCGGCGGAGGTCAGGGTCAGGTTCAGGTTGGACAAGCTGGCCCGCCCGTCGTCGGTGAAGCGGTTGATCATCAGCATCATCCGGAAGACGGACCAGGGACTGCGGTTGACATAATAATTGCTGACCTGGAAATCCTCGTCCAGGGCGGGCCGGTCGATGAAGCCCATCAGGTCCTGGAATTCCTCCCCCCGCAGGATCTGCACCGTGTATTCCACGCCGGGGGTGGTCCCGGGCACCACGCGGTACACCATGCCGTGCACCTTCTGGGGCACGTCGTATTCCAGCCGCAGGGGGCGGCAGAAGCAGTCGCCGCCGAAGCCCACGTCGCAGATGTAGCGCACCCCGTCCGCCTCCGTCAGATTCATGCGGTGGAGGTAGCCGCCGAAGGTCTTTCCGTCCCGGCTCAGCCTCGTCAGCACCCCATAGGCAGGGAAGCCCATCTCCTGCAGAATGGCGCAGAAGAAGCCGTTCATCTCAAAGCAGTAGCCGCCGCGGCGCCGGGTCACGATCTTGTCGAAGAGATCTTCGGTTTTGAGGGAGACGTCCTTGTCGTTGTAGACGTCGATGTTCTCAAAGGGGACGTGGGTCGCATAGCAGCGGTGGAGGCGGATCAGCCGCTCCGTGTCGGAGCCCCCCTCCGTGTAGCCGATGCGGTCAAACAATGCCTGCAGGTCCATGCGTTCTCCCTTCCGCCGCGGCGCGGCACATTCGGTTTCTTAATTCAATAATTATACATGCCCGGCGGAGAGAAATCAACTGCTGCGCCACCTTTTCCCGTCTATACGGGTTTTGGCTGGCATGCGCCCGGCGGCAGCCGGAGATCTGGGGTCAGAACGGGGAACGTCCCCGACCCCAGCCGGGCGAAACCGGGAAGAGCCACATTCGTTTGCTGACGGGAGAAGAATGGAAATCTTCGCCAGGGAGAAGAATGGAAATCTTCGCCATGACCTTGCAAAACCCGCCGCCGGTTGTTATATTAAAATGTAAAGACAAAAACGAGCCGCTCCGGCGGCCATCATGGAAACGGAGGTTAGTGATATGGCAGGAACCGAAAGACTGCTCGAAGCCATCGACAAAATGACCCTGGCTCTCCAGGAGCTGCGGGAAGCCGTGCTGGAACTGACGGCGGAAGAACCCGCGCCCGCTGCGGAGCCCACCCCTGTGTCCGAACCGGAAGCCATCGTGATCAACGCACCGGAACCGGTGGAGGTCGTCGTGTCCCAGCCGGAGCCGGAACCCCAGCCTGTGCCCGAAGCTGCGCCTGTGGTGGTTTCGGAGCCGGTGACCGTCTCCCCCGGCATCCCCGAGCCCGCGGCGGAAGCCGCTCCCGCTGAAAAGAAGTGCCCCGTCTGCGGAGAGCCGGTAAAGCCCGGCAACCGCTTCTGCATGAAGTGCGGCGCCTCCATCCCGGAGGATGCTCCCGCGCCCGCGGCGGAAGCCGCCCCCGCCCCCGCGCCGGAGGCCGCCCCCGCCGAAAAGAAGTGCCCCGTCTGCGGAGAACCGGTAAAGCCCGGCAGCCGCTTCTGCATGAAGTGCGGCGCCTCCATCCCGGAGGATGCCCCCGCCCCCGCGCCGGAAGCCGATCCCGCCGAAAAGAAATGCCCCGTCTGCGGAGAACCGGTGAAGCCCGGCAGCCGCTTCTGCATGAAGTGCGGTGCTTCCATCCCGGAGGATGCCCCCGCCCCTGCCGCCGAAGCCGCTCCCAGCCAGCGGGCCTTCTGCATGAACTGCGGCAATCCCCTTCGTCCCGGCGACAAGTTCTGCATGAAGTGCGGCCAGAAAACCTGAGTATCCAGAACAAAAGGGACCCGGAGCCAGCTGGCTCCGGGTCCTTGTATGCTGTCCAATGGGGGAGAGGGAAGCTCAGTCCTCGTCGGAATCCACGATGAGGCCGTAGTCCCCGGCCTGCCGGCGGTAGACCACGGCGAAAGCATCTTCCTCGTCCTGGTCGCGGAACACATAGAAGTCGTGCTCCAGCAGGTTCATCTGGAGGATGGCCTCGTCCACGCTCATGGGCTTGATGGAGAAGCGCTTGGTCCGGATGACCTTGAATTCGGTCTCTTCTTCCTCCGCCACGGGCACCGCCGCGGCGAAATCCACATCCAAGACGTTTTCGTGGATGCGCTTTTCCAGACGGGTCTTATACTTGCGCACCTGACGGGTCAGAGCGGCCACGGCGGCGTCGATGGAGACGTACATGTCGTTGGTGCTCTCGCTGGCCCGGTAGAACATGCCGTTGGAGTTGACGGTGACTTCTGCGATGTTGCGGTTGCGCTCTACCCGGAAGGTGACGTAGGCGGTGGATTCACCACGGAAGAGCTTCTCCAGCTTGCCGATCTTCTTTTCGGCATAGGCGCGCAGGTCGTCAGAGGAGGACATCTTCTTTTCGGTAAACACGAAATTCATAGGATTCTCTCCTTTCTGGGGTTACTGAGCGGGTATCCCTGCTCTGTTTGCAGTATACCATAAGACCGGGGAAAATGGAAGGGGGCAAAAACATCGCCGGGCGACGCCTTTCGACGTCTTTTTCCTGCCGTAAGCGTTACAATGGCCGCACAGCTTATCCGGGGCGAAGAGCGCATATCCCGGAAACGCCGTCTCTGCCGGCGTTTTCGACCCCACACCCCTTGGGCGGACCTTCGGGTCCGCCGCTTTTTTGCGTTCCGCCGCGCAAGGGACAAAAGCTCCGCTTTTCAACAAAAAAACCGGGAGCCGTCGCACGACGGCTCCCGGAGCCTGTATTCTGGATCAATCGTCGTAGTCGCTGTAACCGCCGCCCCGGCCGCCGCGACGGCGGGAGGAACGCTCGCTGTATTGACGGACGCCGGAAAGACGGGAATCCGAATCCTGCATGAACTGCTTGAGCTTGTCCTCAAAGGAGGCGGACCTTGGCGCGGATGGATTGTCCGCCGGAGGGGGCGGCGCGCTGCGCCGGACCGGCCGGGCAGGGGGATCGGCGGTCTTTTTGATGGAGAGATTGATGCGGCCGTTGGGGTCGATGCCGATAATCTTGACCTTGACCTCCTGACCTACCTGGAGGAATTCACTGACCTCATTCACATAGGTATAGGAAATCTCCGATATATGTACAAGTCCGCTGCGGCCATCCGGCAGCGAAACGAACGCGCCGAATTTCGTGATCCCGGTGACTTTGCCGTCCACGATGCTGCCTACCGTCAATTCCATGAAGCGCCGGTTCCTCCCTCAGAGCTGTGCTGCGACGAAATGGGTCTCAGCTGCCGATGTCGTAGTAGATGATCTCCCCGGGCAGGACCAGGCCCAGCTTATCCCGCGCGACCTTTTCCACCATGTCCAGGTCGCCGCTGTGCTCAATCTCGTATTCCAGGGCTGCGTTGCTCACGGCCAGGGCCAGGGCTTCGTCGGCCAGAGCGTCCTTTGCCAGCTCGGCTTCTTCGATGCGCGCGTTCATCCGCGACAGGGACGTCGCGGCGTACACGATCAGGGCCAGCATCAAAAGGCCCATAACGATAACGATACCCGATCTCCTCTGCTTCATGTTCCGCCTCCGCAGGAATACTTGATAACGCCGAGTCCAAAAACCCAAAATGTATTTTAACCCATTCTTTTACGAAATGAAAGAGTTTTTTTGCAAATCTGAAAAATTTTTTTAGATTTTTCCACAAAACCCACAGCGGTTTGAGGAAAAGCCGGCCCAGGAAAGCGAAAACGGCGGCGATCCTGTCCGTCAGCCAGCGTCCGGCACGGCGCAGGGGGAGAAGATAGACAAGTCCCCCCAGCAGCATCCCCAGCAGCATGAAAAGCCGAAGCTCCCCCCGGCCGGCGATGCTGCCCAGGAGGAAAAGCAGCACCGCGGCCAGCAGGGAATAGGGAAGATAAAGGACGATCCGCAGCTTTTCCAGCTGGAAAGCCCGAAGGAAGGAGCTCATCAGATCGTAAAGGAAGCCCAGCGCCGTGCCGCAGGCCAGGCTCAGGAGGGCCTGGAGGCCCTGCAGCCCCGGGTCGATCTCCATCAGCCCATCAGCTTGCCCAGGAAACCCCGGCGGCGCTCCCGCTCCGAAGCGTATTCCAGGCCGTCGATCCGGCCCTCCACCAGCAGCTCCCCGCCGTCCAGGGTCAGCTTGTTGATCTTCAGACCGCTGCCGTGGATGGTCAGGCCGCCTCCGGCGGTGGAGAGGGCCACTGTCTCCTCGTCAAAGGCCTCCACGTCCTCCACGCCGCTGATGCTGAGCCGTTTCCGGTCCGTCAGGTTCAGAACGTGGGACTGCGGGGGCTTTCGTTCGTTTTCATACAGCATAGCCATGCGATCACCTCAGCCTATGGTATGCGCCTCGATCCGGCCCCATGACGCCTCCGGAAATTTTACCGGAAAACCTGTTTTTTCGCCTTGACAGCGGACTGTAACCTGTGTAGAATGTTTGTTACCTAAATGTAATTCTTTTTGTAATCTTTCGACGGAGGAAACCACGCGGCATGGGGAAGCGGACGGGGAAAAAAGTCAATAGCGGGAACTCCGCTTTCCGGCGGCTTCTTTCCAAGCTCAGCGGAAATGGCCGCGTGCTGCTGCTGGCAGCCGTCTGCCTGGCGGTGCTGATGGCGGCGGGCAAGCTGAACTTCGCCCTTGCCGTGAATATGGATGGGGACCTGCTGGGTTATGTAAACTCCCGTCAGGAATATGATGAAATGGTGAGCCGGGTGGAACAGTCCGTCAGCGATGCGCTGGGGCGGGACTGGCAGCCCGCTCTGACCACCTATGTGGCCCTGACCACGGACCGGTCCGAGGGGGAAGTGGCCGAAAAGCTGATCGCCGCCATGCCCGAGGTTCGCCAGCTGCAGGTGGTCTATGTGGACGGCAGGGCCGTCTGCGCTTATGAAAACCGGGAGGAGGCCGCCGCAGCCCTGGCCGCCCTGGCCGCCGAGTATACCGGCGACGCCACGGAGAGCGCCCGTTTCCTGGAGGAGGTCGTCGTGGCCGAAGGCACCGTGGACGCCCGCCTTGCCCAGCAGGCGGACGAGTACCTGGCCCAGGCCGTCACCGTAGAGACCACCAGGCAGTTCACCGCCAACACTGTGCTGGCCCATCCGGTGGAGATCATCGAGGACGAGGGACTGTTCGAGGATGAATATTTCGTCATAAGCCCCGGGGCGGACGGGTCGGAGTATATGGAATACCGGGCCATCTATCGGGACGGGGCCATGGTGGGCTGCGAGGAAACGGCCTATCAGCGGCAGGAGCCCGTAACGGAGGTGCGGGTGGTGGGCACCCGGGTCCATCATTCCGAGGGCAGCTATATATGGCCCATCGAGAGCGGCTGGCTCACCTCCTATTTCGGCCATCGCAACGGCAGCATCGGCTCCTCCGACCACCAGGGCGTGGACCTGGCCAACGATGCAGGGACTGAGATCCATGCCGCCGACGGGGGCGTGGTCATCTTCTCCGACACCTATAAAGGCTACGGCCTGCTCATCAAGATCCAGCATGAAAACGGAGACGTCACCTTCTATGCCCACAACAGTCAGAACCTGGTGAAGGAGGGCGACGTGGTGGAGCAGGGCGAGGTGATCGCCCTCATGGGCTGCACCGGCGTGGCCTCCGGCAACCATGTCCACTTTGAGTTTCATCCCGGCGGCGGGGAAGCGGACGACCCCATGGACTATCTCCCCGAGTGCCCCTTCCCATATTTGAAGTGCTGATAGGACATCCCTGACCGGTCTGCCGCCCGCAGGCCGGTTTTCTTTTGAAAGGAGGCGCGGAGTATGATCGGATCGACCCTGCGCAGCGCGACGGAGGCGGACGCGGAAGCGCTGCTCCGGATCTATGCGCCTTATGTGCGGGAGACCGCCATCACATTTGAATACGAGGTCCCCTCCCCGGAGGAATTCCGCCGCCGCATTCGGGAGATCGGGGAGAAATATCCCTATTTCTGCCTGGAATGGGAGGGGGAGATCGTGGGCTATGCCTACGCGGCCCCTTTCCGCAGCCGCAAGGCCTATCAGTGGATCGCGGAGACCAGCGTTTATCTGGCTCCGGCGGGTCAGAAGCGGGGCTGGGGGAAGCTGCTGTGCCGGGCTTTGGAGGATGCCTGCCGGACCATGGGGCTTGTGAGCCTCTATGCCTGCATCACCGTGCCGCGGGAGGGGGAGGAACCCTTCGTCACCCGGGACAGCGCCGATTTCCATGCCCATCTGGGCTACCGGGAGATCGCCCGTTTCCCCGGCAGCGGCTCGAAGTTCGGCCGCTGGTACGACACGGTCATCATGGAAAAGAAACTGAATGAGCGCGGCCCCGGCATGCCGGAGCCCGTCTGGTATCCGCAGCTTCAAAAATGATGAAATGACCCTCCGGCTTCTGGCCGGAGGGTCATGCTGTTTATACGGCGCTCAGTCTTCCGTTCGGCCCTTCCAGGGCCTCCTGTCCCAGTCTGCGGCCCAGCTCCCGGCGGCTGAGGCTGTCCACCCCTTCGATCAGGAGGATGCCCATGTCCCGGGCCCGCTGCCGGATGGCCTTCCGGGCGGATTCGGAGCCGCTGAGACGGCTGCACACCAGGGCCCGCGCCGCGTAAGCGCCGCCAAAGCGGGCTGCCACGGTGTCCACCTCGTAAAGGGCCTCCTTGGGGACGCCTCCCAGCTTGCAGGAGACAAAGACCGGCACGGCCCCGTGCATCAGCAGGCCGTCGATCTCGTTCATGGTCCCGCTCCGGTCTTCACCCCCCTTCCAGTCGATCTTCGCGCCCATGACGGCGTCGGTGAAGAAGCCGGGTTCTCCCCGGGCGGCCAGGAATACTTGCAATTCCAGCAGGTCCCCGGCCCTGGTCAGGGTCCGCTTCACATGCTGATCCCGGAAGGTGAGGGTGACGATGCTGCCCTTCTCGCCATAGCCGGAAATGAGTCCCGCTTTCAGCAGCCGGTCGATGTGGCTGCGGGCGCATTTCTCCGCCGTGGGGGCGGATACAGTGAGACCCCCGCTGCGGCTGCGGGCGCAGAGATTGGCCAGGATCGTGCACTGTTTCGTCCAGATCTGGGGGGCCTGTATGTAAACGCGCCACAGGTCCTCCACGTCTTTTTCCAATCTGTCCGGCAGCCGGGCAGCCATGGTATAGCTGCTCTCCGCCAGCTCCCCGCCCCAGAGGCGGAGGTATTCCCCCACGGTGATGCCCCGCAGGGGCCGGAACAGCCCCGGCTTCAGATCCCTGCTCCCGCCCTTCAGCAGGGTCAGCGCCTGCTTCCGGACGTCGATCTCGAACATGGTCAGGGGCTTCTCCGCCGCGGCAGTGCCCAGGGCGGCCAGCAGCAGGTCGCTGCCGCCGGTCATCTCAAAGCGGCAGTCCGGATATTTGGCCAGGATGTCCCGGATGGCAGCCCCGGCCCCGGCGTAATCCCGATCTCCCACCCGCAGGAAGGTGAGCTGGGGAGAAAACTTTCTCCCCCGGAAGAAGGCCCGGACCGCCGCGATGCGAGGGTCGGTCATGACGCTGCGGGAGCCCAGAAAAATGAGCTTCTCCGGCTGGAGGCAGAGGGCGGCCAGCACGTTTTCGGAAACCTCTGTGGAGAACAGCTCCGCGATCACCATATTTCTGTCCTCCTCAAAGCAGCAAATAGCCCGCGGCGATACCCAGCACCGCCGAGAGGCAGATCAGCAAAATGGGGTGGACCTTTTTGAAGGCCAGCACCGCTACGACGGCAAAGATGACCACTGTGACCCAGAAGGAGAGGGTGGTAAAGACTGCCGCCGTGAAGCCGCCGGGGAAAAGAACGGCGGAGCCCATGGTGAGGATGGCGCTGCCGATGAGGCCGATGACGGCGGGCTTCAGCCCCGTCATGACGCCGGAGACGATGCGGCTGGCGCGGAATCTCTCATAGCACCGGGCCACGATGAGGATGATGAGGAAGCTGGGCAGGGCCACCCCCAGGGTAGCGCAGGCAGCGCCGGGGATGCCGCCCATTTCCGAGCCGATGTAGGTAGCGATATTCACGGCGAAGGGGCCGGGGGTGGATTCGCTGACGGCCACGAAGTTCAGCAGGGCTTCTGTGCTCAGCCAGCCGTGGTCGGCCACCGCCGCCTGGATCAGGGGCAGCATGGCGTAGCCCCCGCCGAAGGTGAAGAGGCCGATCTTGAAGAAGGTCCAGAACAGGTCGAGGTAGATCATTTTTTCTCCCTCCCCGCCCGGACCAGAGAGGTGACGAGCCCCGCCAGGGCGCAGCAGAGGATCACCACCAGCACGTTCACCTTCAGGATGGCCGCCAGGAGGAAAGACCCGGCGGCGATGCAGTAGGACACGAGCCCCTTGGGGCACTTTTTATACATGTTCCAGAAGGCCTTGAGGATGAGGGCCAGCACCCCGGCCCGGATGCCGAAGAAGGCATACTGCACCGCCCGCAGGTGCTGGAAGGCGTCCAGCAGCTTTGCGACGATGAGGATGATGACGAAGGAGGGGAGGATGACCCCCAGAGTGGCGCAGGCGGCCCCGGCCATGCCCGCCACCCGGGAACCCACGAAGGTGGCGGAATTGATGGCAATGGGGCCGGGGGTGCTCTCCGCGATGGCGATGATCTCCAGCACATCCTCGTCGGTGATCCACTTGCGGCTCTCCACCGTTTCCCGCTGGATCAGGGGGATCATGGCGTAGCCACCGCCGAAGGTGAAGGCGCCGATCTTAAAAAAGGTGAGGAACAGGGGGAGCAGTTGGCTGCGCCCTCGCTTTTCTTCCATGTTCCCTCGCCTCCCGTTACCGAATTTCTCCCTATTTTACTCGAGAAAGGGGGAAAAAACAAGCCGGGGAGAGCAAAAAGCGCCTGCCTTTCGGCAGACGCCTCAAGCTGTCGATAAAGGCGGAATGTACGTTCTTCGTCATTGCGAATCCAGTGACCGATGTCACTGGATGTGGCAATCCGTAACTCCCGTCTTGATTACCCTAACATTTCCAAGGGGACGAAAGAGCGGATTGCCACGACCAGTTTGCGAACTGGTCTCGCAATGACCATATTCGGGGGGGAGTCTACAGTCTGACCCGCAGCCGTCCAAGGACGGCTGCGGGTCAGAACGGATCCGGCCTTCCGTCATGACAGAGGAAACCAGCTCCCGTGCAGGGCGGTATACGTCTCGTAATCCGTCAACTCCGGCAACTCCCTGCCCATCCAGCCGTCGTCCCCTTTTTCCAGGCAGAAGGAGAGAGTGAGATACATGCGTTTTTCCTTCTCGTTCCAGACAACGCTGTCCCCGCCCATGAGGGTCTTGAACCATCCCCGATGCCGGGGATGGAAACCCAGCCTGGCCCGGAAGATAAAGGCGTTCCCGTCCTCCCGGACCTCCAGCACCTCGGTTTCGGAAACGACGCTGCTTGCCGCGTAGCGGTTTCCCACCAGGGCTTCCGTGAAGGGGTGAATGTAGGCTTCCACATATTCCTCTGCCACGGCCTTCGGCTCCGTGCCGTCCGTGACGAGGAGGAACTCCCGCTCCGGTTCCTGCTCCAGATAGCCGGCCACGGCGTCCCGCGCCTCCGTAGCAGCGTCGGTGAAAATGGTCCAAAAGCTGGCGTCATTATCGGGAGGCTTATTCGGGTCCCTTTCCTCCTGGGGCAGCTCATAGCAGTAATACCGCTCCTGGCCGCTTTTCCGGCAGCGGACGATGTTCATGGGCTGGAAGCGATGCCCGTAAAAGGTCACGGAGGCGTCCCGCGCTTCGTCCGTGATGGTCAGGGACCACTGAAACGCAAAGTGGACGGAGAAGCCGCGGTCAACTACGTCTTCAGGTACGCTGTAGTGTTCTTCCTGCCAGTCATAGCCCTGCACCGGCGGCAGCGGGAAGGGATGCTCCGTCCAGGAACCCTCCATGTATCCGCCCTCGGCATCCTCCAGCGTCCAACTGAGGTTTTCCGGTTCCACTTCCGCGAAGAAGCGGTCGTAGAGGTTTGGCGTTTCCTCCGCCGGGGTCGTCATGGGCCCCGGTATGGCCTCCGGGTCCCGGAGGAAACGGATCGCGCCGGAAGCGCCCGGCTCCTTGCGGATATACACCGCATCCGCTTCGTCCGGCACGGTGTAAAGGGCATAGCCGACAAAGGTATGGAAATTCGTTTCAAAATCCAGGTACGGGAAAGCGTCCGGGACATAGCCGCGGAGATTCCCTCGGAATTCCGCGCCCGCCGGAAGGCTGCCGTCATAGTCCCCCTCCTGGGGAAGCTCCCCATAGGCTTTCCGGTAATCCTCCTCCCGGAGATACAGGATGCCGCTGACCCTGAGCCAGGCATATTGCAGCTTTTCCACCGTGAAGCAGGCGTAGCGCCCGTCCATGCGCACATAGACCGCCTCCGGCCTAAGCTCGCTGACAAAGACCTCACTGCCGTCGGGGACGAGGCCGGTCATCTCGGCGCGGGGAAAGCCCCTGACCTTTTCCAGCTTTCCCGCGGACATATAGCCCTCCGGCAAAGCCTCCGAGGGCTTATCCGGGCTCAGGTAATAGAGCGTGCCCCGGACCAGGACGCAGGGCTTCTCCGCCGTGTTGACCCCGTTCCCGCAGCCGGCGAGGGCGCAGAGGAGCAGTAGGACGGCCAGGAGAAACAGGCATTTTTTCATGGCGGCGCCTCCTCCTTTTTGAAGTCTTGATGCATCATCAGACGCAAATGTGCGGCAGATGTTCCCACAAGTGACGAAGATTCCACCTGATTCTATCAAACACATGCATTGCATGTCAACAAAAAATTGTTGCAGCGATATCAACCAATAGTTGATATCGCTGCAAAATAACTTTGTCCTTTATCTCTCCGGCAGAAAGCTCAGGGGGTCCACCCGGGTCTCATCCAGAGTCATGGCGAAGTGGAGATGGTTCACGTCCCCATTCTCCGCGTCGGCGGTGTCGCCCACCGCGCCGATCACCTGGCCTAGGCTCACCGTGTCCCCGGCCTGTACCGTGGGCGTGCCCGCCAGGTTGCAGTAGATGCTCCGCAGCCCGGCCCCGTGGTAGAGCACCACCGTGACGCCGTACATCTGGTCGGTGTAGATCCGCTCCACGATGCCGTCCCCGGCGGCGAGCACCTTTTCTCCCAGCTCCGCCTCGATGTCGATGGCGTTGTGGGTGCGCCAGTCCTGCATGGTCCGGTCATACTGCAGCCTGTCCACGCTGTACCCGGAGCAGATGTCCCCCTTGACGGGCCAGTCGAAGGCGGTGGCGATCACCTCCGCCGCCTCCTCGGGAGGGAGCTCGGCGGCCTCGGTCCCGGCTTCCGGCTCCTCCGCAGGCGCTTCCGTGGGCTCCGGGGTAGCCTGCTGGGGCGGCACGATCTCCGGCATCCAGGTATAGACCGCGCCGGGGTCCGGCGTGCGGGGCGGGGAGGAGGCGCGATGCTGGAGGCTGGGTTCCACGGGCTTTGTCGAGTCCAGGGCGGCGGAGAAGATCCAGGCAGTGCCGCCGATCACCAGCACGCAGAGGAGAAGAATGAAATAAAAGCTGCGTTCTCCGATAAAGCGCCACAGGCGCAGGAGAAAGCTGTCCCTTGGTTCCTTGTCGTTCAAGTGTTACACCCCCAAAAATGTAAGCTCCGCGGAGAAGTTCTCCGCGGAGCTCTCTCAATGGGGATTATTCCCCGCAGCGGGGGATTTATTCAGACAAGCTGGAATGGGGCCGAAGCCTCGCTGGAGTTCGCGGCTCGGAAGCCGCGAAGAAATTGGAATCATTTTGGGGCAGAATTCATTTCTGCCCCAAAATACCTCTCGCGAAGCGGACTGTGCGAGCATCGCGAGTGCGGGGAGCGCAGCGCAATCCCCCCTCAACGCGAGCCTGCTCGCGTTGATTCTTCAGAGATTGAAGAACGCCTTCCGGCCCAGATACTGGGCCGCGTCGTCCAGCTCCTCCTCGATGCGCAGCAGCTGGTTATACTTGGCCACCCGGTCAGTGCGGCTGGGAGCGCCGGTCTTGATCTGGCCCGCGTTGAGGCCCACCACCAGGTCCGCGATGGTGGTGTCCTCCGTCTCGCCGGAGCGGTGGCTCACCACGGCGGTGTAGCCCGCCCGGTTGGCCAGCTGGATGGCGTCCAGGGTCTCGGTGAGGGTGCCGATCTGGTTGAGCTTGATGAGCACGCTGTTGCACACCCCCAGCTCGATGCCCTTGCGGATGCGGCTGACGTTGGTGACGAAGAGGTCGTCGCCCACCAGCTGCACGTGCTCGCCCAGCTCTTCGGTGAGCATCTTCCAGCCCTCCCAGTCGTCCTCGGCCATGCCGTCTTCGATGGAGATTATGGGGTATTTCTTAACGAAGCCGGCGTACATCTCCACCATCTCCTTGGAGGTCATGGTGATGCCCCGCTTGGGCAGGTGGTAGCAGCCGTCCTCCTTGCTGTACCAGTCGGAGACCGCGCCGTCGATGGCCAGCATGAAATCCTCGCCGGGCTTGTAGCCCGCCTTCTCGATGGCGGTGACCAGGGCCTTCAGGGCGTCCTCGTCGCTGTCCAGGTTGGGGGCATAGCCGCCCTCGTCGCCCACGCCGGAGGCGGGGACCACCTTCTTGAGGGTGTGGAACACCTCGGCGCACATCCGCAGGGCTTCCTTCCAGCTCTTGGCCCCCACGGGCATGATCATGAATTCCTGGATGTCCACGTTGGAGCCGGTGGCGTGAGCGCCGCCGTTGAGAACATTCATCATAGGCACGGGCAGGGTCTTGGCGTTGGCACCGCCGATATAGCGGTACAGGGGCATACCCAGAGCATTGGCCGCAGCCTTGGCGCAGGCCAGAGAGACGCCCAGCAGGGCGTTGGCGCCCAGGCGGGTCTTGTTGGGGGTGCCGTCCAGCTCCTTGAGCAGGGCGTCGATGGCCACCTGGTCCATGGCGTTCAGGCCGATGACGGCCTCCGCGATCTCCCCGTTGACGGCGGCCACGGCGGTCTCCACACCCTTGCCCATATAGCGGCTCTTGTCGCCGTCCCGCAGCTCGCAGGCTTCGTAGATGCCGGTGGAAGCGCCGGAGGGCACAGCGGCCCGGCCCATGCTGCCGTCGTCCAGCCAGACCTCCACCTCAACGGTGGGATTGCCCCGGCTGTCCAGGATCTCCCGGCCGACTACATCCACGATCTCCAGATACTTGCTCATGTCCGTATTCTCCTTAAAGTTTTTAATATATTCAGAATCGGTTTACTTTTCGATCAGGGTGGTCCCGGTCATTTCCGGGGGCTGCTCCAGCCCCATGAGGCTGAGGATGGTGGGGGCGATGTCCGCCAGACGCCCGTCGTGGAGCGCCACGTCAGCGCCTCGGATGAGGAAGGGCACGGGGTTGGTGGTGTGGCCGGTGTGGGGGGTGCCGTCGGCGTTCCAGACCTCCTCGGCGTTGCCGTGGTCGGCGGTGACGATGCTGATGCCCCCCGCCTCCGCGGTGGCCTTCACCGTCTCCATGACGCACTTGTCCGTCACCCGCACCGCCTCCAGGATGGCGTCCCAGACGCAGGTGTGGCCCACCATGTCGCAGTTGGCGTAGTTCACCACCACCAGGTCATATTTGCCGCTGCGGATGCGCTTGCAGACCTCCTCGCAGACCTCGTTTGCCCGCATCTGGGGGATCAGGTCATAGGTGGGGTATTCCTTGGGGGAGGGGATCAACACCCGGTCCTCCCCGGGCAGGGTCACTTCGCTGCCGCCGTTGAAGAAGAAGGTGACGTGGGCGTATTTCTCCGTTTCTGCGATGCGCAGCTGGGTCATGCCCAGGCGGCTCAGGTATTCTCCCAGGGTGTTTTTCGGCTCCTCCGGCGGGAAGGCGACGCGCACATTGGGCAGGTCCGCGTCGTATTGGGCCAGGCAGACGAAGTCCACGGGGAAATAGCCGCTGATCCGGGGGAAGCCGTCGAAGGCCGGGTCGCAGAAGGCCCGGGTGATCTCCCTGGCCCGGTCGGGCCGGAAGTTCATGAAGAAGATGCTGTCCCCGGCGCGGATCAGCCCCTCGGGGCAGCAGATCACCGGTTCCACAAATTCGTCGGTGATGCCGGCGGCATAGGATTCCTCCATGGCCTGCAGGGGATCGGCGCAGGCCTTCCCCGTTCCGGCCACCAGGTTCTCATAGGCTTTCTGCACCCGCTCCCAGCGCTTGTCCCGGTCCATGGCGTAGAAGCGCCCGCAGAGGGACGCCACCTGACCCAGGCCGATGGAGGCGCACCGGCGCATGGCCTCCTCCACATAACCCTTGCCGGACTGGGGGGATGCGTCCCGCCCGTCCATGAAGCAGTGGAGGTACGCCCTTTTCACGCCCTTGTCCTTCAGCAGCTTCAGCAGGGCCCAGACATGATGGATGTCGCTGTGGACGCCGATGTCGCTGAGCAGCACGAAGATGTGGGCCGCAGAATCCGTGGCGGCGCACTGCACCGCGGCGGAGGCCAGGACGGGATTTGCAAAGAAGCTGCCGTCCTCGATACTGTTGGAGATGCGCAGCAGGCTCTGATACACCACCCGGCCCGCGCCGATGTTGGTGTGGCCCACCTCGCTGTTGCCCATGGTGTCGGGGGGCAGGCCCACGTCGGGGCCGGAAGCCGCCAGCCGGCAATGGGGGCTCGATTCCCAGAGCTGGTCGATGTTGGGAGTCCCGGCGGCCAGGATGGCGTTGCCGGCTTTCTCCTCCGTGAGGCCGAAGCCGTCCATAATGATCAAAGTTACCGGTGTTTTCATATTTTCGCCGCTTCCACGATCTGATAGAATTTTTTTGGGTCCAGGCTGGCCCCGCCAATCAGCCCGCCGTCCACGTCCGGCTGCGCCAGGAGCTCGGCGGCGTTGGCGGGGTTCATGCTGCCGCCGTACTGCACCGTCACGGCCCGCGCGGTGCGGGCGTCGTAGCTTTCCCGGATGGCGGCTCGGATCTCCCGGCACATGTCCTGGGCCTGGGCAGGCGCGGCGGTCCGCCCCGTGCCGATGGCCCAAACGGGCTCGTAGGCCACCACCGTCTTCCGCATGGCGGCGGCATCCAGCCCCGCCAGCGCCAGCTTCAGCTGGGTGCGGACCACATCCGTCTCCGCCCCCGCGTCCCGCTGGGACAGGGTCTCTCCCACGCAGAGGATGGGGGTCATGCCCGCTTCCAGCACCCGCCGCAGCTTCCGGCCGATGAGCTCGTCCGTTTCGCCGTGATAGGCCCGGCGCTCAGAGTGGCCCACGATCACGTATTTCACGCCCGCGTCCTTCAGCTGGGCAGCGGAGATCTCCCCGGTGAAGGCCCCGCCTTCCTCGGCGGATACGTCCTGCACCCCCAGGCCCACCCGGCTGCCCCGGAGATACCGGAGCATGGGGATCGCCATGAGGGCCGGGACGCAGAGCACCGCCTCGCAGGGGTGCTCCCTGCCCAGCAGCTCCTTGAGAGCGTCGGCGTAGTCCTTGAGCTGGGAGGGCAGCAGATTCATTTTCCAGTTGCCCGCGATGACGGTCTTGCGATATTTCGGATTCATCGGTCCTCCTAAGCTCAGGCGTCCGGCAGGCAGGCGATGCCGGGCAGCTCCTTGCCTTCCAGGAACTCCAGGCTGGCCCCGCCGCCGGTGGAGATGTGGCTCATCTTGTCCGCCAGGCCCGCTTTCTGCACGGCGGAAACGCTGTCGCCGCCGCCGATGACCGTGGTGCCCTTGCAGGCGGCCATGGCCTTGGCCACCGCCATGGTGCCCTCCGCGAATTTCGGCTGCTCAAAGACGCCCATGGGCCCGTTCCAGATGACGGTGCCGGCCTTTTCGATCTCAGCGGCGAAGAGCTTTCTCGTCTCGGGGCCGATGTCCACGCCCTCCCAGCCGTCGGGGATCTGCCCGGCGGTGACGAACTTCGTCTCCGCGTCGGCGCTGACGGCGGTGGCAATAAGGGTGTCCACGGGCAGCAGCAGCTTCACGCCCTTGGCCTTTGCCTTGTCCATCATCTTCTGCACATATTCGATCTTTTCCTCGTCCAGCAGGGAATTGCCGATGCTGCCCCCCTTGGCCTTGGCAAAGGTATAGGACATGCCGCCGCCGATGAGCAGGGTGTCCGCCTTGTCCAGCAGATGGTCGATGACGGCCAGCTTGTCCGCCACCTTTGCGCCGCCCAGAACGGCCACCAGGGGCCGGACGGGGTTCTCCACCGCGCCGCCCAGGGCCTTCAGCTCCCTTTCGATGAGGAAGCCGCAGTAAGCGGGAAGGTGGTCCGCCACCCCGGCGGTGGAGGCGTGGGCTCGATGCACCGTGCCGAAAGCGTCGGACACATAGATGTCCGCCAGGGAAGCCAGGGCTTTGGCAAAGGCGGGATCGTTCTTCTCCTCCTCCTTGTGGAAGCGGAGGTTTTCCAGCAGCAGCACCTGGCCGGGCCGGAGGGCCTTCGCCATGGCCTCGGTCTCGGCGCCCACGCAGTCGGGGGCCATCGCCACCGGCATTTCCAGCAGCTCGCCCAGCCGGGCGGCGACGGGCTTCAGGGACATTTCCGGCACCACCTGGCCCTTGGGGCGGCCCAGATGGGAGCAGGCGATCACAGCCCCGCCCTCCTTGAGAATGAAGCGGATGGTCTCCAGGGCGGCGCGGATGCGGGTGTCGTCCCCGATGACGCCGTTTTTCAGGGGAACGTTGAAGTCACAGCGCAGCAGCACCTTTTTGCCCTTCAAAGGGGCGTCAGCGACGCTTTTCTTGACGTAATTCATGGATCGTCCTCCTTATCGGATTCATATAATAAATGGGAATGATCGTCTGCGGATCGGAATATATCATACCAGGCCGGGGAAGCCCTGCTGCCGCAGCGCTTCGTAGCAAAGGAGCGCCACGCTGTTGCCCAGGTTCATGCTCCTGGCGCCCTCGATCATGGGGATGCGGATGCACCGGTCCGGGTACTTTTCCCGGAGCCAGGCGGGAAGCCCCGCGCTCTCCCGCCCGAACAGGAGCCAGCACTCCTCCTCGAAAACCGCGTCGGTATAGCGGACAGCCCCCTTGGTGGTGCTGAGCCACAGGGGCTTGTCCCCGTTGCGCCGGAGAAAATCGTCGATGTTCTCGTAGACCCGCAGGTCCAGCAGATGCCAGTAGTCCAGCCCGGCCCGCTTCACGGCCTTTTCGGAGATGTCGAAGCCCAGGGGACGGACCAGGTGCAGCCGGGCCCCGGTGATGGCGCAGGTCCGCGCGATGTTTCCCGTATTTTGTGGGATCTCCGGTTCTACCAACACAACATTTACCATTTCTGCCTCTCCTCGGCCCCGCGCATAAGTTCTGCCCCATTGTAGTACGCAAAAACGGGATTTGCAAGCGAAAAAGGACGAAATTGTTCGGAAAAACCCGAGTAATTTCACTGAATCCCGGGAGTTTTCCGGGCAAAAAGTTATCAAAATGCCCAGTTTTGTCGGATGCGAGAAAAAGTCTTTACAAAGGCAAATGCGAGTGCTATAATGCCATATGCTTGCGAAGCCCGAAGCGTTTCGCAAGCCGCATTGCAAAAAAGAGATCCCGGAAATGTGCGCCTGTAGCTCAGTTGGATAGAGCGTCTGCCTCCGGAGCAGAAGGTCGTGCGTTCGAGTCGCGTCAGGCGTGCCAGAAAGAGACGGCTTGCGGTAAGCAAGCCGTCTCTGCTGCAATATCCGGGGTTTCTCCGGACTAACTCTTGCTTTTGGAGAAGGAGCGTGAAGCCATGGAACCGGCCAAAGCGGCCCAGCGGGTGACTCTGGTGGGCCTGGGGGCCAATGCCGCCCTCTGCGTCATGAAGCTCATCGTGGGCTTTGCCGCCCATTCCAGCGGCCTCATCTCCGACGCGGTGAATTCCGCCTCCGACGTGCTGAATACCCTGATCGCCATGATCGGCGTCCGCATCGGCAACAAGCAGGCGGACGACGACCACCCCTATGGGCACGCCCGCTTCGAGTGCGTGGCTTCGCTGGTGCTGGCCTTCTTGGTCTTTGCCACCGGCCTGGGCATCGGCTGGAACGGGGTGAAGGCCATCCTTTCCGGCGGCAAGGGGGTGGAGATCCCCGGCCTCCCGGCGCTGATCGCCGCTGTGGCGGTCTGCGCGGCCAAGGAGGCGCTCTATTGGTATACCATCCGGGCAGCCAAAAAACTGGACAGCCTGGCCCTGAAGGCCAGCGCCTGGGACCACCGGAGCGATGTGTTCGCCGCCCTGGGCGTCTTTGCAGGCATCCTGGGTGCGCGGCTGGGCCTCCCCATCCTGGATGCGGCGGCCAGCGTGGTCATCAGCATCCTCATCCTGCGGGTGGCGGTGAACATATTTATCGAGGCCGTGAATCAGACGGTGGACCGGGCCTGCGAGCCGGAGCTGGAAGGGCGCTTCCGCACGGCGGCCCTCTCCCAGGGGGGCGTCCGGCGGGTGGATGAGCTGCGCTCCCGGCGGGTGGGCTCCGGCGTCTATGTGGACATGGAGATCGCGGCGGACGGGAACCTGAGCCTCAAGGACGCCCACGACATCGCCGAGCGGGTCCACGACGCGGTGGAGGCCTGCGAGCCGGGCATCCGCCACTGCATGGTCCACGTGAATCCCTTTACAGAAGAATAATGCGGGGTCTGCCAGAAAAAAACCACAACAGCCTCAAATTCCAATCATTCCCGGAGGGAATGCCTTAACCGTGCCCAAAGGGCACGATATCACACGGCCGCAGGCCGTATATCACCCCGCACAGCGGGATATCACGCCCGCGAAGCGGGTATTTCATTGGGTGCGTTGCATTTGCAACGCGCCCTTTTACCAGCCCCAGTCCTTTTCCTCCGCAGGGAGGATGGGCTTCGGCGATTCCGCGCTGAGAGCGGCGGCCAGCAGGAATTTGCGGAAGGGCTCCATCCGGGGCACCAGAGCGCCGATGGCGGCGGCGAAGTCGTCGAAGGAACCCAGGGCGCCGTCGGGGAAATGCTGCGTGACCAGCCAGTTTTTGTACCGCAGCCACTTCGCCGCCGGGTGGTCCGGCGCATAGCCCCGGGGGATGGTTTTCAGCGTGTCCCCCTCCAGGGTCAGCTGCCCCCCTTCCAGGATGGCCTCCCACTCCGCCTGATGGACAGCGATATAGTCCCGCACCCGGTTCACCTCCGCCGTCTCCTCCAGGAAAAGGCCGGTGCCGAAAATGGTGGCCCCCGGCTCCACGCAGAGGAAGTAGCCGATGGGCAGCCAGCTCTTCCGGTCCGCGGATATGTAGGCCCGGAAGGAGGGATTATAAGGGGGGACGTTTTTGTAGAAGCGCATGTCCCGGGCGATGCGGTAGACCCAGTCCCGGGCGTCCATGTAAAGGATGTCCCCGCCGATCTCCGGGGAAGCCTCTGCGATCACATAGCGCAGCTGGTCCAGCAGGGCCAGGAAATCCTTTTTTGCCTCCTCATAGCAGCGGTGGTTCTCATGGAACCAGGTCCTGTCGTTATGGTCCCGCAGGTCGGCGCAGTAGCCGAGCATCCGGTCAAAGGGCATGGTATCATCTCCCGTTCTGTGTGTTGAAGGCCTCCTGCAGCAAGGCGCCCAGGTCCGCGCCGTGGCTGCGGCAGATGCGCTTTAAGCCGAAAAGACAATCCTGACCCGGCTCGATCCGGTTCACCCCAAAGTCGCAGGTGAGGGTGGCCCGGAAGCCCAGCTCCTCCAGAATGTCCTCGCTTTCGGCGCTGTATCGCCCATAGGGGTAGGTGAAGACGGCGGGCAGCTGCCCCGTCTCCGTCCAGATGCGCTCCTGGGCCAGCAAAGCGTCGGCAGCCAGCCGCTGCCCGTAAGCGCCCCGGCTCTCTCCTGCCATCCGGTCGCAGCCTAAAATGCCGCCGGCAGCGCGGTGCAGGCCGTAGCTGTGGTTCTGCAGCTCCACCAGGCCGCTTTCGGCCAGCTCCCGAAGCTGGGGCCAGGCCGCGTGAGCCAGGCGGACTTTTCCCTGCCGGTAGGCTGTGAATTCGTCGGCGCTCCCGGCGATGACGGAGAGGACGATGGGCATATCCAGCTCCCGCAGCAGAGGCAGCACCCGGTCACAGGCGCTGGTGAGGCCGTCGTCAAAGCTGAGAACGATGGGCTTCTCCGGCAGAGGCGCGCCGCCGTCCGCATAGGCGATCACCCGGGCCATGGTGACGGGATGGTAGCCCTCCTCCTTCAGCCAGATGAGGTCGCTCCGCAGCTCCGCCGGGGTCACCACGTCCTTGCCCGGATGGACGTCGCTCACGTCATGATACATGAGGATGGGCAAAGTCACCCCCTCCTCCGGCGCGCCGGAGGAAAAGAAGAGGCTGAAAGCGCTGAGCAGCAGGAATAGAAAGCGGCGGGGCATGGCCGGTCCTCCCATCTCGATCCCGCCTGGGCGGGGGCTTCCATCAGTATGCGCCATAGCCGGGAGGATTAGCCCGCTCCATTCTAGCAAAATCCGGGAAAAAAGTAAATCGGAGCCGGGGTGGGGAAACATACTTGTATTTTCCCCGCCATTTTGCTATTCTGAATTCCGGTAAAAAGGAGGTCAACCATGGAGCGAAAGAATCAAAGGCGAAGCAGCCGAAAGAGCGGCAATCATGCCCTGGGCCTGCTGGCCCTGGTGCTGCTGATCCTGATCATACTGACCGGTGGATGGTATATCCTCCACCGTCTGGACATAGCCCCGACGAAACCGACGCCGGCCCCCACGGAGGCGCCCACCCAGGCGCCCACGGCAAAGCCCACGGAGGCGCCCACGCCGGAGCCCACAGCCGAGCCCACGCCGGAACCGACGCCGGAGCCCACCCCGGAACCCACCCCCGAGCCGGAGCCCACCCCCGACCCGGTGGCCGTGGCCTCTCTTGCGGAGGCGGCGCTGCAGCCGCCCCGCCGCTGGAGCAGGGAGGAAGCCCTGGCCCGGCTGGAGGAGCTGGGCAAATGGGACAGCCGCTTCCTGGAGATCCGGGACAAGGCGGATCAGTTTTCCGACGTGCTGCTGACCGATGCGGCCAACAACCCGGAGTTGCTGGAATTCCTGCTGGATTATCCCAAGGAAAACGTGGGATTCGGGGAGTTCACGGAGGAAGAGCTGCGGGGCGAAGTGCCCCTGCTGATGCAGTATGACCCCCGCTGGGGCTATTATCCCTACGGGTCCAACGTCCTGGCGGCCACGGGCTGCGGCCCCACCTGCCTGAGCATCTGCGCCCTCCATTTCACCGCCAACCCGGAGGCCACGCCGGACCGTATCGCCCAGTGGTGCCTGGACAACAACTACTATTATTACGGCGCGGGCACCGCCTGGGCCCTGTTCACCACGGGCGCCGCCTCCTGGGGCCTGGAGGGGAAGGAGCTGGGCCTCTGGAAGCAGGGTATGCAGAACGCCCTGGACGAGGGGAAATGGATCGTCCTCATCATGGACGACGGGAAATTCACCGTTTTCGGCCATTTCATCGTGATCTGCGGTTATGACGACGAGGGCTTCCGGGTGCTGGACCCCTTCAGCAAGGCCCGCACCGGCGTCCACTGGACCTATGAGCAGATCTCCGGGGAGATCAGCAACCTGTGGGCCATCCAGGCCGCGCCTGCGCCGGAGCCCACCCCCGAGCCGACCCCCGAGCCCACGCCGGAACCGGAACCGGCGGACGACGGGGCGGCGGTGCCGCCCGCCCAGGCTGACGGCTGATCGCGCACTTTTTCCGGGAATACCGGATATATCATAACGGAAAGGGGTAATCATCATGAAAAAGTACATCGCGGAATGTATCGGAACGGCGACCCTGGTGTTGCTGGGCTGCGGCACCGCCATGCTGGTGGGCTGCGATGCGGCGTCCGGCAGCGGCTATCTGCTGACGGCCCTGGCCTTCGGCCTTACCATCGTGGGCATGGCTTACTGCGTGGGCAATGTGTCCGGCTGCCACATCAACCCGGCGGTCTCCCTGGGCGTGCTGCTCACCGGCGGCATGACCGGCAAGGACTTCGTGGGCTATGTGATCTCCCAGATCATCGGCGCCCTGGTGGGCAGCGCCCTCCTGGCCCTTGTTTTCTCCCTGGGCGGCGTGACGGACATGACCGGCGGCTTCGGCTCCAACGGCCTGGCCGGTGTGGGCGGCAGCGCCCTGGCGGGCCTGATCGTGGAAGTGCTGCTGACCTATATCTTCGTGCTGGTCATCCTGGGCGTCACCGACAAGAAGGCGGGCCACGGCTCCTTCGGCGGCCTCATCATCGGCCTCACCCTGATCCTGGTCCACATCCTGGGCATCGGACTGACGGGCACCAGCGTGAATCCCGCCCGGTCCATCGGCCCCGCCATCGTAGCCGCCATCGCCGGAAACGGCGCGCCTCTGGGCGCCCTCTGGGTCTTCATCGTCGGCCCTCTGGCGGGCGCGGCCCTGGCCGCAGTCACCCACAAGGCCTGGAGCAAAAAATAAAACCCTGCGAAAGCAAACCGCCCGCTGCCAACCGGCAGCGGGCGATTGATTTTGGGATCAGGGATACCCTGTTTTCCCGTATACCCAAAACGCAGCCCCGCGCTGCGTTTTGGAGAGGACGTTTCGCCGGAATCTTGCGGGTATTCGCGCTTGCGTGGATACCCGCCATTTCGGCGAATAAGGACTAAAGTAGCATGACCCCTGCATCCCTGCAGATCTCCATCGTCTCCTCGTCCCAGATGGAAGCCTGCACCTCCCCGATGTGGGCCTTGCCCAGCAGCAGCATGCTCAGGCGGCTCTGGCCGATGCCGCCGCCGATGGTGAGGGGAAGCTCCCCGGCCAGGAGCATCTTGTGATAGGGCAGCTCCCGCCGCTCCTCGCAATGGGCCAGCTTCAGCTGCCGGTCCAGGGAGACAGGGTCCACCCGGATGCCCATGCTGCTCAGCTCCATGGCCCGGCCCAGCAGCTCGCTCCAAACCAGAATATCTCCGTTGAGATCCCAGTCGTCGTAGTCCGGGGAGCGCCCGTCGTGCTTTTGTCCCGATTTCAAAGCGCCGCCGATGCCCTGGATGAAGACCGTGCCATATTCCCGGAGGCAGGCGTTCTCCCGCTCCTTGGGGGTCTTGTCCGGCCAGCGGTCCTCCAGCTCCTGGGCGGTGACAAAGCGCACCTCCCGGTTGAGCTTGCCCAGGGTCTGGAGCTGGGGGTAGATGGCCTGCATGGTGTCCTGGGTGTCGCAGATGGCCCTGACGATGTCCCGCACCGTGGCGTGGAGATAATCCAGGTTCCGCTCTTCGGGGCGGATGACCTTTTCCCAGTCCCACTGGTCCACGTAGACGCTGTGGAGGTTGTCCAGCTCGTCCTCGTCCCGGCGGATGGCGTTCATGTCCGTATACAGGCCCTTGCCGGGGTGAAAATCATAGCGCTTCAGGGCCAGGCGCTTCCATTTGGCCAGGCTCTGCACCACCTCCGCCCGGGTGCTGGAGCGGAGGATGTCGAAGGAAACGGGGCGTTCCACCCCGTTGAGATTGTCGTTGAGGCCGGAATCCTCCGCCACAAAGAGGGGGGCGGACACCCGGTAGAGGTTCAGCAGCGCTCCCAGCCGGTCCTCAAAGAGGCGCTTCAGCAAGGAGATGGCCTTCTGCGTCTCATAGATGGAAAGCAGGCTCTGATAGCCCGCGGGGATATAGGATTTCATGGCAGGTCCTCCACTTTGTGCATAGCTTTTCAAAGGTTTATATTTTTTAATATCAGTAAATATACGAAGCAAGGGCCCGTTTGTCAATGATTTTTCCCGGATGGTGCACCCTTTTCGGAGTCATGGCGGCGGAGCCGCTTGATCCTGTGCAGGGCGCGCGCCCGGTTTTCCGCCTCCAGTGCATGCAGCTGTTCCTCCGTCATCAGCTGGGGTATGAAAGCCCGTGCCAGGCGGCCCCGGTTTTTCAGGTACAGCACTCCCAGGACGGAGAATACCAGCGCGCCGACACAGTTTACCAAAAGGTCTGCCATGGTGTCCCGGATGCCGATGTCCAGGTAGCCGCCCGATACCACGGTCTCTCCGGCGGAAACGCTGCGGATCACCGTCTCCGTCACACCCCGCAGCACAACGGGCACGTTGGCTCCGTCGGGATGCAGAGCTACAGAGGCGACCGTCTGGATGACGGTGTCCTTTTGCATGTCCGCGAGGAACAGCCGATCCACGCCGTATTCGAAAAACTCCCACAGCACACCCACAGTCATGGAAAAGCAAAATGCAGTGAAGGCCACGAAAAAGGGAGACATCGACATGCGTATGTGGGGATCCCGATTGAGAACGTCAATGAGGGAAAAACCAATGGCAGCCATGAGAAAGCCGTTGACGGTATGGAGTATCGTATCCCAATGGCTCAGCCTTACGTAAAATTCACCGATCTCGCCCAACACTTCCGCGGCGAAAATAAACAGAAGAATGATGATCTCCAGCGCGCCGGGAAGCTGGATCTTCAGCTGGTGGGATACAAAGGAGGGCAGAAGAAACAGCAGCAGCGTCAGCAGGCAGAGAAATACGTTGTACCATTGGCGGTTCAGGATCGCCAGCACCATGACGATCAATACCAGCGCACGCAGGATAAAATAGGTGATGACGATGGATTTCGGTTTGTTCATGGATGATTCCTTTCTTCGCGGGCAGGGGGAGGAGAGCCTTACAACTGTATTCCGCCCCGGCGCGGCGGGCAATACTCCGGGACACTGCGGGTTTGACCCTCGCTGACTTCGCCCAACGGGCGAAACATCACGCGGCCATAGCCGCACATCATTTCGCGCAGCGAAGCATCACGCCCGCGCAGCGGGCACATCGCTCAAATGTATCCCGCCCCGGCGCAAAGCGTCCTCCGCGTGGCTGTACCCCTTGGGCTCGCCCCGCTCTACCCGGTAGGTAAAGCGCGTTTCGCCGCCCACCTCCTCCAGCACGATCCGCAGGGAACCCAGACGGCTGCCCCAGGGCAGGGCCTCCTCCAGGCTGGCCCGGTGGGAGGCCAGCTCGTATACGTGGGTGACCCAGACGCCCCTCGCCCCCGCCGCCATGCAGACGGCGATGACCTCGGCGCTGATGGCTTTGGTCTCCTCCGGCCCGGTGCTGGTGAGGGGCTCGTTGAAGAGCACCATGCTGCCCGCCGTCAGGTTTTCCATGGCGGAAGCGATGCGCCCCGCCTCCTCCGCCAGCAGGCCCTTGCGCCCGTAGCGCTGGCCGTTGGGGGCGAAGATTGTGAGGATGTTTTCCGCCGGGCTGACAGCGGCCTCCGCCGCAGGCGCGGGGAAGCCCAGCTGGGCCAGCCATTGGCCCAGGCCCATGCTCAGGAGGAACACGGTCTTGCCTCCCTGATTGGCCCCGGTGAGGATCAGCAGCTCCCCGCCCTGCCGCAGCTCCGCGTCGTTGGAGACCACCAGCTCCTTGTCGGAAATGAGCAGCAGCGGGTCGAAAAGCCCCTTGGCACGGAAAGCCTTTTCCTCCGGGGGCCGCAGCTCCGGGAAGCAGGCCGGAAGTCCCGCTTCCTCCCAGCTCCGGGTGAGCTTCCGCACCGCCAGGCAGACGATCAGTTCCTTCCGAAGCCCCCGGAGGGCCGCCGTCTCCCGGATGACGAAGGTGTTAATGTCCTGGGAGGCCTGGGCGCTGACGCGCTGAAGCAGCATGGCGTCCGTCTCCACGGCCCGCTGGGTCAGCATCATCTTCCGCTTCTGGGCGCTTTTGGATCTCGTCCCCTCCTCGGGAGGCTCCATCGCCAGCAGCTTCAGCCTGCTGGGTTTCAGTTCGTTGTCCAGATTATAGCCCAGGCGCATCCGGGCAGGGGCAGAGAAACCGGGACACAGCTCCTTGAAATCCGAGGCCGCGTCCTGATACCGCTTGGAATTGCGCAGCTCGTTCAGCAGCCCCTGCAGGGCCCGGAAGCCCGCGCTCTCCACGGGGATGCGGTCAAATTCCCGCCAGGCGGCGTCGATCTTTTTCAGATACCCGTCCAGCCAGGTGAATTCGTCCAGAGAGAAGCCCACGGCGAAGGCGTCCGCGCCGCCCCGGCGGCTGCCGCCCCGGCTCTCCCAGCCGTCCAGGCTGTCCAGCAGCTTTTCCATGGCGCTTTCCAGCTCCGGGAAGCGCAGAACATCCCGGAAAACCGCCTGCCGGTGGCGGAGCACCTCCTCGTCGCCGGTAAAGAGGGCGCATAGCTCCTCCGGGGTAAGCCTATAATAGTCCGAGGGGGACATGGCCTTCGCCAGCCGCCCCAGTTGCAGGTCCTCGATGGTCTGGGCGGGGAAGGGGGATGCCGCCGGGCCCTTCCCGGCGGGATAAAGCAGACATGCCATTTTCGTTCCTCCCTCAGACCGCGCCCCGCCGGACCTTGTCCCAGCCCGGGTCGCCGGCGCGCATATCCAGCCCCCGCCGGCTCAGAGCTTCCACCATGGCCTCCAGGGTGACGCCCTTGGCGGCTACCACGGCCCGGGCATGGCTGGAAGGCGGCGGAGGCGCTTCCTTCAATTTGTAGAGGTAGCGTAGGCCGTCCTCCGTCTCCTCCGAGGTCATCACCAGGCTTTGCAGCTTGTCCGAAGCGCCCAGGGCATCGAAGCGTTCCCGGAGCTGGGGCCAGATATGGTTGAAATGGGTCACCAGCAGGGAGGGGACTCCCTTCCCAGCCAGGTCCGCCAGCAGGTCCACGCAGATCTGCCCGCCCTCCGTAGCGCTGGTGCTGGTCATGGGCTCGTTGAAAAAGAAGATGCTGCGGTCCGTCATGTGCTCCTGCAGCAGCCCCAGCCGCTGTACCTCCAGCCCCATGCGGCTGTCCTCTCCCGTCTCGCTTTCCCCGGCGGCAAAGAGGGTCAGCAGCCGGTCCCGGGGGGAGAAGGAAGCCTCCTTCGCAGGCAGCAGGCAGCCCAGCTGCCCCAGGAAAAGGAACTGGCCCGCCATGATGAGGCAGCAGGTCTTGCCGGATGAGTTTGGTCCCGTCATGAGGATGCTGCCGCCCTTGCTGAGCGTCAGGTCATTGGGTACCGGCAGAGCGCCGGTGCAGCTCTGTTCCGGCAGCATGGCCTCCCGGAAACGGAAGGTCACCTCCTCCGTCAGGCTCGGCGCGCAGAGGGGCGCGCCCCTGCTGCGCAGCTTTTCCGCGAAAGCGGCGGCCCCGGTGTAGAAGCGCAGGGCGTCCCGCAGGGTCAGCAGCTCCTCAATGCCGCTGACGGGGAGCTTCGTGAGGCTTTCCCGCAGCCTGGTCAGCTTGCTGCGGACCTCATAGCCCACCTCGGATAGGAGGTATTCCTGAAAGAGAGTGCCGGTGCCGGTCTGGGGGAACTGGAGCAGGGAAGTGACGCCGCTGCGCTCTTCCCCGCTGCCCGCCGCCTCCAGCATACCGGGGCGGGCGTAGGGCATCTGGCGCACCTCCGCCATCTCCAGGCCCACCACATTCCGCCGGGCGTCCAGACAGACGTCCACGGCGAAGGCGCTGACGCCCTTCCATTCCACGTCCAGGTCCCGGAGGGCCTTTTCCGTCTCTGCCACCCTGTCCTTCTCGTAGCAGGCTTCCGCCCACTCTCCCAGGGCCCGGAGCGAGGCGCTGGCGAATTTTTCGCCCCGGGTGCTGCTCCGCAGCAGACCGATGGCCTCGGCGTAGAGGGCCGTGAGGCGGCGGCGGAAATGGGTGAAGCGCAATAGCTGGGCATAGCGGTTGTCGGCGGCGTTTTCCTCCAGAATGTCCGCCCCCTGCTGGGAGAGATTCTTCTCCAGCTTCAGCACCGCCTTTTTCAGCCCGTCCACGGCGGCGTCGAGACGGCTGACCTTCATGCCGGTCAGGTTGTCCCGCACGCCCCGGCTGCAGGTCTCCAGTTCCTCCAGGATGCCTCTCAGCTTCTCCATGGTCTCCCGCAGGGCCGGGTGGTCCAGCAGGTCCCCCAGGATCTCCTGCCGCAGGCGTATGGTCTCCCCGTCGTCCGTCAGCAGGCCGAAAGCGAATTCCAGGGCTTCCCCCGCGCCGAGGCCGGGAAAGAGCAGCTGGCTCAGGCGCGTCAGCTCCAGGTCCTCCGCAGCGAGGGAGGCGTCCAGCCCCCCGCGCTTCTCCCCGCCGGGCCGGAGCAGTTCGTTTCCGTTCATGTGGCTTCTCCCGTGTGTCGGTTTGATTGGGCTATATTGTAGATGGCCGGGAAATAAAAGTCAATTATCTGAAAAGGAAACACTTGAGAATTGGACGGGCGGCTGTTATAATGGCAAAAGGATTACTGTGACTACCCATTCTCATAGGAAAGGATGATACGTTTGGCTAAACTCACCAGAATGGCTTTCGAGATCAACGGCGTGAATCGTTTCGTGATCGTCGATCCCGAAAAGGACAAGCTCTCCACCGTCCTGCGGCGGATGGGCCTCACCGGCGTGAAGGTCGGCTGCGGCATCGGTGTCTGCGGCGCCTGCACCGTGCTGATCGACGGCAAGCCGGTCCGCTCCTGCACCAAGAAGATCGCTTCCATCCCCGAAAACAGCATCGAAGGGATCGGCGCCCCCGGCAGGCTGCACCCCCTGCAGCAGGCGTGGATCACCTACGGCGGCATCCAGTGCGGCTTCTGCACCCCCGGGTTCATCGTCTCCGCCTACGGGCTGCTGCTCACGAACCCCAACCCCACCCGCGAGGAAGTGCGCGACTGGTTCCGTACGAACCACAATGTCTGCCGCTGCACGGGCTACAAGCCCATCGTGGACTCCGTCATGGAGGCCGCCGCCGTCATGCGCGGCGAGAAGACCATGGACGACATCACCTACAAGTATCAGGGTGAGGACGTCTACGGCTCCAAGATGCCCAGGCCCACCGCCCTGGCCAAGGCCACCGGCCTTGCGGATTACGGCGATGACATCGCCCTGAAGATGCCCGAAGGCGTTGCTTATCTGGCTCCCGTCCTGGGCGAAGCTCCCCATGCGAAGATCATCGACATCGACGTGAGCGAAGCCGAGAAGATGCCCGGCGTCATCAAGGTCCTGACCGCCAAGGACGTGAAGGGCACCAACAACATCGACTTCCCCGCCGTGGTGCCCCGGCAGAAGGGCAGCGGCCTCACCGAGTTCCCCATCATCTGCGGCGAAAAGCTCTGCCGCATGGGCGACGTGGTGGCCCTGGTCTGCGCCGACACCCGGGACCATGCCCGGGAGGCTGCCAAGAAGGTCAAGCAGACCCTGGAGGTCCTGCCCGCCTACATGACCCTGCCCGAGGCTGCCATGCCCACCGCCATCCAGCTCCACAAGAACGTGCCCAACTTCTATATGGAACAGCCCTGCTACAAGGGCGACGCGCCCGAGATCATCGAGGATGCGCCCATCGTGGTGGAAGGCGCCTTCCACAGCCAGCATGAGCCCCATCTGCCCATCGAGCCCGACACCGTGCAGGCCTACTGGGGCGTGGACGGCATGATGACCGTGCAGTGCAAGGCCCAGGCCCTCACCGAAGCCCAGGAGGGCATCGAGCAGGGCTGCGGCATCCCCAAGGACAACATCCGCATCATCCAGAACACCGTGGGCGGCTCCTTCGGCTATGCCGTCACCGCCAACACCTTCGCGCTGGTGGTCACCGCCGTGCAGAATCTGGATATGCCCTGCAGCATGACCCTCAGCTGGGATGAATTCCAGCACATGTCCGGCAAACGCAGCGCCACCTACACCAACGGCCGTCTGGCCGTGGACAAGGACGGCAAGATCCTGGCCGCCGAGTACGATGTGGGCCTGGACCACGGCGCTTACGGCGTGGTGGCCGGCAAGATCTTCAACAACCTGGTGTCCGTGGGCTTCCACGGCTACAACATCCCCGCCTTCCGCGGCCTGGCCCGCGGCGTCGCCACCAACCAGGGCTTCAACGCCGCCTACCGCGGCTTCGGCGCCCCCCAGATCTACACCACCACCGAGGCCCTCATCGACATGGCGGCCGAGGCCTGCGGCATGGATCCCTGGGAGTTCCGCTACAAGAATGCGGCCCGTCCCGGCGACCTGACCATCAACAGCATGCCTTATCAGGATTATCCCTATCCCCACATGCTGGAGGTCATCAAGCCCTACTACGACAAGTATAAGAAGGAAGCTGAGGAAGGCAAGGCTGCCGGCAAGGCCATGGGCGTCGGCATTTCCATGGGCGGCTTCCTCATCACCATCGGCATGTTCGACCAGGCGGAAGTGGCGCTGGAGCTGCGGCCCGACGGCGGTATCACCTGCTACGACACCTGGGAGGACGTCGGCCAGGGCGGCGACATCGGCTCCCTGACCCACACCGTCAAGGCCCTGTCTCCTCTGGGCATCCGGCCCGATCAGGTCCATCTGGTGATGAACGACACCAAGACCTGCCCCGACACCGGCCTCGCCGCCGCTTCCCGCTGCCACTACATGGGCGGCAACGCCATCATCGACGCTGCCAAGCAGCTGATGGAGGCCATGAAGAAGCCCGACGGCAGCTGGCGCACCTATGACGAGATGGTCGCTGAGAACATCCCCGTCAAGTATATCGGTCACTATGACCAGTTCAACATCGGCCTGCCTCCCGGACTGGATCCCAACACCGGCGTTGGCGAGAAGAACCCCACCTATATGTATAACGTCAACACCTGCCTGGTGGAAGTGGACACCGCCACCGGCAAGACCCAGGTCAAGCGCTGGACCACCGTGGCGGACGTGGGCGTCATCGGCAACCGGCTGGCTGTGGACGGCCAGGCCTACGGCGGCCTGAGCCACTCCATCGGCTTCGCCCTCAGCGAGAACTACCTGGCCGACAAGAAGACCAGCACCCTGGCGGGCGCCGGCGTGCCCACCATCGATATGATCCCCGACGATTACAATGTGATCTATATCGAGAATCCGCGGCCCAACGGACCCAACGGCTCCTGCGGCTGCTCCGAGTGCTTCCAGTCCTCCGGCCACATGGCGGTCATCAACGCCATCAAGAATGCCTGCGGCGTCCGCATCTACCAGCTGCCCGCCACCCCCGACAAGGTGAAGCAGGCCCTGGCAGACAAGGCTGCCGGCAAGGAAGAGAAGCCCGAATTCTGGTTCCTCGGCTCCGATATGGACGACGAGCTGGAGTACATCAAGGCCAATCCCATGTAATGGCGCGGCGTTGACCGGGATTCCGCAAAAAGCGAAAAAAGCAGAGAAGGGGCTCCGGCAATCGCCGGGGCCCCTTCAGACCGCAGACAGACCCTTCTGGCAGGGTTTCGATATGCATGGGGGATCTGTGAAGGGGGACGGGAATCCCCCTTCACGTTATATCCTTGCAAAATCAGAATACAATTCTGATTTTGCTGCTCAAGCTGTCGACACTTTGTCGACAGCTTGAGGGGCTCCGGCAATCGCCGGGGCCCCTTTTGCTCGGAAATAGTGCTTGCAATCGGGAAAAAGTTATTGTAATATGTGAAGCACATGCCGGCGTGATGGAATTGGCAGACGTGACGGACTCAAAATCCGTTGGGCTAATCACCCGTGCGGGTTCGACCCCCGCCGCCGGCACCAGAAAAGGCCGCCCCACCGGGGGCGGCCTTTTCTGGTCACGAAGACGGGTCTCATCGGAGTCGCTGCCGGAGGCGAGCGGGCGCCCGAGCGCACAGCGCGAGGAAGTGCCCTTGGGGTATTCGACCCCCGCCGCCGGCACCACGTCGGAAGAACGCAGCTCCATTCCGTTTCCGCGGTTTCCGAAAGAGCCGCGAAAACTGCATATCCGCTGCGTCCTTCCTCCTCTCAAAATCGGACCCACTACGTTGGGCTCCGATTTTGCTTTTTTGCGGTGGAGACTGGCGCCGAAAACTTTGTATCGCTTCGTTGCTCCTCCTTACCAAATCGGACCCGCTTCGCTGGGCTCCGATTTGGGTCTCCGGGGCGGCCTTTTCTGGTCACGAAGACGGGTCTCATCGAAATCGCCGGCACCACAAAAGGACGTCGCCTTGGAAAAGGAGACGGCATCAGGAAAACCCCCGGGAAACCGGGGGTTTTCCTTTTGCTCGCTGCTGTTTGCGGCTTTTTTTCGGCAACTCACCGGAAAGCCCTTTTCAGGAAGCTGACTCTCTTCCCGATCAGCTCCTTCACGATGCCGCTTTTCAGCATCATATCGTAACCGTGGACCGTTCCCTTCGTGTTGTGAAGCTCCACTTCGATCCCTGCCGAGCGCAGCTTTTCCGCATAGAGGATCGCGCCGTCCCGCAGCGCGTCAAACTCCGCAGTCTCGATATAGGTCATGGGGGTCCCCGCAAAAGACTCCGCTTCGATGGGGGAGCGGTAGGCGAGCTTCCCCGCCGCTTCATCCTGCACATACCAAGCCCCATAGGTTTCCATATCCCGGCTGTTGCACATGGGCGTATCCGTGTACCGGCGGAGCGATTCCGTTTCCCCGGCGTTGCCGACAGCCGGATAAGTCAGCAGCTGGGCACAGGGTGCCGGAAGCCCCTCGTCCAGCGCCCGGAGGCATACCGCCATGGATAATGTGCCGCCTGCGCTGTCGCCGCACACGGCGATCCCGGCTCCTTCGGCCATCTCCAGGAGCCGCCGATACGCAGCAAAGCAATCATCCACAGCGGCGGGGAAGGGATATTCTGGCGCGAGCCGGTAGTCCGGGAACAAGACCCGGCAGCCGACCTGCTGCGCATACATGCTCGCCAGCTTGTACTGATAGGGCGCGGCGGGGAAAGCGTAGCCGCCGCCGTGGCAGTAGAGAAGACAAGCGTCTGTCTTTCCTTCCACGGGGATATACAGCAGAGCCCTCACAGCCTGCCCGGTGTCTGCCGGTATCCGGACACGCTCGACTCTTACGGCCCTGCTCGATCTTTGCTGATGGTACAGCAGCCCCATCGACTTCTGGATCATCGGAATGGTCCTTCGATTCAGAGGAGGATGGATCGCCGCCAGCATTTTGAAATCGGGGTGGATAGGATATTCCATATTGCTGTCCCTCCGCTCCTGTCAGCTATCTTGTTTGTCTCCCCAGCCGGGAGTCGCCGCTTTCATTTTCTGATAAACGAATCATCCGTTTGCCCATCGTCACGGATGAACCGTTCCACTTTCATATGGAGATCATATTTTTCTCTGAGCCTGGCAATCGTTGCCATCATGGGGGAGGCGTGATGGATATCGCTGGAGGCCTGATCCTTCCAGCTGTCGATCAGGAGTATGGTTTCCGGATCATGCATGGGGACAAAGTATTCGTAACGAAGATTCCCGGCTTCGGCACGGATCGCATCTGCCGTACCGGAGGATTCCATTTCTTCGGCAAATCTCCGCGCTGCGCCGTTTTCCCCCGTATAATACAGGTTTACGGTTATGCTCATCTGTTTTTACCTCTATGATCTATAATCTCTCGGAATGATCCGCGGCGTTTATCCCTTGCTTTTCAAACCGGCGAGCCCTTTTCCCATGGCGGCGATCGAGATTGCAAGCACCGCAAGCATGATCGCCGCGCTTGTTATGGCCGACAGGGTGAGCATCTCCGTGCTCTCGTTCTTCATGTTTACCATGATAAGCGTGTTTTGCAGCGAAAGGATCGACACAAGCGCATCCACAAAGCTGATGGTGCGAAGCAGGCGTATCAGGCGATTCGACGATCTTTTTCTTCTTTTGAGATTGACCGAGGCCATGATGACTTTATACGTCGTATACGCCGCCATTGCGATTGCTGGGATCAGGGACATATTCACGGGTTTTTGCCGGATCACCATGAGGGATACGGGTATGACGAGACAGATATTCAGGAGCAAAAGCAGCGCCGCCGACGCGATATAAACCTTCTTTTGAAACTGCTTCGGATCCCTTTCCCGGGCAGTCCTTTTTCTTGCCGAGATGATGACGCCCCGCAGGATCACAAGAACAAGGTAGTAAACGCAGATCGTCCCGTGCCATAATGAAGCGTGATAAATCCCGAGAAAGCCGTTGTACAGTGCAAATACTGCCGTGACGGCAAGCGAACCGAAAGCGGCAGCCACGGTTTTGAAATCATAATCGGTCTTCCACCGGTCGAAGAATTCCTCTATTCGATGCATTTCTCATCCCGCCCGTATGCCATCGTGTGCCGCATGATGAGGTCGATGATCTTTTCCACGTCGTCGCGGCAATTGCCCTCAAGCCATTTCCCGATGATAGCCACCGTGCCTTGCGTATAGAATGCGAACACGTATCCTTCGTCGGCTTCCCGACGGGTTCCGGTCTCACAGCCCGAATCTGTCTCTCAGCTCCGCGGCGCGCTGCTGGGCGGTTTTTTCGTACCTGCCGCAGATCTCGCTGATATGCTCCACCATGCCGCAAAACTCGCTGAGCCTGTCGGGGGCGAGCCGCTTGCCGTGCTCGTGCTCGGAGTCCACCTTATTCACCCAGATCTGCATGATCCTCAGCGGAACCGCTCGAACAAGAATCAGATGTATGTCGCCGGTCACATCGACGGTAATGTTTTCCGAGTAGAAGGATTCGCAGGCATTTCTCACCACCCGGATCTTCGGGGACAGCCGCGCGTGGATCTCTTCGTATGCCTTGTCCAGGTCTACCTCGTAATCGTCGTCGTCCCGGAGCCCGCTGTCGTGGCAGAGCCCCGGCTGGGCATATACAAGGTCCTTGACGAAAGACAGCATACAGTTCCCCACGAAGCCGCCGCCCGGGCTCAGATAATCTCTTTCCTCTTCCGGTCCGTATTTCCGGACCGATCTGCCGACGATCCTTTCATACCGGTCGAGGTTTTCATAAAACAGCCTTTCCTCAAGCCCGAGATGGCCGTATTTGGCTTCGTCCTTTTCCTCGCTCTCAGCGTCAAGGGCTCGGATCGCTTCCTTCAGGATCGGCCTCAGTGGGACGTCGTTTTCCTCGAAAAGGGCTTCAACCCTGCCGATGAGCCTGTCGTGGACCACCTCATAGGGATAGTCTCCCTCCTTGTAATAGGCGTCGTGGATTTGGAGGGCGAGCCGGCAGACCCTGTCGTTGAGAGCCGGGTCTTCTCTCAGCGCCTCCCGCGGCATCGACTCCAGTATGTCGAGGAAATCGTCCTCCGACTGTTCGAAATCTGTGTAATATTCGCTCGGTGCGTCGTCGAAAAAGCTGTATTCCTCCGGGGCGGGCAGATGCCGGACGACGCTTTCAAGCCCGAATAGTATATAATCCAGGTTATCCTGCACGTCCTCCGGCAGGTTTTCAAACTGACCGGGATGCGCTTCCAGGACGGCATAGATCACGTCCTTGTCATGCCTCAGCCGTTCCGACGCGTAGCCGATCGAGTATTCGCATCTGCCCACGGCGGAAAGGACAGTCTCCTTGTCGTCTCTCAGCCGCTCCGACGCGTATTCGAGTACGTCGCCTTCGTAATTCTGTATCGCTGTGAGGACGATCTCTTTGTCGTCCTTTAGTTTAGCCGACGCGAACTGGAGCGCGTATCCGTCATGTCTCACGGCGGCAAGGATCACGCCCCGGTCCCCGCGCAGATCTTCGGACGCAAATGCGAGAGCGTTCCACGCCGAGCCCACGGCCGCCGTCACGACGTCCTTGTCCGCGCGTAGGCGCTCCGGCAGGTATTCGAGTACGCTCCCGTACTGGGAAAGGGCTTTTATTGCGATCTCCCTGTTGCCCCGCACCTTCTCCGAAGCGTAGCGCAGATGATAGAGATCGCCGCCGAGGGAGGCCTCGATCACGTCGATATCGTTCTGGAGCTCCTCGGAAAGAAAGGCGATGTTCCCGCCGTCCTTTCTCACAGCGAGGAGCCCGATGCCCTTGTCGTTTCGGAAGGCGTCTTCCACATATTGGATGACCCCGCTGTTCAGGTTGACCGCCTGCTTAGTAAACTTGCGGTCGCTTCTCAGCTCGTCCGATGCGTAAAGAAAGGCGGAGGGGCAGTTCTTTGCCGCCTTGAGGACGACGTCCCTGTCCGCTCTCAGCGAGTCGGGCGCGAACCGGAGGCACTCTCCCCGGCGGACGACGAGCTTTTTCATGAAAACCTCGTCCCTTTTGTCCTCCTCCGACGCGCGCTCCAGCCACGCATACCAGAGGCCCTCCGGGACCTTTCCGATCACGTCCTTTTTTTCGTAGTCCATATACTTGCCTGTCGTTCCCATCGGTATGCCCAATCCGCTGGATTTCACAGCCCGTGTTTTTCGGCCGTCATCCGCGCTTTTTCCTCTGCAATGGCTGTATAGCGGCCAATGTTGTCATAAATATGCTCGGCGACCCGGCAGAACTCCGCCGTCTGATCGGGGAAGAAGTAGGCGGAACATCTCTCGCAGTCGCCATTGGCCTGAAGCGCCAGCAGCTCGTCGTTCGTTTCCTCTGCGACCAATCCCATCCAGTCCTCGTCCAGGTCGTCGTCGTATCCATCGACGCGTATCCCGACGGTCGAGAATGCATGGTGCCCTCGGAGCAGACTGAAGGACAGGATCTCGTTGATCTTTACATAAACGAACTCCGAGAAAATATACCCGATCAAGCCGTGCCGGACTTCAAAATGCTCGGCAAGTTCCTTTTTGACCGTTTCGAAGATCGGATCCATATCGATGTAATAAGGGTCCCTGGTCCACTCTCCCACGGGCCTGATCAGCTCGAAAATAAGCTCTTTCATGAACTCCTTCACGGCGAATCTCACATAAGCCCCGCCGGGCTGAAGGAATTCCCTTGCCGCGTCAACATAGTTGTGTTTCAAAAGCAGCGGTACATACAGGTCGAGCTTTTCCGTGGCCCTGTCGAATATGGCTTTTTCTTCCTCTTTCGTCATTTCCTTTACCTCACAGACTTTGATTGGACGCTATCCCGCTGAACCGGGATCTGTCAGAGGGCGGCCAGCCTGCTTTTCAGCAGCGGGATCCCCGTATCGACCCACCACCGGTTATCCACGCCGCCGGAGCTCATTCCCCCGTGGGCAAACTGTTTTACGACGGCAAAATCCATGTATTTGTCGGTCAGAGCCTTGCCCGAAACGGAGAGGAATTCCTCTTTTATCCACTTCTCCAGCTCGTCGGGAGAGATCAGGTCCATGCTCTCCGCGCGTTCCTTCAGGTGATCCCAAAAATACGGATCGCCCCGGAATCCCCAGCTTTTCGGCTTTTCTTCAAATATCTTGGACAGTTTCATAGCCTCAGCCCCTTTCGACGCTCCGAGTTCTTTACACATACAATTATAAGGGAAAGACAGCCGGAAATCTACCCGTTCTTTGAACGGCGTTTCCCCGCCCTTGACGGGATCCCGTCATACGTAATACAATGAACCGGGAAAACCTTCGGAAAGGCCGGAAACAAAGGAAGCCCATCCTGCTCAGCTTCCGGCCGGAATCCTTCGAACCGCTGGGAGCGGGCGTGAAAAGGAGGCCGTTATGACCATCCGATATGCCGCACAGACCGACCTGGCCGCCTGCCTGTCCCTGGACGGGCACATCCCGGAGGGGGAGTATGCTTCCAAGCTGGCGGCGAAGCAGGCCTATATCCTGTCCGAAGCCGGGGAGGTCCGGGCGCTCCTGCGCTACGGCCTCTTCTGGGACAGCATCCCTTTTTGCAGCCTGCTCTTTGTGGCGGAGGAGCGCCGGGGGCATGGCCTCGGCAGGGCGCTGGCGGAATTCTGGGAGCGGGACATGAAGGTACGGGGCTTCGGCCTCGTGATGACCTCCACCCAGGCGGACGAGGAGGGACAGCATTTCTGGCGGAAGCTGGGCTACAAGGACTGCGGCGGCTTTACCCTGCCCTTTCCCGGCTATGAGCAGCCCCTGGAGCTGATCCTGGCCAAACCGCTGTGACCGCCCCGGAAATCCCCCTCTGGAAATCCCTTCCGGGAGGGAGTATAATGGACAAAATGCCATTTGCACAGGAAGGAGAACCGGACGAATGAACGAGCAGAAATATCCCCATCTCTTTTCCCCCATCATAGCGGGTGGGACCCTCTTCCGCAACCGCATCTTCGCCGCCCCCACAGGGGTGTCCTTTGTGGACAGCGACGGCCTGCTGATGCCGGAGGTCGGAGCCTACTATGAGCGCAAGGCCCTGGGCGGCGCGGCCAGCGTCTGCATCAGCGGCGGCGGCGTCAGCCGCCGGGGCATGGCCTACGGCGGGGGCATGCTGCCCTATGAGAACCACCGGGGCATGCCCTTCTACACTTATGTGACCAATTCCATCACCCGCCATGGCTGCGTGGCCGCTCTGGAGCTGCAGCACGGCGGCATCCACTCCGACCAGGCCCAGGACCTGGGCATCCAGACCTATGGGCCCAGCGACACGGAGTTCCACGGCAAGCCCGTCCTGGCCATGACGGAGGAGATCATCCGGGAGACCATCGACGACTTTGTAAAGGGCGCGAAATATGCCAAGCGGGCCGGCTTCGGCATGGTCACCGTCCACGGCGGCCACGGCTGGCTCATCCACCAGTTCATCTCCCAGAAGACCAACAAGCGCACGGACCAGTGGGGCGGCAGCACCTTTAACCGCACCCGTCTGGCCCGGGAGATCTGCAAGGCCATCAAGGAAAATGTGCCCGGGCTCGTGGTGGAGCTGCGCATCAGCGGCTTTGAGGGCACGCCCGACGGCTTCGAGATCGACGAGGGCATCCGCATCGCGGAGTGCCTGGACGGCTATGTGGACATCCTCCATGTCTCCGCGGGCAGCAGCCGCTTCACCGTGACCCATCCCTCCATGTTCGATCCGGACGGGGTGAATGTCCGCCTGGCCGCCGCCATCAAGCCCCACATGAAGGTCTCCAAGGTCGCCACCGTGGGCGCTCTCAGCGACCCGGCCCTTCTGGAGGAGATCATCGCCTCCGGCAAGGCGGACATCGTGGAGATGGCCCGGGGCCTCATCGCGGACCCGGATCTGCCCAACAAGGCCCGCACGGGCCGGGATTGGGACATCGACCGCTGCCTGCGCTGCTACCACTGCTTCAGCGAGGTCATGTCCTCCGGCCAGTTCTGCTGCACCCTGAATCCCACCATCGGGCGGGAGGAGGAGTATTCCACCGCGCCTCTGCCCGCGGAGAAGAAGGACGTGGTGGTAGTGGGCGGCGGCATCGCCGGTATGCAGGCCGCCGTCACCGCGGCCAGGCGGGGCCATCGGGTGCGCCTCTATGAAAAGAGCGGCCGCTTGGGGGGCGTCCTCCTCTGCGAGGAGCAGGTGCCCTTCAAGAAGCACCTGGCGGAATACCTGGATCGCCAGGCCCTGCGGCTGGAGAAGGCGGGGGTGGAAGTGTTCCTGAACCACGCCCTCACCCCGGAGGAGGCCTCCAAACTGGGTGCGGACGTGATCATCGCCGCCATCGGCTCGGAGCAGGCCATGCCCCCCATCCCCGGCCTGGAGAATACCGTCCCCGTGACGGAGGCCTATGCCGGGCCGGAGAAGCTGGGGCAGAAGGTGGTCATCCTGGGTGGGGGCATGGCCGGCACGGAGCTGGCCATCTATCTCAAGGGCCTGGGGAAGGAGCCCGTGGTGGTGGAAATGGCGCCGCGGCTGAATTTCGCCAATAATTCCTGCCATTCTTCCGCCGTCATGGAGCAGCTGGGGAAGCTGGCGATCCCCACCCACACCGGCACGAAGGTGACGGCGGTGGAGGCTGGGCGCGTCAGGTGCTCTGCCGGGGGAGAGGAAAAAACCTTCTCCGCCGACAGCGTGGTGAACGCCCTGGGGCGGACGCCCCTTCAGGAGGCTGCGGCAGCCTTCGCCCCCTGCGCTCCCGTGTTCTATCCCATCGGGGACTGCCTGGCGGCGAAGAACGTGTATGAAGCCAACCGGCTGGGCTTCAACGTCGCCATGGACATCGGCAAATAAGAATCACCGGCGCGCCCTCCGGGATCACCCGGAGGGCACGCGATTTTGAGAGGAAGGGACTATGAAAAAGACTGCGATCCTGCGCTCTGCCTGCCTGGGCTTCCTGGCGGCGCTGGCCCTGTTCGGCCTGGGCTGCCATCGGAAGGAAAAGCCGACCGAGTCGCCAAAGCCCTCTCCCACGGAGAAACCGGCGGGGAAGGATGCGTCCTTTGAGGGCCAGTGGGCGGATGTCAACGGCGATACCACCCTGGAGATCAAGGGGGACACCCTGACCGTCCGCTTCGGCAGCTGGTCGGAGGAATACCGCTTCACGGTGAACAAGACCGACTACGGCACGAGCCTCAAAAGCGAGGAGGGCGGCTTCGGCGTCATGTCGGAGCTGGACGTTTTGGAGGACGGGAGCCTCCGCGCCTTTGAGATGATCCTGGACGGAGAGGGGCATACCTATCACTTCGTCCGCCCGGAGGCGTTGGAGGCGGAGAAGGAGATCAAGGATCTGAGCCGGGACGCCCCCAAGGAGATCGCCTCCACGGAGCTTGCCAGCTTCTCCCTCAGCTTCCGCAACTACGGCGGCAGCTACGGCCTGGACAGCCGCTGGCCCTCCAGCAGTTACGACTGGGAGCTGAAAAAGCAGGAGGACGGCAGCTACCGGATGGATTTCCGCGTGATGGGGGATTCCTATGTGGCCCTGAACTATTCCGAAATGGTCAGCGGGGACTATGCCGAGGGCCTGGCGAAGCTCTTGACGGACCTGGGCGTCGTCGGCTATAACGGCTACTACATGACCAACAGCGTCTCCAAGCCCGGCTACAGCCTCTATGCCACCTACGCCTCCGGGGAAAAGCTCAGCGTCCGCGCCTCCGGCGACGCGGGGGATACCTGTGTGTTCGATCTGCCCGCCCTGCTGGACTATGCCGCGGAGCAGGATCTTTTCCGCGACGAATATTGAGGTGAGCGTGATGAAGAAGATCGTGAATCCCGACGCGCCCCGCCCCTATTTCCCCGATCCCCGGGAGCTGGATGTGCTGCCGGATCAGCCCGGCCTGCCGGACCTTTTCGAATTTCTGGACCCGGAGAAGGGCCGGGTGGAGAAGCCGGAGGACTGGGAGAAGCGGCGGCTGGAGCTGCTGGACGAGCTGAAATACTATCTGTATGGCAGCCGCCTGGATCCCTTGAAGGAGGATACCGCCGTCACCGCCATCCGGGAGAATTACCGCTATGACTGGGTGGCAGGCGTCATGCCGGGGAAGCAAAGCTGGTTCGGTTACGATGCGCCGCCGCTTTTGCCGGAAGGCAGCGTCACCATGCGCGTCATGGACCTGAGCGCCTTCGGCATGGGGAAACTCTATGCCGACGTGGCCCCGGAGGAGGGCTATGTCCATGCCGGGGCGGATTTCCCCCTGCCCGGCGGCCTGGGCGTCTGGAAGACGGGGGAGGGCTGGGCGCAGCACCCGGAGCTGGTGAAGAAGGAGCTGCTGCCCACGGTGACAGTGGAGATCACCATCCGGGACACGAACCCCCTCAACGCCCCCTGGCGTTCCGACAAGGCGGCGAAGGAGGGCGTGAAGCACACTTTCGACATCCGCTTCCCCCGGCAGACGGAGGGGAGCACGGAAGCGCGGGACGGACGGGGTTATCCCGTCCTGGTCTGCCTGGGCGGCCTCTCGGAAGAGCAGATCGTGACCCTGAACCGGAACGGCTATGTCTATCTCAGCGTCAACGACGCCACGGACCCGGACCGGGGAGAGCTGGCAAAGTATGAGCTGCTCTATCCCCCCACGGACCCGGTGGCGCGGAAGGAGGCCCCCTTCCAGAGCCCCTATATGGTGGATAGCGGCAATCTGATGCATTCCGGCTGGATGGCTTCCCGGGCCCTGGACGCCCTGGAGAATTACATGCGCCTGGGCGAGGCGGAGAAAAAAGCCCTTCATCCCCGAGTGCGCCTGCCGAAGACGGACGTGTATGCCTCCGCCGTCACCGGCTGCTCCAACAACGGCAAGCGGGCCATCGTGGCCGGGGTCTTCGACACCGGCGACGGGGGCGACACCCGCTTCGACATCATCGCCCCCAGCGATCCCGGGGGCGGCGGCGCATCCGGCTTCCGCTGCGCCACGGAGGGCCAGCTTTTCAGCTATGAGCCCCCGGTGCAGAACGGCCCGGAGGGCGTGGTGGTCCACGACTATGCCTATGGCTTCAATGAGACCACCCAGCGGGCCGTGCAGAACACCGGGGAGGACCAGTGGTTCTGTGACCGGGCCCAGGTCTTCACCACCCGGCCCGACCTGGCGGACAACGTGCCCATCGACGCCCACAGCCTCCTGGCGGCCTTCTTCACCCGGAAGGAGGACCGGTATTTCCTGACCTGGACCGGGGAGGGGCAGGATGCCTGGCTCAGCAGTCCCGCCACGGTGATGAACACCCAGGCCGCCCGGGAGGTCTGCGAGTTCCTGGGGCGGGGGGACGCCGCCGTGATCGTCCGGGACCAGGCCCACGCCAACCAGGACCGGGACCTGCCGGACCTGATCGCCCTCATGGACAAGGTGTTTTACGGAAAGGACAAGCTGGTGCGGCGGTTCCATGCCTCCCTCACGGCCCCCGGCGGGGTCCTGGCGGCGGACGGCAGCGGCGCGATCCTGCCGGACAAGGAGTTCCGCTCCCTGCGGGAGATGGAGCGCAGCCCCTATTTCCTCCCCAGCGCCTGGCTCCCCTGGAGCCGCCCGGGGAAGCATGTTCTCTGGACGGAGGCCAACTCTGTCACGGCGGGGGTGGGCGCGACCCTGACCTTCCATACCGACGCCCGGCTTCTGCGCCTCCGGCTGCCCGACGGACGGGAAAAGACCGCCCCGGCGGAAAAGGGGCTGGCGCAGCTGACCCTCAGCCCGGCGGAAGCCCTGGCGGGCTGCTACCTGGCCGCTGCCGAGGGGGAGAAGGCCGGGAAGGAGATCGAGCTGCGGGGCTGGACGGTGCCCGACGCCTTGCGCCACAGCGTCACGGACAACAGCGCCCTGGGCCACGACGTAGGCTCCGGCGTCGCCTTCACCACCCCCGTGCTGAACTGGCTGGATCCCCGGGATCCGCCCCGGCTCTATCTGAATGGGACCCCTCTCCCCGCGGACCAGTATGACTATGACAACGCAGTGACCCTGCCCGACGGTTCGGTGGCGCCCCAGAGCGGCTACCTGCAGCCCTACGGAGCCACCGTCATCCTCTTTGAAGGCACGGAGGGCTGGAAGCTGCCCCTGGGCGAGCGGGCGGTGTTCTCCCTGCGGAATGTCCGGCTGGAGGCCCTGCGGGATTTCGTGGTGAACATGGACGTGGAACTGGAAAAGTTCGATCCCAATGCGGGAATCCCCAACAGTAAGCCCCGGATGCGCTTCCGCACCGTGTACCGCGCCAAGAGCACCCAGACCCCCGTGTGGCCTCCCCAGCGGCGGCAGGATACCCCGCGGCTGGGGCTGCCCGCCGGGGAGGAACGCTGGCCTCTCCTGGGGAACTGGGCCTCCGACTTCGATGAAAAGGGCGAGCTGAAGCCCATCGACGAGATACGCCCTCTGCTGACGGCGCCCGTGCCTGCGGCTTACGGGGCGGAGGTGCGCCTGCTGGAAGGGGATAGGAGCGGCTTCACCCTGGGCTTCAGCGAAAAAGTGAGCACCCGGGACCTGGCCCTGGCGGTGAACGTACCCGGCTATGCCTGGACCTGGGCGGCGGACGGCCGCAGCCTCCGGGTGGACTACGACGCCCCGGCTGCGGGGGAAGTGACCGCCTTCCTTTTCCGCAGCGTGGATGGGGAAGGGAATATGATCGGCGGCCCGCAGCGGTTTACCGTCCCGGCGGAATAAAGACTATCCGACAAACACGCCCTCCGGCTTCGAAAGCCGGAGGGCGTTTCAAGCTGTCGACAAAGTGTCGACAGCTTGAAACGCAAAATCAGAATTGTATTCTGATTTTGCAAGGATATAACGTGAAGGGGGATTCCCGTCCCCCTTCTGATTTTGCAAGGATATAACGTGAAGGGGGATTCCCGTCCCCCTTCATAAATCCCCCATGCTTATCGAAACTCCGCCAAAAGGGTTTGTCTACAGGCTGACACGCCCTCCGGCTTCGAAAGCCGGAGGGCGTGTAATTATTCCCTGTGTTCGCCGCCGTCAGTCCTCGCCGCCGGGCAGAGCGGAGCCGGGCTCCTTTTGCGCGATCAGATCGTCCTGATATGCCAGCTTCGTGTCGTCCTTTCGGAGATAGAGTACCCCATCCTTGCTGTAAAGCGTGGGATTTGCCTCGTCGCAGACGAAATAGCACACCGGACGGTAAAAGCGGATGCCGTCCTCCGTTTCCACCCCATAGTAGAGGCATTCCCGCCCGCAGCCGATCTTCTCCACGTTTTTCCCGACGTATACGGTGAATACCAGGTCCTCCCAGGTGACGGGGACCTCCCACTTTTCAAGGGCGGGATCGCTGGTCCAGAGCTCCTTACGCGCCGGTTCCGCCTCGATGACGAAGGGGTTGGCGACGCCCGTGCCGGTGTACCCGCCCAGGGCGATCACCTTGGAGCCCTCGATCTCGCCGGCGATGTCGAAGGAGGTATGCGTGGGGTCCAGGTCCCAGGTGCAGACGGAAGCGAAGGCCTTTTTGCCCCGGTCGCTGAGTCTGTAAAGCACCTGCCCCTGTGTGGCCTCCTTCCCGGTGTAGCCGGTGATGGAGCCGATGCAGCCTCCCGGCAGCAGGACCAGCAGCGCCAGCAGTACCAGGGCAGTCGTGAGCCGAAGAAAACGACCTTTCTTTTTCATGTGCATGCTCCTTTCGGATAAACCTTCTCTTAATAACCAGTATACAGGGAAAATCCCCGTTTGCCAAGAGCGGCAGGCCATCGGCTGGGCGATTTCTTTTCCGCCGGGCAAAGCGCCGGTTATCGGTTGCGAATACCGCCCGCCTGTGATAAAATCAAAACCTTAAAAGAAAGATTCGGGCTCACGGGGCTTTGCTGCGGAAAGCTCCGGGGCGGAAAGGGAGCGGGACATGAAGCCCTTTATGGACCGGGATTTCCTCCTGGAAACGGAGACCGCCCGGCATCTTTTCCACGACTATGCCGAGGGGCTGCCCCTCGTGGACTACCACTGCCATATCAGCCCCCGGGAGATCTGGGAGGACCGCCGTTTTCAGAACCTGACGGAGCTCTGGCTGGGGGGCAGGCAGCCCGACGGCAGCTATTTCGGAGACCACTACAAGTGGCGCATCCTGCGCTCCGACGGGGCGGGGGAGGAGTATGTCACCGGGGACAAGCCCCCCTATGAACGCTTCCTCCGTTTCGTGCAGGCCCTGGAGAAAGCGCCGGGGAACCCCATGGTCCACTGGTGCAATCTGGAACTGCGGCAGTTTTTCGGCTATGACAAGCCCCTGACCGGGGAAAATGCCGCAGAAGCCTGGGACTGGTGCGGCGCAAAGCTGCGGGACGACCCGAGCCTGTCCGTGCGGGGCATCCTCCGCAAGGCGAAGGTGGCCTTCATCGGCACCACCGACGACCCGGCGGACAGCCTGGAATGGCACCGCCTCCTTCGCGGCGACGGCAGCCTGGAGACCCGGGTCTGCCCCTCCTTCCGCCCGGACAAGGCCATCAACGTCCACAAGGCGGGCTTCGCCGCCTACATAGAGAAGCTGGGGGAGAGCGCGGGCAAAAAGATCGGCAGCGCGGAGGAGGTCTGCGAGGTCCTTTCCCGGCGGCTGGAATACTTCTGCTCCCTGGGCTGCCGGGCCAGCGACCACGGCCTGGATGCCATCCCCTTCCGCCCCGGCGCCGAGGCACAGGCGGAGGAAGCCTTCCAGCTGGCCATGGCGGGCCGGGAGGTCCCGCCCGCGCTGGCGGAAAATTACCAGACGAAACTGTTGCTGCACCTGGGCAGGGAATACCGCCGCCTGGGGGTGGTCATGCAGCTGCACTATTCCTGCCTGCGGAATGTGAGCGCGTCCATGTATCGCCGCCTGGGGCCGGACACCGGCTTCGACATGATCGCCCGGACGGACTGCGGCGGCGCCGTCGCCGCCCTCCTCTCCGCCCTGGAGGAAAGGGAAGGCTGCCCCCGCACCATCCTCTATTCCCTGGACCCCGGGGACAACGCCCTGCTGGGGAGCCTTATCGGCTGCTTCCAGTCCGAGGAGGTGCCGGGGAAGATCCAGCACGGCAGCGCCTGGTGGTTCAACGATACCCGCAGCGGCATGGAGGCCCAGCTGCGCTCCCTGGCAGAGCTGGGGCTGCTGGGCAATTTCGTGGGGATGCTGACGGATTCCCGCTCCTTCCTCTCCTATGCCCGGCATGATTATTTCCGCCGCATCCTCTGCAATCTCCTGGGCAATTGGGTGGAAAACGGGGAATTCCCTCCCAACGAACGGATACTCAAGGGCATCGTGGAAGGCGTCTGCTATACCAACGCCTGCCGTTATTTCGCGCTTTGACCGCCGCCGGATCATGAGCTGCGGCAAGAGAAAGAAGACCAGACCGTCATGAGCAAGCTGACAGCGGCGCTTTACAGGCCCGTCCGGGGCCTGGTGCGCCTGGTATATCCGAAAATGAAGGTGGTGGGGGCGGAGAAGCTGCCGGAAGGGGCCAGCGTCATCGTGGGCAACCACAGCCAGCTCCACGGCCCCATCGCCTGCGAGTTGTATTTTCCCGGCAGGCACGCGACCTGGTGCGCCGGGGAGATGATGGCTCTGCGGGAGGTGCCGGACTACGCCTACCGGGATTTCTGGAGCGGCAAGCCCAGGCTCCAGCGTCCCTTTTTCCGCCTGGCCTCCTACCTGATCGCTCCTCTGGCGGTCATCATCTTCAACAATGCCGACTGCATCGGCGTCTATCGGGACAACCGGGTGATCTCCACCTTCCGGCGGACGGCGGAATGTCTGAAGGAGGGGAGAAGGGTGATCATTTTCCCGGAGAAGGCGGAAAAGGGGGAAGGCTTCCTCTATGCCTTTCAGGAGGGCTTCGTGGACTGCGCCCGGTCCTACTGCCGTCAGACGGGGAAGGGGATCTCCTTCGTGCCCCTCTATGTCTGCCCGCAGTTCCATACCCTCTACCTGGGGGATCCCGTGCCCTTCGACCCCAAGGCTCCCATCGCCGGGGAGCGGGAGCGCATCTGCCGGGAGATGAGCCGGGGCATCCTGGCCCTGGCCAGGGCCCTGCCGGAGCACCGGGTAGTGCCTTATCTGAATCTGCCCAAGAAGGATTATCCTTCCAGCCGGGAGGGGGTGGGAACATGAAAAAGGAAAGAAAGCCCGTTTCCTACCGGGATCTCAGCTTCCGCACCATCCGGGAAAAGCGCTATTCCCATCTGTTCCTGCTCCTGGGCTGGGTGGGCTATTTCCTCCTCTATACCCTTACGGAGAATCTGATCCCGGCGGAAAACTGCCATGTGATCCACTGCGCCCTGGACGATGTGATCCCCTTCTGCGAGGGGTTCCTCATCTTCTATGTTTCCTGGTATGCGCTGATCGTCCTCTCCCTGCTGTATTTCCTCCGCTGGGACGTGGACAGCTTCAAAAAGCTGCAGGTCTTCATCATGATCACCCAGGCTGTGGCCATGCTTATCTATATCCTCTGGCCCAGCCGCCAGGACCTGCGGCCCGAGGTGTTCCCCCGGCAGAATTTCCTCACCTGGGTCATGGGCGTCATCTACGGTTTCGATACCAACACCGGCGTCTGTCCCTCCCTCCATGTGGCTTATTCCATCGGCATCGCCTCGGTCTGGCTGCGGCAGAAGGAGGTCCGGCCCGTATGGCGGGGGCTGATCGCGCTTCTGTGCGCCCTCATCAGCATTTCCACCGCCTTTGTGAAGCAGCATTCCGTCCTGGATATCCTGGCGGCCCTGCCCCTGGGCCTGGTGGCGGAAGCGCTGGTCTACGGGCGCTGGTGGAAGGAAAGGCTGGGTCGAAAGAGAAAATGAAAGAATTCAAGCGGGTCATCAAATTCACCTTGTTTTCCATCAGCGCGGGCCTCATCGAGATGGGGGTCTTCGCCCTGCTCAATGAGCTGCTGCATCTGCCCTATTGGGTGAGCTACTTCATCGCCCTGGTGCTCTCCGTGCTGTGGAATTTCACCCTCAACCGGAAATTCACCTTCCAGAGCGCGGCCAATGTGCCGGTGGCCATGATGAAGGTGGCCGCCTACTACGTCGTGTTCACCCCGCTCAGCTCCTGGCTGGAACACTATCTCACCATGTCCCTGGGCTGGAACGAATACCTGGTGACCGCCATCAATATGGTCCTCAATTTCGTCACCGAATTTCTCTACCAGCGTTTCTTCGTCTTCGGCAAGACCATCGACACGAAGAAGACGGGGAAGGACAGCTGATTCCAACAGCAAAGCGCACCGCAAAATGCCCCTCCGCCGTCATTGCCGCACCCGGTCATCGGGTGCGGCGATCCGTTTCCCCCGAAAAGAGAATGGATCCCCAGCCGGTGTGCCCACCGGCTGGGAATGACGGACGGCGGCCGCATTTCGCGGTGCGCCCGTGCCATGCCTGTATTTATTCTTGCCGGATCACGTCGCTGAGGGTTTTCCCATAGAAGAAGTCATGGGTCATCCGGTCGTACTCCGCCCAGATGGGCAGCGTCCGGCAGCTGTCCGCCCGGGGGCAGGATACGGCGCCGTCGTGGAGGCAGGCCACCGTGGCCAGGGGCCCCTCCATCCGCTCCAATATCTCCCCGATTGGGTATTCCTCCGGTTTCCGGCAGAGCTTGTAACCGCCGCCCTTGCCGCTGACGCCGGTGATGAGGCCACCGCTCACCAGGTCCTTGACGATGATCTCCAGATATTTCTTCGAGATCTCCTGCCTGGCGGCAATATCCTTCAGGGGGATGTAGCCGCCGTCCCCGTGTTCTGCCAGGTCCTGCATGACCCGCAGGGCATACCGCCCCTTTGTGGAAATCATCCGATCACCGCCTCAATTGATTTCGACCTATTATACCGCAGGGTAAATAGGAAATCAAGAGAAAAAGTCTCTATTTACCTATTGACATAGTAGGCAAATAGGATTATAATGCGGGCAGACAAAGAGAGGAGCGATGGGACGGTGAAGATATACGCAGACAACGCGGCCACCACGAAAATGAGCCGC
>CADBKO010000002.1 GCA_902795345.1 Oscillospiraceae bacterium
GGCTTAGCTCAGCTGGTTAGAGCGCATGCTTCACACGCATGAGGCCACTGGTTCGAGTCCAGTAGTCTCCACCACAAAGAAGCGCCTTTTGTCGAAAGACAAAAGGCGCTTCTTTGAATGATGTGTTCCGCTTGCGCGGAACGTGATGTGCGCTTCTCGCGTGATGTTTGCTTCGCAAGTGATGTGCGCCTCTCGCGTGAAAAGCGGAGCACATCACATCACTTTGCGGCAAAGCCGCAAATTCCTGTCATTGGGGACGGTTCCCGTTGACACACCTCTCATTACCGAATGTGTCAATCAGAACCGTCCCTGTTGACACGGGTTGATGTCAACGAGAACCGTCCCCGTTGACATTAGCCATTCCTTGTAGTTTGCAACCATTTAAATATGCTTTCAATTTCTTCGGGAGATGTTAAAAACCATTCTTTACCAGGGGCGTTGTGCAACCATCGTTTCCTCATTCTTAGTATATCATGAAGTGTTTTTTCTAAAAGCGATGAATCATCACAGTTGATTAATAAAGCGAGATGTGGCAATTCGGGATAACAAGTCCCAGCTTGACTGAAAATTCTTCCAAGAGGGTCAACATCAGTCCTTCCAATTTTGCATTCCCAAACATTGTATCCTTTCAAAAGCGAGAATTCTCTATAACGATCATAATAATACACATAAACTGCTTTCTTTCCTACTCCAATTTCTTTATCTGCTTTTAATTCAACGTCCTTCGTATTTTCTTTTTTGACAATTTCATCTATTTCTTTTTTCTTATAAAGCAGTTGCCAAACGCCGTAGCCGCGCTGTTGAAGTCCTTCATCCCTCAGTTTTGCGCTTGCCTTCTTAAACACAGACACATATTCTGTTTTGTCCAATAACCCCCCTTGTTCTGCATGATATGTGGTTATCTTATCAATAGCGTCTTGTCTTTTAAACTGCTTACCATCATAAAATTGAATCAACAACTCAACAAAAACGTTAGGAGTTAATTCAATACCTTCGTATTTATAACCCATTTTTATCCCCCTCAGACATGCTGACAAATAATCATTGTATTCAGTTATCATACTATCCAGTATAAGCCAATTCATTATAGCATGCTAAGAGGCTAAAAGGAAGGGCGGGGACTGTCGATAGGGACGGTTCCAGCTGACACACGGGTTGCTGTCAACGAGAACCGTCCCCTATCTTTATGCGTCTGCGCATTCTGGCGCTTTGCCGCCCGCGCCGAGGGGTCAGTTTTCCGCGGCCCAATTCTCAATCTTCAGACGGTCCACGCGGGAGAATTCCCGCTCATTGTTGGTGACAAGGGTCAGCCCCTTCGCTCTGGCGTGCGCCGCGATCAGCAGATCGTTCGCCCCGATCAGGCTCCCCTGCTTCGATAACGTTTGCCGGATATCCCCATATTCCCGCGCGGCGTCCGCATCGAAGGGCAGCACCTGAATATGGGCCAGGAAAACCATCAGCGCCAAGCGGTTCTGCTCCGGCCTGCTGCTTTTGCAAACGCCGAATTCCAGCTCTGCCAGCGTGATCGCGGAAACACAGACTTCCTCCGGGTCGTGGGCCGTCAATCGGGCGAGAACGACCTCGGGTCGCTTGTTGATGGCATAGGCAATGATATTGGTGTCCAGCATATACTTCATAAGCTGTCTCGCTCCTGCACCGGAAGCGATTCGATGCCATCCGCCAGAAAGTCCTCTGTGAAATGGGGAAGGCTATCCACCATGCTTCTCCACGGGTCGTTCTTCGGCATCAGGATCACAATGCTTCCGATGCGGTTGACCAAAACCTCATCATCCGTAAACCGGCAGCTTTTCGGCAAGCGCACCGCCTGGCTGCCCCCGGTGGTAAAAATCTTTGCAGTATCCATCCTGCTCACCTCCCGGTAATAGTATATACAAAAGTAGATATAAATGCAAGCGCAAGCGGAGGGGGTTGCGGGTTCCATAACAGAAATCCCCGCATTTCCGTTCCCGCCTCTGGCCCCGGGCGGGAAAAGATGCTACAATAGGCAAAAACCTGGGAAGGGACAAGGAGAGGAGAAAGGCAAGATGCTGGAAGCGGATCGTTTGGTGATCTACGCGGCCTCGGAAGACGAGATGAACCGGATCGCGGCCTCGGAGGAGGACGCCCATCTGCGGGAAGCCTATGGGGAAATGCTGCGGGGCAGCCTGGCCCATCCGGAGGACTGGGGCTGGTATGCCCTCTGGCTGATCGTCCGCAAGGACGGCAAGTGCATCGGGAACCTGTCCTTCAAGGGCGTGCCCGACAACGGCATGGTGGAGCTGGGCTACGGGATCGCGGAGGAATACCGGGGACTGGGCTATGCGACGGAGGCGGTGGAGACGATCCTGACCTGGGCCTTCGACCAGCCCGGGGTGACCTCGGTGGCCGCGGAGACGGAGGAAGGCAACGCCGCCTCCCGCCGGGTGCTGGAAAAATGCGGCTTTATCCCCGCCGGGGAGGGCCGGGAAGGCCCCCGCTTCGTGCTGAACCTCAGCAGCTATGAGGACCCCGATCCGTTCCTCTGAGCGAGCGGGCCACAGGGAGAATGACCGCAGGGGAAACACAAAGGCAGGGGCATTTTGCCCCTGCCTCGTCTTTGCCTGCTATCGCTGCGGGCAGCGATAGCAGGACGCTCCCGAAGGAGCGAATCAACTCTCGTCTTGCTCTCGTCCCGCCGCAGCGGGCAATCCCCCGTAAGACAAGGGGACGGGGGATTGGACGGGGATACGGATTGCCACACCCGCTTCGCGGGTTCGCAATGACGGAGCTGGGGGAGGCCTGGCGCTTAAGCTGATGACACTTCTTCAAAGAGGGAGCCGGAACGGGGCGCTTGCTGAGTCGGGGCGCTGACAGAGGGCCGCGCCGCCCGCCGCGGCGCGCCGGAGCGGTTGACAATCGCCGCGAATGGGTCTATTTTAATGCGGCGGCCAGCGGGAAGGAGGCGGACGGATGGCAAAGCTCAAGACATTCCTGAAAAGAGAACCGATCCTGGTGATCGCGGCCCTGGCGGCGGTATTGAGCTGCATCCCGGTGCCGCCGGACGCCGCCTATCTCGGCTATATCGACTTCCGCACCCTGGCCCTCCTCTATGCGCTGATGGTGGTATCGGCGGGGCTGCGGCAGGCGGGGGCTCTGGAGGCGATGACCCACCTGGTCTGCCGCCGGGCGGGGAGCGCCCGGGCCCTGGCCGTCACTCTGGTGACGGTGACCTTTTTCAGCTCCATGCTCATCACCAACGACGTGGCCCTGCTCACCTTCGTCCCCTTCACCCTGGTGCTGCTGGGGCTCACAGGACGGGGGCAGGACGTGATCCTGGTGGTGGTGCTCCAGACCGCGGCGGCCAACCTGGGCAGCATGCTGACCCCCGTGGGGAACCCCCAGAACCTTTATCTGTATACCCATTACGCCCTCTCCGCCGGAGACTTCTTCCGCATCACGGCCCCCCTCTGGGCCCTGTCCCTGCTGCTTTGCCTGCTGGGCTGCCTCCTTCTGCCCCGGGTGAAGCTGGCCCCGGAGCTGGGGGAAGCGCCGAGGCCGGACAGGAAGCTGCTGTGGCTCTATCTGGGGCTTTTTGCCCTCTGCCTCCTCTCCGTGTTCCGGCTGCTGCCTTGGGGTGCGCTGCTGGCGGTTTTGGCGGCGGCGCTGCTGATCCTGGACCGGAAGGCGCTCCTGCGGGCGGATTTCCTGCTGCTGCTGACCTTCGTGGCCTTCTTTATCTTTGCCGGGAACCTGGCGCGGCTGGAGGCGGTGGAAGCCCTGCTGCGGAGGCTGCTGGCGGGGCGGGAATACTGGACGGCGCTCCTGGCCAGCCAGGTCATCAGCAACGTGCCCGCGGCCCTGCTCCTCTCCGGCTTCACGGACAGCGCGCGGGAGCTGCTGCTGGGCGTGGACGTGGGCGGCCTGGGCACCCCCGTCGCCAGCCTGGCCAGCCTGATAAGCCTGAAGCTCTATTCCCGGAGCCGGGAGGCGAAGCCGGGGAAGTTCCTGCTGGTGTTTTTGCTCGTGAACGTGCTTTTGCTTGCGCTGCTGTCCGGGGCGAAGCTGGTGATGAAGTGAACAGATGCGCTTGATATGGGGGCGGCTGCTATGAATCACCCTGACTCCCTCCGTCATCGCCTAACGGCGATGCCACCTCCCTCAGAGAGGGAGGCAAACGAGGCTTCCTCATAGAGGGAAGCAAGAGAAAACCCTTGTCAGGACAGGGGAAATATGCTAATTTAAATCACATATCCCGGGGAAAGGGGGCGAGGTCATGAAACAGGCGAAGGGGGCGAAGTCCGCCTTTGCGGAGGGCGTGCGGGACGGCATCCCCATCGCCCTGGGCTACTTCGCCGTGGCCTTTTCCCTGGGCATCGCCGCCAGGGACGCTGGGCTCACCCCCCTCCAGGGCTTCATCGCCAGCGTCCTCTGCACCGCCTCCGCCGGGGAGCATGCCCTGTTCACCCTGATCGGCGCGGGGGCCGCGGCCTGGGAGGTGGCCCTGGTGACCCTCATCACCAACGCCCGCTATTTCCTCATGAGCTGCGCCCTCAGCCAGCGCATTTCCCCGGAAATGAAGAACGGACACCGCTATCTGGTGGGCGCGGCGGTGACGGACGAGATATTCGGCATCAGCATCGCCCGGCCCGGGGCCCTGGAGCCGAAATATCACTACGGGGCCATGGCGGTGGCGGTGCCCGCCTGGGCCCTGGGAACCGCCCTGGGCATCCTCATGGGCACCATCCTGCCCGGGCGGGTGGTGAGCGCCCTGGGCGTGGCTCTCTACGGCATGTTCCTGGCCATCATCATCCCCCCTGCCCGGAAGGAAAGGAGCGTGGCCCTCTGCGTGGTCTTCGGCTTCCTGTGCAGCTGGGCTGCCGGGGTGCTGCCCGCCCTGCGGGAGCTCTCCGCCGGGACGCGGACCATCCTGCTGACCCTGGGCCTCTCCGCCCTGGCCGCCCTGCTCTTCCCCCGAAAGGAGGAGCCGGATGCATAACTACCTGTATATCCTCATCGCCTTCGCGGTGATCTACGCCATCCGCGTGCTGCCCCTGACCCTGATCCGCAAGCCCCTGCGCAGCCGCTTCCTCCGCTCCTTCCTCTACTATGTGCCCTATGTCACCCTGGCGGTGATGACCTTCCCCGCCATCGTGGAGGCGACCCAGGTCCCCCTGGCGGGCGTCGCCGCCCTGATCGCCGGGGCCGCCGTGGCCTTCTTCGGCGGCAGCCTCCTCACCGTGGCCGCCACCTGCTGCGGCGTGGTCTTTGTCCTGGAGTGGATTTTGGTCCGGTGAAGTATTCTCCGGAAAACAAGGCCCCCTGTCCTTTTTATTGGACAGGGGGTTTCGTATACTGTGGTCAGAAAACGGATCACAGGAGGGAAAGATCATGCGCGGTTATTTCACGGCAGGCGGCTATTATGGACTGGTGGACGGCAAATACGTCCTCTTTGCCTCCGAATCGGATTACTACGACGCCATGGAAGAGGACGAAGACTGACGGATACTGCCGGGGCGCGGCACCGCCCCGGCAAATATATTTTCATAAGGGCTTTACAAACCGGGAAAGCCTGCTATAATGGGGCCGAAATTTGCGCCGCACTCACAGGCAAGTGAGGCGACAGCAAGGAGGAATTGAATATGGAAAGCAAGAGATTCAACACACGAAAGCTCACCGGGCTGGCGCTGCTGACCGCCGTTGTGGTCATCCTCCAGTTCCTGGGAGCTTTCATCCGCTTCGGGCCCTTCTCCATCAGCCTGGTGCTGATCCCCATCGTGGTGGGCGCCGCCCTCTACGGGGTGCTGGCCGGGGCCTGGCTGGGCTTCGTCTTCGGCCTGGTGGTGCTCCTCAGCGGCGACGCGGCGGCCTTCCTGGTCATAAGCCCCGTCGGGACGGTCCTGGTGGTGCTGCTCAAGGGCGCTCTGGCCGGCCTCTGCGCCGGGGCGGTGTACCGGGCCCTGAGCAAGGTCAATGAGACCGTGGCGGTCATCGTGGCGGCCATCGTGGCCCCGGTGGTGAACACGGGCATTTTCCTGCTGGGCTGCCTGGTGTTCTTCCTGCCCACCGTCACCGAATGGGGCCAGGCCATGGGCTTCGAGAGCGTGGGGAAATACATGATCCTGGGCCTGGTGGGGGGCAACTTCCTCTTCGAGCTGCTCTTCAACGTCATCCTGAGCCCCGTGATCGTCCGGCTGATCCGTCTGGGCAAAAAAGACAACAAGTAAGGAGCGGTTACTATGATCCTGGCCTTTGATATCGGCAACACCAACATCGTCATCGGCGGCTTTGAGAAGGACAAGACCATTTTCCTCACCCGGGTGGCTACCGACCTGACCAAGACCGAGGCGGAATATGCCGTGCTGGTGAAGAACATCCTGGAGATCTACCGGGTGGAGCGGGAGAGCATCGAGGGGAGCATCGTCTCCAGCGTGGTGCCACCCCTGAACAATGTGCTGATCCGGGTCATGGAGCTGATCTGCGGCAAAAGCCCCCTGGTGGTGGGCCCCGGCATCAAGACCGGCCTCAACATCGCCTCCGGCGACCCCCGGGAGCTGGGGGCCGACCTGGTGGTGGCCGCCGTGGCCGCTTTGCAGAAATACCCCAAGCCCCAGATCATCCTGGACCTGGGCACCGCCACCACCTTCTCCGTGCTGGACTCCAAGGGCGTTTTCCGGGGCGTGGTCATCTACCCCGGCGTCATGGTCTCCTTCGACGCCCTGGCCTCCCGCACCGCCCAGCTGCCCCGCATCAGCTTCGACGAGCCGAAGCAGGTCATCGGCACCACCAGCGTGGACTGCATGCAGTCCGGCCTCATCTACGGCAACGCCGGGATGCTGGACGGCCTCATCGAGCGCATCGAGGGCGAGCTGGGAGAGACCTGCACCGTCATCGCCACCGGCGGGCTCAGCGGCAAGATCATCCCCCACTGCAAGCGGGACATCATCCTGGACGAGAACCTGCTGCTGGACGGCCTGCGCATCCTCTACGAGAAGAACCAGAAGAAGAAATAAAAAGAGTAAGGGCGGGGCCCCTGCCGTTCGGCAGGGGCCCCGGTTATTCATTCCGGTTTCTTGCTCTTCGCCAGCCGCGCCAGGGACAGCACGAGGCCGGCCAGGGCGGCCAGGGCCAGGAGGCCCAGAAGGATGGGGACCAGCGGGGAATGGCGGAAGCCCAGGAGGGCGGTATCCCTGCCGCTGGACAGGAGCAGCTGTTTCCAGAAATGGACCGTGACCCAGGTCAGGGCCAGGGAGAGCAGGCAGAAGCCGGCGGCAAGAAGGGTCTTTTTATAGGTTTTATAGGACAGCAGCAGGAAGATATTGATGTCGCTCGTGAGCAGGCAGAAGCCGAAGATCATCGCCTCCATGCGCGTCTCTCCTTTCTCCGGCGGCGGTTTTTCCGCCTCCAGCATACCACGGCGGGCCCGGAGAGGCAAGCTGCAAAAAAGTTGAAATAATGCTTGACCGGCCTTGACGGCTGTGGTATAGTACCGTTACCTGTCGGCAGACGGGTTAGTTTTGCTGCGCGCAAAACCCCCGCTGTACAGGGAGGCAACAAGCCCTTTGGGGCGAATCTAATAAGGAGGTGCCGCAAACATGGCGAAGAACGGAGCTCGCGTCCGTGTCACCCTTCGGTGCAACGAGTGCAAGCAAAGGAACTACAACACCGTGAAGAACAAGAAGAACACCACGGAACGTCTTGAGCTGAACAAGTACTGCCGTTTCTGCCGGAAGCATACCGTGCATACGGAAACGAAGTAAGCTGGGAGGACGGAAATGGCAAGCGACAAGAAGGAAAAACAACAGGGCAAGCCCGCGCAGCTGTGGAGCCGGATCAAAGCCTGGTTCCGGGGCATGAAGAGCGAGCTGAAAAAGGTCGTATGGCCCAGCCGGAAGACCACCACGAAGAACGTGATCGTGGCCGTGACCGTCATGGTCGCCTCCGGCATCGTGATCTGGGCATTCGACCAGGTGGCTATGCTGATCGTGCAGACGCTGATCTCCATCGGCCATTAACGAGGGACGGACACAATGGCAGACATTGCGCAGTGGTACGTCCTGCACACCTACTCCGGCTATGAGAACACCGTGCAGACCTCCATCTTCAAGGCCCGGGAAAACCGGCACATGGAGGACATGATCCTGGACGTCAACATCCCCATGGAGACCGTCACCGAGATCGAGGACGGCAAGACCGTCGTGAAGGAGCGCAAGACCTTCCCCGGCTATGTGCTGGTGAAGATGATCCTGACCAACGAGAGCTGGCAGGTGGTGCGCAACGTGCGCGGCGTCACCGGCTTCGTCGGCTCCGACGGCAAGGCCATCCCCCTCACGGAACAGGAGATCCTGGACCTGGGGGTGGAAAAGCGGGAGATCTCCATCGGCTTCCAGGTGGGCGACAGCGTCAAAGTGCTGGACGGGCCCCTGGAGGGCTTCATCGGCACCGTGGACGAGCTGGAACCCGAGCGGAACCGGGTCCGCGTGGCCGTCAGCATGTTCGGCCGGGAGACCCCGGTGGACCTGGAGCTGGACCAGGTGGAAGCCATCAACAAGTAAACATCAACAAGCAAATCCCCCGTACCCCAGATCGGAACCCAGCAAAGCGGTTGCGATTTGGAGAGGACGAGGAGGCGAAATCTACAAACATTCGCGCTTGCGTGGATGGGCCGCATTTCGCCTCTGAGGACGAAAGTGGGAGGATAGCGGTGCGATCCCTGCGCCGCTGTCCGCCAAAAGCCCGCCGGCGCGAGGCCGGCGCGGCACCACATTATAATTGGAGGTAATCATACCGTGGCAGCACCCAAGAAAAATCAGAAAGTCACCGGAATCGTCAAACTTCAGATTCCCGCCGGCAAGGCGACCCCGGCCCCCCCTGTGGGCCCCGCCCTCGGCCAGCACGGCGTCAACATCGCCGCCTTCACCAAGGAATTCAACGAGCGCACCAAGGCCGACATGGGCCTGACCATCCCCGTGGTCATCACCGTTTACGCCGACCGCAGCTTCTCCTTCATCTGCAAGACGCCCCCCGCGGCCGTCCTGCTGAAGAAGGCCGCCGGCATCGAGACCGCCTCCGGCGTGCCTCAGCGTGATAAGGTGGCCACTATCTCCGCCGAAGCCTGCCGCAAGATCGCCGAGCAGAAGATGCCCGACCTGAACGCCGGCAGCATCGAGGCGGCCTACCGGATGATCAAAGGCACCGCCCGCAGCATGGGCATCGTCGTAGAGGAGGGCTGAGGAAATGTTCAGAGGCAAGAATTACCGCGAAAGCGCGAAGAATATCGACCGGGCCACCCTGTATGACGCGCAGGACGCTTTTGACCTGGTGGTCAAGAACGCCAAGGCCAAGTTCGACGAGACCGTCGAGCTGCACATCAAGCTGGGCGTCGATTCCCGTCACGCCGATCAGCAGGTCCGCGGCGCCGTCGTGCTCCCCCATGGCACCGGCAAGACCAAGCGGGTCCTGGTGTTCTGCAAGCCCGAGCGCGAGGAAGAAGCCAAGGCTGCCGGCGCCGACTTCGTGGGCGGCCAGGAGCTGGTGCAGAAGATCCAGAGCGAGAACTGGTTCGACTACGACGTGGTCGTGGCCACTCCCGACATGATGGGCGTGGTTGGCCGTCTGGGCCGTGTCCTGGGCCCCAAGGGCCTGATGCCCAGCCCCAAGGCCGGCACCGTCAGCCCCGACATCGCCAAAGCCGTCAGCGAGATCAAGGCCGGTAAGGTGGAGTACCGTCTGGACAAGACCAACATCATCCACTGCCCCATCGGCAAGGTCTCCTTCGGCGCGGAGAAGCTCATGGAGAACTACAACACCCTGATCGCCGCCGTCATCAAGGCCAAGCCTGCGGCTGCCAAGGGCCAGTATATCCGCTCCTGCGTCACCGCCAGCACCATGGGCCCCGGCGTCAAGATCAACGCCGCCAAGCAGATGGCGTAAATAGTCAAATCGAAGCCAAACAGCAAACGCCCCGGACGAAAGTCCGGGGCGTTTTTGCAAACCGGGAGGCAAAAAAAGGCTCCCCTTCAGGGGAGCCGGCAGCCGCCATAGGCGGCTGACTGAGAGGTCAATCCCGCCGCAGCGGGAAATGCCCCCGTCTCCGTCATTGCGAAGCCGGTGCGCACACCGGCTGTGGCAATCCGTTTACCCGTCCATCCCCCCGTCTCACGTCCTTCGTCCAAAAGTGGGGAATCCAATGGGGGCGGAGCCGTGTCCTTATTCGCCGGAATTCGGCGCAGCTCCCTTTGGTCGCTGCTTGAAAATTCCGGCGAAACGTCCTTCTCAAATCGAAACGATATGTTTCGATTTGAAGAGGAGGAGCCACCGAGCGATACGGAGTTTTCGCAGTATTACGGTCCTGCGGAAACGGAGCGAGCGACGTGAGCTCCGACGAGGTCCCCTCTGGCGGTTTCTTTTCCCCGTTTCTTTTCCGATAAAAGAAACGGGGTCGCGCCGCTGCGCGAAAAGCTCTCGTCCAAACTCACGTCCCGCCGCAGCGGTGACCTCTCCACCACTGGCCTTGCGTGAGACGGCCAGCGGTCCCCCTCCCCTAAAGGGGAGGCTAAGAGGAAGGGACTGACCTCTCCCCTGAAGGGGAGGCAAAAGAAGGCTCCCCTTTCAGGGGAGCCGGCGCGAAGCGCATGAGGGAGTCAGCGGTGGATAAGGAGCAGCTATCATTGGAAACAGCAGCTATGAATAACGCTGACTCCCTCCGTCATCGCCTCGCGGCGATGCCACCTCCCTCAAGGAGGGAGGCATTTTCAGCGCACCCGCAGCGCAGTTCGTTTATTTATTCTATTGCGGAAGGTCCTCGTCCAGGGTGACGGAGAAGGTCATGCGCTCCCCTTCCCGCAGGGCCACGACGGTGATGGTGTCCCCCGCGTGCCAGAAGCGGCGGGCGTCCAGCAGGTCGGCCATGCTGGTGATGGTCTTGCCGCCGGCCTCCACGATGATGTCCCCCGTCAGGAGGCCCGCCCGCTGGGAGCAGCTGCCCTCGTTGACCTCCATGACGATGGCGCCGGACTGACCGTCCTCCGTATAGGCCTGGGCGTTGCCCACCAGGATCCCCAGGAGGGGACGGCCCTTCACATACCCGTAGGCCGCCAGGTCGTCCACGATAATCAGGGCGTCGTCGATGGGGATGGCGAAGCCCAGGCCCTCCACCCCGGAGGAGGCATATTTCGCAGAGGCGATGCCGATGACCTGGCCGAAGCGGTTGATGATGGGGCCACCGGAATTGCCGTTGTTGATGGCGGCGTCGATCTGGAACATGTCGATGGCGGTGTTGTTGGCGATGGTGATGCTGCGGTCCAGGGCGGAGACGATGCCGCTGGTCATGGAATAGGTCAGCTCGCCCAGGGGGTTGCCGATGGCGTAGATGGCCTCCCCTACCCGGGTGCCCTCGAAGGTGCCCAGGGTGACGGTGGGCAGGTCGCGCCCGGGTATCTTCAGCAGGGCCACGTCGCTGCGGCTGTCCCCCCCGATGATCTCGGCGGTGTATTCCTCCCCGGAATAGAGCATCACCTTGACCTCCAGGTTTTCCGCCAGGGCGGTCTCGATCACATGGTTGTTGGTGAGGACATAGCCGTCGGCGCTGATGATGAAGCCGGAGCCGGTGATGGCCCCGCGGGTGATCTGGCCGAAGACATTGGTGCTGGTGGTGCTGGTGCTGACGCCCACGCAGGCGGGGGTCAGCAGGGAATAGATCTCCGCGGCGGAAAGCTCCTCCCCGGTGTAGGCGGCGTCGGCGGAAGGAGCGCGGCTGCCCGCCTCCGGCTGGGAATAGACCGGGCCCAGGGACGATTTGGGCACGATGCGGGCTTTGGAAAAGCTGCGGACGGCGGCGCCGAAGCCGAAGCCCAAAGCGCAAAGGAGCACCACGCAGACGACGATCAGGGCGATCCTGCCGCCAGATTTCTTTTGCGCGGCCAGAGGCGCGCCGGTATTGGGATCGAAATTAGCCATGTTCAGCCCTCCCGGGAAGAAAAATTAAAAGAAAGACATCTGGGCGGAGTCGGGCATATCCCCGAAGGCTCCGGCAGCTTTCAATTCGTCGATGTGGGTCTTGGAGACCTTGGTGCAGGCCAGGGCAAATTCCTCGATGCTGGTGAAATCCCTGTCCCGCTTCTCATAGATGTCCCAGGCGGCGGACTCCCCCAGCCCGGCGATGGCGTTGAAGGGGGGGATCAGCTTGTCGCCCTCCATGGTGAAACGGGTAGCGTGGCTCTTTTTCAGGTCCACGCTGCCGAAGCGGAAGCCCCGGAGGTAGAATTCATAGACCACCTCCAGACCGGTATACAGGTCCTTTTCCGCCTGCTTCAGATCATTCATATTCCTCGCCAGCTCCTGCAGCTTGCGCCGCACGGCGTCCACCCCCGAGGTGGCGATCTTCAGGTCGAAGCCGGGGCAGCGGATGGTGAAATAGGCGCAGTAGAAGGCCAGAGGCATATGTACCTTGAACCAGGCGATGCGCAGGGCCATCATGACATAGGCCACGGCGTGGGCCTTGGGGAACAGGTATTTGATCTTCTTGCAGGAGTCGATGTACCAGTCGGGCACAGAGGCGTCCCGCATGTCCTTCTCCATGTCCTCCGCCAGACCCCGGCCCTTCCGCACCGTCTCCATGATCTTGAAGGCCCGCTTGGCAGGCAGACCGTAGTCGATGAGGGTGAGCATGATGTCGTCCCGGCAGCCGATGGCCTCGTCAACGGAGGCGGTGCCGGACTGGATGATGTCCTTGGCGTTGCCCAGCCAGACGTCGGTGCCGTGGGAGAAGCCGGACAGTCGCACCAGGGTGCTCATCTTCTCCGGCTGGGTGTCCACCAGCATTTCCCGGGTAAACTTGGTGCCGAATTCCGGCACGGCGATGGAACCGGTGTGGCCGATGATGGGGTCCCCGTCGGGGATGCCCAGGGCCTCCGGCGTGCGGAACAGGAGCATGGTCTCCGGGTCGTCCATGGGCAGGGATTTCACGTCCACCCCCGTCAGCTCCTCCAGCATGTGGATCATGGTGGGGTCATCATGGCCCAGCATATCCAGCTTCAGCAGGTTGGACTCCATGGAATGGTATTCAAAATGGGTGGTGATGATGTCCGTGTCCGGGTCGTCCGCCGGGTGCTGCACGGGGCAGAAATCATAGATGCTCTTGTCCTGGGGGATGACCACCAGGCCGCCGGGATGCTGGCCCGTGGTGCGCTTGACCCCGGTGAAGCCGGCAGCCAGCCGGTTCTCCTCCACCTTGGTGACGTGGATGCCCCGCTCCTCGTTGTATTTCTTCACATAACCGTAGGCGGTCTTTTCCGCGATGGTGCCGATGGTGCCCGCCCGGAACACATGGTCCGCCCCGAAGAGCTCGATGGTGTCCCGATGGGCCCGGGCCTGGTATTCGCCGGAGAAATTCAGGTCGATGTCCGGCACCTTGTCGCCCCCGAAGCCCAGGAAGGTCTCGAAGGGAATGTTGTAGCCGTCCTTCACCATCTTCTCCCCACATTCCGGACAGAGGGCGTCGGGCATGTCCGCGCCGCAGGCATAGCCCTCCCCGGCGGCGAAATCCACATGGCGGCATTTCGGGCAGCGGTAGTGGGCGGGCAGGGCGTTGACCTCCGTGATGCCGGACATATAGGCCACCAGAGAGGAGCCCACGCTGCCCCGGGAGCCTACCAGATAGCCCGCCTCATTGGATTTCTGCACCAGCTTGACGGCGGACATATAGATCACGTCGTAGCCCCGGGAGCAGATGTTGTTCAGCTCCTCCTCCATGCGGTCCACCACCAGCTTGGGGGGCTCGTCCCCGTAGAGCCGGTGCATTTTGCCGTAGCAGAGGTCCTTCAGCTGCTGTTCGGAATTCTCGATCTTGGGCGGGAAAAGGCCCGTGGGCAGGGGGGCCACCTCCTGGATCAGCTCCGCGATGCGATTGGGGTTCTCCACCACCACTTCCCGGGCGGTCTCCTCCCCCAGGTAGGCAAATTCCTCCAGCATCTCCGCCGTGGTCTTGAAATACAGGGGCAGGGGTTCGTCGCAGTCGGAGAACTTGTTGCTCAGGAGGATACGGCGGAACTTCTCCTCGTGGGGCTCCAGGAAATGCACGTCCCCCGTGGCCACCACGGGCTTATTCAGCAGCTTCCCCAGCTTTATCATCTTCCGGTTGTAGTCCCGCAGCTCCTCCTCCCCGGAGGCGGTGCCGCTGCGGATGAGGAATGCATTGTTGCACAGGGGCTGGATCTCCAGAAAATCATAGAAGGCGGCCACCCTCTGCAGCTCCCGCATGCTCCTCCGGCCGGTGATGGCCCGGAATACCTCCCCCGCCTCGCAGGCGGAGCCCAGGATCAGCCCGCCGCGCAGCTCCATGAGCAGGCTCTTGGGGATGATGGGATATTTCTTGAAATGCTCCAGGTGGGCGCGGGACACCAGCTCATAGAGATTGCGGATGCCCTGCTGCTCCTTCACCAGAATGATGATGTGCTTGGGCTGGCGCTTCCCGTCGAAATCCCGGCGCAGCCGGGAGATGATGGGCCCCAGCTGCTGGATATGGTCCGCCCCCTTGGGCCGCAGCCGGGCAAAAAAGGCGTCCAGCAGCATGCCGCAGGTCAGGGCGTCGTCGGAGGCCCGGTGATGGCGGAATTCCGGCAGGCTCAGGTGATTTGCCGCCGCGTCCAGGCTGTGCTTTCGGATGCTCAGCAGGCTCTGGCTCAGGATCAGGGTGTCCACGCAGGTCTTGTCAAAGGGGATGCCGTGGCGCAGGCAGGCTTCCGCCAGGAAGCCCATGTCGAAATCCGCATTGTGGCCGCAGAGGACCCGGTCCCCCGCAAAGTCCAGGAAGGCCCGCACGGCCTCCTCCTCCCCCGGCGCGCCGGCCACGTCCTCGTCCCGGATGCCGGTGAGGGTGGTGATCTCCCCGGGGATGGGTCCTCCGGGGTCCACGAAGGTCTGGAAGCGGGCAAGCTCCTTCCCCTGCTTCATGATGACCGCGCCGATCTCGATGATGCGGTCGTAATCCGCCTTCAGGCCCGTGGTCTCCAGGTCGAAGGCCACGAATTCATCCTCAAAGGCGGCGTCCTGCGCCCCGGTCACGGCCACCCGGTCGTCCACATCGTTGACGTAGTAGCCCTCCACGCCGTAGATGACCTTGATGCCCGCCTTTTTCCCCGCGCTGCACAGCTCCGGATAGCCCTGCAGGACCCCGTGGTCCGTCAGGGCGATGGCCTTGTGGCCCCAGCGGGCGGCGGTCTGCACCATCTTGGTGATGTCCGTCAGGCCGTCCAGCTGGCTGAAGCGGCTGTGGGCGTGGAGCTCCACCCGCTTCTCCCCCACCGCCGGATCCTCCCGCTTTGGGGTGGGCAGGCGCAGCACAGCCCGGGGCTCCATGGCGATGTCCCCGTGCCAGCGGTCATAGCTCACGTCCCCCGCCACGGTGACGAACATGCCGTCCTCCACCGCGGTCAGGCCCTCGTCCCCCTCCTGGAGGAAGCGGCTGACGTGGATGCTGCCCTCGAAATCCGTCACGTTGAAGCTGAGGATCTTCCGTCCGCCCCGGACCTCCCGCATCTCCTTGCCGAAGACCTGGCCGCTGACCAGGGTGCGCCCGGACTCCGGGGTGAGGGAGGAAATGGGGACGCTCTCCCCCTTGATCTTCCGGCCCCAGAGGAGCTTTTCCCCGGAGGCGGCGGCCTTTTCCTTCTTCTGCTTGGCGGCGGCGCTGATATAGGGCCTGATCTCCACCCGGTCCAGGTTGTAGGTCCCGGCGATCCTTCCCTCCGCGATGCTCACCGCCACGGGGGGCGGCGGCGAAGTGAATTCCACGGACAGGTCCATGGCGGCGGCAGACTTATCCACCGTCGCATCAAAAACCACCGCCTCCGCAAAGGGGCGCAGGATGGCCTCGTCCGCGCCGCCGGATTCCGGGGCGCAGAAGGGGAACATCTCTAAAAAGGGGTAACGGACCTGTCCCATGTCGTCGTCGCAAGCTCCATATCATTCCCATCGGTCCGCTGAACCGATGCTCATTCATTCCGCTGCTCCTCCTCTTCCAAATCGAAGCAAATGCTTCGATTTGGAGAAAGGCGCGGTTCGCCCTTATTTGCCGGAACGCTTCGCAGCCGAACAAGTCCGGCTGCTCAGAGGTTCCGGCAAAACGTCCTCTCCCAAAACGCAAGCTCCTTGCATTTTGGGGAAACGATGCTGTTGTGTCAGTAGAATGTTGCCAGGGTATCTGCCGGCTTTTCCACCTTGTCGCAGGTGATGACCATGAGCTCCGGCACGGCGGGGCCCTTCTTCGTGGGGGTCAGGGCCACCTGGGCGGTCAGCTCCACCCAGGAGCCGGGCACCGGCGTATTGGCCGCGCTGGCGATGGCGGGGAAGCCCAGGAAGGTGATGTCCGCCTCGCAGCAGGTCATCACCTGCCGCCCGAAGCCGAAATGCCCCTTCCGGTGGTCCCGGCTCTTCACGGCGAAGCCCCGCAGCCGCAGGACCTTGCCGTCGTACTTCTCCGGCTCCTCGGAGATGTCCCGCTCCCACTCGGCGTAGTCCCGGTCCTGGATCTCCACGATGGGGGCGTTCAGGTCATAGGGCAGCTCGATGGGGGTGTCGTCGAACTCCTCCTTGCCGCCGGTGGCCTGGAAGTAGATGGGCACCTGGCGGGAGGCGGCCCGCACGATCTTGCGCAGGGCGTCCCGGTCCACGCCGGGGTCCGCCCGATTGAAGACCACCACGGTGCTCTCCTTGAGCTTGTCCGCCGCCAGGGCACGCATATTGTTGTTGTAGCTCACGAAGGTGGAGGCGTCGGCAATGACGAATTTCCGGAAGGGATACCAGTTCTCCGGCATGCGCTTGAAGAAATCCAGCTCCTGCCACATGCCGTTGAGCTCCACCATGATGGTGTTGCATTCGGTCTTGTCTTCCAGCTCCGCCAGATGCTCCGGCGTGACGTCGTCCCATCCGTCCAGCTGCTCCACGAAGATCTCCCGGCCCGGCACCGGCTCCAGCTCCTCCATGCCCTCCTCCGTCTGGAGGATGAGGATGCGCAGGTCCTCCGGCAGCTGGGGGTCGGAGATCAGGCTCTGGATATAGGTGGTCTTGCCCCCCTCCAGAAAGCCCTCGAAGAAATAGACCCCGATGTCCTCCCGCTTCTTTGCCATGTCAGATCCCTCCGAAGAGGGCGCTGAGAGCGTCCTCCTTCAGCTCCGAGCCGATGACCACCAGCCGCCCGGTCACTTCCGCCGGGCCGGTGCGCACGCTCTGTTCCCCCGGCACATAGTCGAAGTGGAGCCAGGTCCTGTCGAGGGCGGGGACGATGCCCTTAGAGCGCAGGACGATGCCGTATTTCTCCTCCTCGTTCAGGGCCTTCAGGATGCTTTCCAGCTCCTCCGCCGTGAACTTCCGGGCCGTCTCCCGGCCCCAGGAGGTGAAGACCTCGTCGGCGTCATGCTCCCCGTCGTGATGATGGTGGTGATGATGCTCGTGGTCATGGTGGTGCTCGTGCTCTTCCTCATGGTCATGGTCGTGATGGTGCTCGTGTTCATGCTCCTCGTCATGGTCATGATGATGCGCATGCGTATGCTCGTCATGGTCATGGTGGTGTTCATGGTCGTGGTCGTGGTGATGATGCTCCCGACATTCCTCGCAGTCGCAGTCCTCATCGTGTTCGTGGTCGTGTTCGTCATGCTCATGGGCCAGGAGGGCCTGCTGCCAGTTGTCCTTCTCCCGGGCCGCCGCGACGATCTGCTTTCCGTCCAGCTGGTCCCAGGGGGTGGTGACGATGGCGGCGTCGGGGTGGATCTCCCGCAGGAGCTGAAGGCAGGCCTCCAGCTTGGCGCCGTCCATGTTCTGGGTGCGGCTCAGAACGATCAGGTCCGCCGCCTCCACCTGGTCCTTGTAGAATTCCCCGAAATTCTTCAGATACATCTTCGCCCGCAGCGCATCCGCCACGGTGATCTTGCTGCCGGGCTCCCAGTCGTCCCGCCCCAGCTTGCGCACGGCGGCGTCCACGTCGCTGAGCTTGCCCACGCCGCTGGGCTCGATAAGGATGCGGTCCGGGTGGAAGCGCTCCATCACTTCGCCCAGAGCCTTGGAGAAATCCCCCACCAGGCTGCAGCAGATGCAGCCGGAGTTCATCTCCGTGATCTGGATGCCCGCCTCCTGCAGGAAGCCGCCGTCGATGCCGATCTCCCCGAATTCATTCTCGATCAGCACCAGCTTCTCCCCCGCGAAGGCCTCTTTGATGAGCTTCTTGATGAGGGTGGTCTTCCCCGCCCCCAGGAAGCCGGAAATAATGTCGATTTGTGTCATGATCCATCACCTCGTATCAGGGTAAACTATATTATACCTTTTTCCGAGGCGGGGCGCAACCATTTTCGGAAAGCAAAACCGGCGCGGGAGACCCGCACCGGTTTGCCGGCCGCAGCCTTGCGGCGCATCAGAATCCCAGCGTGGAGCCGAGACCGTCCAGGGCGTTGCCCGCCAGCTTCAGCAGGCGGGAGATGCGGCGGCTGGCCTTGCTGCGGCGGGGCATGAAGCAGAGGCCCAGGGCCGCGCCCATGGCCATCCCGGCGCCCATTCCCTTGAGAAAATCCATCCTGCCCATTCGATAACCACCTTCATTTCGATTTCCCCCCTAGTATTTCCCCGGCGGCGGGCCATCTTTCCCGGTCGTTTTTTCCACGGATGTCTTGAATTGCCATCCGCTATCCTGTAAAATATAAGGACGGCAGCCGGAAGACTGCCGGAGACGAAGGAAACGGAGGTCTAACCCATGAAGAAAAAGTCCTTCTGGTGCACGCTGCTGTCGGTGGTCCTGGCTGCCGTCGTGGCCGCAGCGGTCGCCTATCTGCTGTATTATTACCGGGACAACGTCAAAAACGCCCTCGCCCAGCTGAAGGAAAAGGGCAAAAAGCTGCTGAATTCCTGCTGTGAGGACTTCAGCGACTTTGCCGATCTGTAAGCCATGAAGATGAAAATGGCCGTCAGGAAGCGCTATCTGCGCTTCCTGCTGCCCGCCATTGCCCTGCTGCTGCTACTGGCCCTGCTGGTGCTGTGGATCAGCGGCTTCGGCTTCCGCTATCTCCTGCGCAGGCCCGCGCAGCTCTCCGAGGTGCCGACGGAGCAGCTCAAGGGCAGTTATGTGACCCTGCCCGTCACGGAGGCGGGGGAGCAATTCACCTACCTGGGCTATCAGGACGCCGCAGGGAACCCCGTGATCACGGAGGAATACACCGTCTGCAAGCTGCGGGGAAAATACCTCATGGTCCGGGTGACGAAAAAGGACCTGCCCGTGCTGGACAAGTACCTCAACGCCTCCGAGATGGTGCTGAGCGGCGAGCTGGGCAGCGTGCTGGAAGCCAACATGGGCAAGCTGACGGGCACCGTGAACAAAGCCCGGCCCGACGCCATGAAGCAGCTGCGCAGCTGGCTCACCAACCACCAGATCGACGGCACCGTCAAGAAAGACCTGTATAACGGCATGGACGTCTCCACCTATCCCGGCGCGGCAGAGGGGAAATACGACGCCTATCTGGACGACGTGATCCTGCCCCTGGAGCTGGACGTGGGCTGCCTGGGGACCCGGGGAAGCGGCACGGTGAAGGCGCTGACGGTGATCGCGGCGCTGCTGGCGCTCCTGGCCCTGGCCCTGATCGTGAGCATCTTCCTGGGCTTCTGGGAGAAGCGGATGCGCGCCGCCCTGCGGCAGCACGGCAAGCGCCTCACCGCCGACTACGACACGGCGGAGGTGCTGGGCGCCCAGCTGCGGATCGGGCAGGACTTCATCTGGGTCTTCGGCCCCCTGAATACCCGCATCCTGGAGACCAAGGACGTGATCTGGGCCTATCCCCGCAGCAAGCGGCTGGAGGGGGGCAAGCAGGCCTGGAGCCTGGTGATGAAGACCGACTGGGGCAGCGAGGCCGCCGCGAAGCTGGAGAGCGAGGCGGCGGTGGAGAAGGCGGTGGCCGCCCTGCGGAGCCGGGGCTTCCCCATGACCGTGGGCTTCGACAAGGAAAAGCAGAAGCTGTTCAAGAAGGATCTGGCCGCCTTCAAGAGCAAGGTGAAAAGCGGCACGATATGAGACCACACAAGTCGCCCGGAGGGGGAACCCCTCCGGGCGATACGTAGTTTTCGCAGTATTACGGTTCTGCGGAAACGGAGCGAGCGACGTGTGCTCCGACAAGGGCCGCTGGAGGCGACGGGACGGGAGAACAAAGCGCAGTGGCAAACGGCGAAGACGCAGGATTGGACGGGAATACGGATTGCCACAGCCGGTGTGCGCACCGGCTTCGCAATGACGGGGACCGGGGTTTGCCCGCTGCGGCGGGGACGGGAGTTTGGACGGAGGTTGTTTCGCTCCTGCGGGAGCGACCTTCTTTCGCAGCGCGGCGAAAGAAGGCAAAGACGCGCCCGGGGAACCATTCCATAAAGGTTCCCCGGGACCCCTCCTCACGGCCAAAGGGGCCTGCCCCTTTGGATTCCCCGGCGAGGGTTTTACGAAGGACGAAGGACGAAAGACGGGGGGCCTCTCAGTCAGCCGCCTATGGCGGCTGCCAGCTCCCCTTTCAGGGGAGGCTTTTAGCCCGCGGCGGCGGGGGCCTGGTTTCACCATTGACCGGTTTCCAGATAATGGTCGGCGCGGGCGTGGGCGTTTTCCACCAGGGAAGCGTCGAAGCCCATGAGCCGCAGCAACTCGATGGCGTTGCGGGAGGTGGCCGGGCCCTCCCGGAGGCGGTAATCGAAAAGCATTTCCTTCTCCCCGACCTGTTCCTCAAAATGTACCGGGCGATAGACGCCGGAGAGAAGGGAGCAGAGCTCGATATCGTGGGTGGCGGCCAGACAGAGCGCTCCGGCATCGGCCAGGGCCCCCAGCAGCTCGCAGGAGGCAGCGATGCGCTCCACTGTGTTGGTGCCCCGAAGGACCTCGTCCACCACGCAGAGCAGAGGCCCCGGAAGCCGGGCGGCGTCCAGGATGCGTTTCAGAGAGCGGGTCTCGACGATGTAATAGCTCTCCCCTGCCGCCAGATCGTCCCGCAGGGCCATGGAGGAATAGAGGCGGAAGGCACTGGCCCGGTAGCTCTTTGCCGGTGCGGTGCAGACGCTTTGCGCCAGCAGGGCGGCAAGGGCGGCGGTTTTCAGGAAGGTGGACTTGCCCGAAGCGTTGGAACCGGTGATGAGAATGGGTTTGTCCGCCAGAAGGTCATTGGGTACGGCTTCGGACAGCAGGGGGTGAATCAAAGCCTCCGCTTCCAGATACGCGCCGGAGTTCCCGGTGAAATCCAGCTTCGGAAGGGCGAAGGCGGGTAGACTTGCCCGCCAGGAGGCCACGGCGATGGCCGCGTCCACCCGCCCCAGATGCTCATGGATGCAGAACACGTCCTTATGCTGCCGCCCCAGCTTGTTTTTCAGAAATTCATAGGTAATGAGGTCCAGCAGGGTGGCCGAGGTCAGCACATCCCCCACCGCCCCGTCCGACGCGGCGGAGAGCCCGCCGGTGCGCAGCACGGCCCGGAGGCGGACCAGGCTCGCGTAGCCGGGGGCCAGCAGCCGGTCCAGCTCCGGATCCCGAAGCTTTTGCAGCCGGCGAAGGGCAAAGACCATATTCACGGTATAATTCACCGTATCGAAATCCGAGCCGGTGCGGCGCTTCCCGATCTCATGGACAAAGAAATTGAGAAACAGGGAACCAGCCGCCAGCGGCAGGCAGAGGGAGGAACCCAGGAGCGCACCCGATACCGCGCCCAGCAGGATCAGCAGCAAGGTTAGATAAAGCAGCAGCGGCCCGATCCCCCGCCGGGCCGGGGCAAAGGCGCGGCAGAGGTCCGCCCGGCGGGTGCAGCCCAGCTTCGCCAGGATCAGCTCCATGCGCAGCCGCCGCTTCGGGTCTGCGGCGGCCAGGTCAATGAGCTGTTTCCGGGCATCCCATTTGGTCCGGTCCAGGGCCGGACTCCGGAGCATATAATAGAGATACTGTTCTCCTGAGGTGCTGCGGCGGGGGTTCAGACGTCGAAAGACCCGATCCATGTCCAGGTCGTTCCAGCTGATGTCGTCCAGCTGAAACGAATCCCCTTCCGTTTCCGCCCGGTAATCGGCGTAGATACGGATCAAGTCCAGATCCCCGGCGAAATAGTGGGCGTCGGGCGCCTTGCCCCAGGCGGCGGCCAGACGCTTTTTCAGCTTGCTGCGGAGCATAGAGCCTCCTTTCCCGCTTTTGTATAGCACAGGGCGGCAGTCCCATAATGGGGCTGCCGCCGGTTGTGACGCATACTTTATTCGATGACGGCCAGCAGGTCGCCGGTGGCGACGGTGCTGCCCTTCGTGACGGCTACCTGGGCCACCTTGCCCGCCTTGGGGGAAAGGATCTCGTTTTCCATCTTCATGGCTTCCAGCACCATGAGGTTCTGCCCCTCGGTGACGGTGTCCCCCGCCTTCACCAGCACATTCAGGATGGTGCCGGGCATGGGGGAATTCACCTTTTCCCCGGCGGCGGCAGCCACGGGGGCGGGAGCGGGCGCAGGGGCGGCGGCGGGAGCCGCGGCAGGAGCCGCAGCCACGGGGACGGCCACGGGAGCGGGGGCCACATAGTCGTATTCCTTCACGACCTCAGCGACGCCCTTTTCCACTTCCACTTCATAGACCCGGTCGTTCAGCGTGATTTTATACTTCATTTCGCCTTTTCCTCCTCAGTTACGTCGCGGATGGACAGAAAGCGCAGCTCCCCCAGGGGGATGCCGCAGGTATCGGCCACGATGGCCATGAGCATGGCCGCCGTCTTGTCCGGCACGTCGAAGCGTTTCACGGACCCGGCGGAGTAATCGGCCAGCTTTCCGCTGTGGGGGCGCAGCTGCGCCTCGATGATCTTTCCGGCCACAGGCTTTCTCCTCCTTACATCGCTTCGATGCGGTAGGACGCCCGGTTCTCCTCCCGCTCGGCGCGGGAAGCGAAGAACTTTTCCGCCACCTGGGGGAAGGAAATGTAGCTGAGAACGTCCTCGTCGCAGCGGGCGGTCGCGCCCAGCTGCTGCTTCGTCTTCTCGAAGAGGGGCTCCAGGGTGTCGGCGTAGCGGCCCTCCATGGGCTTCTCGTCCCCCAGGACCCGCTTCAACAGTTCACCGTCGATCTCGCCGGGGGCCCGGCCATACTCGCCCCGGATATAGGCCTGGACCTCTTTGCCGATGTTCTTGTATTTACCCATGAGCACGTTGGACACCGCCTGCACGCCCACCATCTGGGACATGGGGGTCACCAGCGGGGGATAGCCCAGGTCGGCCCGGACCACGGGGGTCTCCGCCAGGACCTCGTCCAGCCGGTTCAGCGCCCCGGCCTGGTCCAGCTGGCTCACCAGGTTGGAGAGCATGCCGCCGGGGACCTTGTAATTCAGGGCGTCCGTATCCGTCCGCATGGAGACGGGCTTCAGCAGGCCGGACTTGAGACATTCGCCCTGATAGGCCTTGAAATGGTCGTTCGCGGTCTTCAGCACCGCGTCGTCCAGGTCCACCTGGTAGCCCAGCTGCTTCAGGGCATAGCTGAGGGTCTCGGTGGCGGCCTGGCTGGTGCCGCCGGAGAAGCTGGATAGCGCGGTATCGATCACGTCGGCCCCGGCCTCCACGCCCTTGAGCAGGGTCATATAGGCAAGGCCCGTGGTGCAGTGGGTGTGGATGACCACCGGGATATCCAGGCTGTCCTTGATGGCGGACACCAGATCATAGCACTCCTGGGGGGCCATGACGCCGGCCATATCCTTGATGCAGATGGTCTCGAAGCCCATCTCCTTCATTTCCCGGCAGATCTCCACATACTTTTTGAGGGTGTGGACGGGGCTGGTGGTGTAGCTGATGGCGCCGGAGGCGATGGCCCCCCGCTTCACCGTCTCCTCCACGGCCACCTTCAGGTTCCGGAGGTCATTCAGGGCGTCGAAGATGCGGATCACGTCGATGCCGTTGGCCACGCTGCGCTCCACGAACTTGCGCACCACGTCGTCGGGATAGTGCCTGTAGCCCAGCAGGTTCTGGCCGCGAAGGAGCATCTGCAGCTTCGTATTGGGCATTTTCGCCTTGATTTTCCGCAGCCGCTCCCAGGGATCCTCGTCCAGGAAGCGCATGCAGCTGTCAAAGGTGGCGCCGCCCCAGCACTCCACGGAATAGAAGCCCGCCTTGTCCAGGGTCTCCAGGATGGGGTCCATGACGCTGAAGGGCATCCGCGTGGCGATGAGGGACTGGTTGGCGTCCCGGAGGATGGTTTCGGTAAACTGTACTTTCTTCATGCTCATGTTCCTTTTGATTGGAATTGATGGTGAGAACGATTTAGAACTTTATAAGTATAACGGGCTTTGCCGGGAATTGCAACGCAAATATGCGGGAAAAATCGGGTTTTATTCAAAAATGGCGGAAAAGAAAGACCCAAATCGCAGCACAGAAAAGGCTGCGATTTGGAAAGGAGAAGCAATGAAGCGATACGCAGTTATTGCGGGAACCAAAAGGTGTCCCATAATAACGGAGTGAGCGGGATTTGCTGCGACGCTACAGGGGATCTTTCTTTATTTTTGCGAAACGGCGGGGGTAGCCCTTGGGGGTGGGGCCGGTCTTGCGGATCACGATCAGGGCGCGCTCCACCTCCGCCACATTGAACCGCTCCAGCTTTTCCGTCCTGGCTCCCAGGCGGCGGAGCGCGTTTTCCGCCTCCGCCAGCTCCTCGCCGCAGTCCCTGGCCTTCATGGCCAGGAAAGCCCCGCCGGGCCTTACAAAGGGCAGGCAGAGCTCCGCCAGCATGTTCAGCCGGGCGACGGCCCGGCTGACGGCATAATCATAGCTGTCCCGCTCCGAGGCTTCCAGGGCGGCTTCCTCCGCCCGGGCATGGACGCAGCGGACGGACACGCCCAGCTTTTCACAAAGGGAGGAAAGAAAATCCACCCGCTTCTGCTGAGCGTCCAGCAGGGTCAGGCGGATAGACGGCTCCGCCAGCTTGAGGGGCAGGCCGGGGAAGCCCGCCCCGGAGCCCACGTCGATCAGCCGCGCATCCCGGAGATCGGCAAAGCGCAGCAGGCTCAGACTGTCCAGAAAATGGCGGCGGGCCGTCTCCTCCTCCCCCATGACGGCGGTCAGGTCCATGACCCGGTTCATTTCGCTGAGGAGGGCATAATAGGCTTCAAAGCTCTCCAGCGCCGGGGGGCTCAGTTCCAGGCCCCATTCCGCCGCGCCGGAGAGCAGCACTTCACGCAGGCTCATTTCTTCAGCTTATAGAAGAGCTTCCAGTTCTCCACGATCTCGAATACCTCGAAATAATGGGTCTCGTCCAGCTCCTTTTCATAGAGGAAGCCCACGCAGCCGCCATAGGCATAGCAGGTGTAGAAAATCACCGCGTCGCTGCGGACCTCCACATTCAGCACCTCCCCGCCGTTGCTGTAGCCGGTGAAAACCGGCTCCAGCAGGGCGGCCATCTCCGCGCTGACTGCCGTCGTCTCCCCGTCCCGCAGGCACACAAACGCGCCGTCGGCGCTGCGGAGGAAGCTCTCTTCCGGCTCCTCCACCAGCACGGCGGTCAGATCCTGCACCGCGTCCGGCTTCTCCAGGAACAGCTCCTTGGCTTCCAGGAGCTTGTCCTCGTACCAGGCGCTGCCGCCGCCGTTGATGACGTCGGCGCTCTGCCGGTAGAGCCAGCGGACGCCGAAGGCCAGGGCCGCGGCCAACAAACCGAATAGGACGACTTTCAGCGCAGCTTTCATGATCTCTTATTTTTTCGCCAGTAGATCGCGGATCTCGGTCAGCAGTTCCTCGGTGGTGGGCGCCTTGGGCTTGGCGGCCTCTTCCTCGGCGGCCTTGGCTGCGGCGGCGGCTTCCTCGGCCTTCTTCTTGGCCTCAGCCTTGTCCTTGGCCTTGTTGAAGGCCTTGACGATCAGGAAGCAGATGAAGGCGACGATGATGAAGTCGATGATGAAGGTGATCAGGTTGCCGAGACCCAGGACGTTGGCTTCCTTCACCACTTCCCCGGCTTCATCCAACACCGCGGGCTGCAGGGTGATGTTCAGGGAATCCTTCAGGCTGGAACCGCCGAAGATGGCCCCGATGATGGGCATCAGGATGTCGTTGACCACGCTGGTGGTGATCTTGCCGAAGGCGCCGGCAATGATCACGCCGATGGCCATGTCCAGCACGTTGCCCTTGTTGATGAAGGCCTTGAATTCGTTGAGCATCTTCTTCATGTTAGACAACTCCTTTTATAATAATATAAGAAAATACAACAAAAAGAATCAGCGATGGGGGGTCAGCAGGGCTTTGCCGCCCATGTAGGGCCGCAGCACCTCGGGGATGGTGACGCTGCCGTCGGCCTGCAGGTGGTTCTCCAGGAAGGCGATGAGCATCCTCGGCGGGGCCACCACGGTATTGTTGAGGGTGTGGGCCAGATAGAGCTTTCCGTCCTTCCCCCGGACCCGGATGCGCAGCCGCCGGGCCTGGGCGTCCCCCAGGTTGGAGCAGGAGCAGACCTCGAAGTATTTCTTCTGCCGGGGGCTCCATGCCTCGATGTCGCAGGACTTCACCTTCAGGTCCGCCAGGTCGCCGGAGCAACATTCCAGCTGCCGCACGGGGATCTCCATGCTGCGGAACAGCTCCACGCTGTACCGCCACATCTGCTCGTACCAGGCCATGCTGTCCTCGGGGCGGCAGACCACGATCATCTCCTGTTTCTCGAACTGGTGGATGCGGTAGACGCCCCGCTCCTCGATGCCGTGGGCCCCCTTCTCCTTGCGGAAGCAGGGGCTGTAACTGGTGAGCTTCTGGGGCAGGCTGTCCTCCGGCAGGATCTGGTCGATGAATTTGCCGATCATGCTGTGTTCGCTGGTGCCGATGAGGTAGAGGTCCTCCCCCTCGATCTTATACATCATGGCGTCCATGTCCGTCTGGCTCATGACGCCCTCCACCACGGCTCCATGGATCATGAAGGGCGGGATGCAGAAGATGAAGCCCTTGTCGATCATGAAATCCCGGGCATAGGCCAGCACCGCCTCGTGGAGCCGGGCGATGTCCCCCATGAGGTAATAGAAGCCATTGCCGGAGACCCGGCCAGCCGCGTCCATATCCACCCCGTCGAAGCTCTCCATGATCTGGGTGTGGTAGGGGATCTCGAAATCCGGCACCAGGGGTTCCCCGAAGCGCTGCACCTCCACATTCTTGGAGTCGTCCTCCCCGATGGGCACGCTGGGGTCGATGATGTTGGGGATCACCAGCATGATCTTCCGGATGGCGGCCTCCAGCTCCGGCTCCTGGGCTTCCAGGGCAGCCAGACGCTCCGCCTGGGCCTGGACCTGGGCCTTCACCGCCTCGGCCTCCTCCTTCTTGGAGGGGTCCTTCTTGACCTGGCCCATAAGGATGCCGATCTGCCTGGACAGGGTGTTGCGGTTGGCCCGCAGGGAATCCGCCTCCGTCTTGACGGCGCGCAGCTGGGCGTCCAGGCCAATGACCTCGTCCACCAAGGGCAGCTTGGCGTCCTGGAACTTCTTGCGGATGTTTTCTTTCACGATCTCGGGGTTTTCCCGGACAAATTTGATATCAAGCATGGTCTTCTGCCTCTCCCTCACCGGCCAGAGGGCTCAGCGCCCGGATCAGGGCGTCCAGGTCCTCATTGCCGTAGTATTCGATCTCCAGACGGCCCTTCCGGGGGCCGCTGACGATATGCACCTTGCGGCTGAAGCTGCGGGTGAGCCGCTCCTCCAGCGCCTTGACATAGATATCGTCGTCCTTTTTTTCCGCCGCCTTCTTCGGGGGGCTGAGCAGCTTCCGCACCAGGGCTTCCGTCTGCCGCACGCTCAGCTGGTCCCGCAGCGCCGCTTCGGCGGCTGCCTGGATGCGCTTGTCCTCTCCCAGGGCCAGCAGCGCCCGTCCGTGCCCCGCGGAAAGCCGAGAGTCCTCCAGCATGGCCAGCACCGGCTCCGGCAGGGACAGCAGCCGCAGGGCGTTGGTCAGCGCGGGACGGGAACAGCCCACCAGCTCGGCGGCGCTCTCCTGGGTGCAGCCGTATTCCTCCAGAAGCCGGCGCATGCCCCTGGCCTGCTCCACGGGGTTCAGGTCCTCCCGCTGCAGGTTTTCCACCAGGGCCAGCACCATGGCTTCCCGGTCGTCCGCGTCCACGATCCTGGCGGGAAGCTCCCGGAGACCCGCCATGCGGGCCGCCCGCCACCGCCGTTCGCCGGCGATGATCTGATAGTGGTCCCCTTCCAGCCGACGGACGGTGATGGGCTGGATGACGCCGTGGCTGCGGATGGAATCCGCCAGCGCGTCCAGCTTTTCCCCGTCGAAGGTCTCCCGGGGCTGATGCTCGCTGGGTTCTATCTTGCTGATGGGCAGACTGCGGAGATTCTCCTCCGCAGGGGGAAGATCGCCGCCAAACAGGGCGTCCAGCCCGCTGCCCAGGCCTTTTTTCGCCAAATGACTCACCTTTCTTGCGGCAGGGATAAAGTCCCTAGCCTTTGGGATTCTGTGCCATGATCTCCTCCGCCAGCTGCCGGTAGGCCCAGGCGCCCCGGGAGGAGGGATCGTAGCGAAGCACCGGCATGCCGTGGCTGGGGGCTTCGCTGAGGCGCACGTTGCGGGGGATGGCGGTCTTGAAAACGGCCTGCTTCATGTGCTTTTTCACGGCGGCGGCCACCTGGGGGCTGAGATTCGTCCGCCCGTCGAACATGGTCAGCACCACGCCCTCCACCTCCAGGTCGGGATTCAGGCTGCGGCGGACCATGCGCAGGGTGCCCATCAGCTCGCTGAGGCCCTCCAGCGCCAGATATTCGCACTGCACCGGGATCAGCACGCTGTCCGCGGCGCAGAGGGCATTGAGGGTCAGCAGCTCCAGCAGGGCGGGGCAGTCGATGAGGATGAAGTCATACCGGTCCCGCAGGGGCTTCAAGGCCTCCCTCAGCACCGTTTCCCGGCCCGCCGCCGCCGCCAGCTGGATGCCGGAGCCGAACAGGTCCCGGTTGCAGGGGATCACGTCAGCATAGGGGGTGCTGACCACGGCTTTTTCCGCCGGGACACCCTCCAGCAGCACATGATAGGTGTTGGGCGCTGCGTTCTGCTTGTTGATGCCCAGACCGGCGGTGCTGTGGCCCTGGGGGTCGCAGTCCACCACCAGGGTCTTCCGGCCCGCGTCGGTGAAGGCACAGGCGAGATTGACGCAGGTGGTCGTTTTCCCCACGCCGCCCTTTTGATTGAATAATGCGATCACTTTGCTCATAATACAGTTATTATAGACAGGCCGCCTGGATTTTTCAATGCCGAATTGAAGATTTGTCGTTGATGTGCGTTGTAGAAATGTTTCACGTGAAACGCGTCCTTATTCGCCGGAATGTGTCGCAGCGCCGCAAGCGGCCCTGCTCGTAGATTCCGGCGTAACGTCCTTTCCAAAACACGACCCATACTTGGGTTGTGTTTTGGTTAGAAAGAGCCGCGGGATAATATTTTGTCTTTTCGCTTGCGCCGAAAACCTGTCATTCTCACGAGCCCTAACCGCCGTTTCACGTGAAACAATGCGTTGCGAAGATGGGGAAAATCGGCTATAATGCTGCCATCAGAACGAAAAAGGAGGCGCTGTACTATGAACGAGACGATGGAGGCCCTGCTGGAACGGCGCAGCACCCGGCATTATACGGAGGAGCCCGTTTCCGAAGAGGCCCTGGCCCAGATCCTGGAGGCGGGGCTGTGGGCGCCGACGGCCAGGAACCGCCAGGAAGTGAAGATCGCCGTGGCGAGGGACCCGGAGTGGCGGGCCAGATTCCGCGCCGCCTTTTCCGCGGCGGACGGGCGGCCCAACTTTGCCAATTTCGATTTCGGCTGCCCGGTCTTTCTTTTCCTCTACGGGGAAAAGGACTTCCCCTATATCGAGATGGACAGCGGCATCGTGGTGGAGAATATGGCCATCGCAGCCCAGAGCCTTGGCCTGGGGACCGTGATCATCGGCTGCATCCGGGATTTCTTGCGCTCGGAGGCCGGCGCGCACTGGCGGGCGGACATCGGCATGACGGAGGAGGACCTTTTCACCGTCGGCCTCTGCATCGGGCATATCGAGCGGCCCACAAAGAAGCAGGAGCGCAAAGAGGGAAGGGTCCGGTATCTTTAAGGCACTTCAATAACAGAAATAGAAAACGGCACGGGAATCGCTCCCGTGCCGTTTTGACTTTGCCTGATTCAGCCCGCCTTTGCATTGGCGGCTTCTTCCGCTTTGCGCTGCTCCCGCAGCTTCACAAAGGCCATGAGCCGTTCATAGGTTTCCTCGCCCACGCACTGGCGGGCATATTTGCACCACTGGACGCAGCTGAGGGTGTCGTTGTATATGACATAGCCGCAGTTCTCGCAGACCGCTTCCGTGTCCACGGAGAAGATCTCTACCTCGTGGCCGCATTGGGGGCAGATCTTGTCCGCAATGGTGATCTCCTTGGATTTGCTCTGGCAGCCTTGCAGGATCATCTTCTTCGCCTCCCTTGGTCGATTCCCGATTGCAGAGACAGGATACCATGGGGACAACAGAAATTCTGTTGTTATAACAACGGAACGGTGGGATTATCCGCAAGATAACGGCGCAGGACCTTGCGATTCTCCATTTCCAGGGCCTGGAGGCGGGCCACGGCGGCGCGCTGGGCCTCCGGCGAAGCGGAGGCGCGGGCCTCCCGGACGGCGGCCAGCAGCTTGTCTGCCGTCACCTCCGTCAGGTCCAGGGCCCGGTCCTGCCCGATATACCGCAGGAAAGCCCGGACCTTGGGGTCATAGACCACGCCCACCAGTGGCGTGCCCCGCCCGGCGGCGAAAATGAGGCCGTGGAGACGCATGGAGACGGCGGCCCCCATATAGCGCAGCAGGTCGGCCAGCTGCTCTCCGTCGAAATGCTCCTCCGGCAGCAGGGAGGGCTCCTTCATCAGCTTTTGCACCTGCCGGGCGGCGGCCAGGTCCTTTCCCCGGTCCACGGCGAGGAAGACGCTAGTGAGCCCCTCCTCCCGGTACAGCCGGTCCGCGGCCTGGGCAAAGGCGGGGGCCTTCTCCTCGAAGCCGGGCCAGGGCCGCAGCAGGAAGGCGACGTATTTCCCCGCCGGGTCCAGCCCCGCGCTGCGGGCGATGCCCTCCGCCACGGCGTCGTCGTGGGGCTTCATGGTCAGGGAGGGGTCCGCCGCCGGGACGATCTCCGGCCCGGAGACCCCCAGGGCTTCCAATTCCCGAAGGGAGTCGGTCTCCCGCAGGGTGATGACGTCCACATTTTTGGAGATGACCCGTCCGGCCAGCTTCCGGTCGGCCCGGTGCAGCACGGGGCCGATACCGCAGCCGTACATCACCACGGGCACCTTCTGCCGCCGGGCCTGCCAGAGGGTGAAGAGATAGAACCAGAGGCTGCGGCGGCTGGTCACATCCTGGATCAGGCTGCCGCCCCCGTTGAGGTACAGCCGGCAGCGTCGGCTCAGCCGGGCGAAGGCGGGCAGATGGAAGGTATGGATGGCCTGGACCCGGTGCTTGCGCCGGGTTTCGGCGGGATTCCGGGACACCACGCAGATGGGCACGTCCGGGTCCAGCTCCCGGATCTCCTGCAGAATGGCCTGGAGGATGGCTTCATCCCCCGCGTTGCCCCGCCCGTAGGCCCCGCAGACGGCCACGGTGTCCCGCCGGACATCCCGGCGGGCATGGCGGCGCAGCACCGTCTCGTAGATGGAAAGCTGGGTCTCCACCGTGGCGGCGAGGGAAAATTGCTTTTTCACCTTTTCATAGAGGGCCTCGGCAAAGCGCTGCCTGAGCCCGGCGTCCGCCGCCAGCTTCGCCAGGCAGTCCGCCAGGGCGTCGCTGTCCCCGGGGGGGAAGAGGTAGCCGCTGATGCCATGGTCGATGAGCCGGGGTACCCCGCCCACCCGGGAGCTGACGGTGGCCTTGTGCTGCCGCGCCCCCTCCGTCAGGGCATAGGGGAAGGTCTCGCTGAGGGAGGTGAGGGTGTTGATGTCCAGGGCGGCATAGAAGCTGTCCGTGTCCTCCACCCAGCCCAGGAAATGGACGAAGCCCGCCACGCCCAGGCTCTCGGCCAGGGCCTTCAGCTCCCCCTCCTGGGGCCCGTCCCCGGCGATGAGGAGGCGCAGGGCGGGGAAGCGTTCCCGGGCCTTGGCAAAGCCCCGGATCAGGGTGGCGATGTCCTTTACCGGGTTCAGGCGGGCGGCGATGCCCGCATAGACGGCCCCGGCTTCCTCCGGGACCCCTGCCCGGGCCAGAAATTCGGCGCGCGTCAGCTTCGGCGGCGGGGAATCCAGGTCCACGCCGTTGTAGATGGTGAACATCCGATCCGGGGGGAAGCCCCGGGAGATCAGCAGGTCGGTCATGCTGTCGCTGACGCCGGTGAACCAGTCCAGCCGCTTGAGGGCGAAGCGGTTCATGCTGCCGAAGATGAGGCCCGCGGCGGGCCGCCCCATATAGTCCAGCTTCGGGTCGCTGTGGACGGTGCTCAGAAGGGGCAGGCCGCAGCCGCGCAGCATCCAGGCCATGAAATTGCCCCGGCTGCCGTGGCTGTGGATGATGTCGAAGCCCTCCTCCCGGATCAGGGCTTCCAGCTTCTTCGCGGTGGCCGGGAGATTGTTGCCCGGCATGATCCGGGTGTCGATGCCCATGCTGCGGGCGTCCTCGGTGAATTCGCTCTCCATGAAGCAGACCATGGTGACGCCGATCTTTTTGCTCAGTGCCGCCAGCAGGCTCAGCACATGGGTCTTGGCGCCGCCCACGTCGCCGCCGCTGATGAGGGTCAGAATTTTCATGGCCCCGTCCCTTCCTCTTGCAGAGATAAGTGAAATCGTGTATACTAAATTGTTATCATATGTCCGGATATACCTGCCGGATATTATACAACGGATTTCGGGTCCCGTAAAGGCCCGAGAAGGAGCAGCCCGATGGAAAAGAAAAAACGCAGACTGAATATCGTGGATATCGTGGTGATCGTGGTCATCCTGGCCGCAGTTGCCTTCGTGGGCTGGAAGCTGGCCCACCGGGGCGGCGACGCCCCCGCCGCCCGCCGGGGCACCATCCGCTTCGTGGTGGAGGTGGATGGCCTGCGCAAGGACCTGTATGAGGGGACGGCGGCCCTGGTGCCCTGCCAGATGGCGGCCTCCGGCAACCTGGTGGACGGCTATATCCTGGAGAGCTGGGCCAATCCCGTGGAGGTCCTCAGCATCAAGGCCAAGAGCCCGGTCAACCAGAGCCTGGAGCAGGAGCTGGAGCCGGAGGAGGGCGTGGAATACGTCAACGCCTATTATCTCTGCGAGTGCGCCGTGGACCTGAACGACAAGCTGAACATGACGGGCAACCAGGAGATCCGCCTGGGCCGCAGCTATTATCTCAAGAGCGTGGACATCGAATTCAGCGGCTACATCATCAGCATGGAGAAGATCGAGGGATGACCCGCATCTGGCTCCTGCGGCACGCCGAGGCGGAGGGGAACCTTTACCGCCGCATCCACGGCTGCACCGATTCCGGCCTGACGGAGCTTGGCTTCCGGCAGCTGAAGCCCCTGGGGGAGCGCTTTGCGGGCGTGCCCCTGGACGCGGTGTACGCCAGCGACCTGCGCCGCGCCCAACAGACGGCGGCGGCACTGGCGGAGCCCAAGGGCCTGACGGTGCGCATCCTGCCGGAGCTGCGGGAGGTAAACATGGGCGCCTGGGAGGACCAGTGCTGGGGCTATGTGGCCCGCTTCGAGCCGGAGCAGTACCGCGCCCTGAACAAGGACCCGGCGAAATTCACCGTGCCCGGCTGCGAGCCCTATGAAGTCTCGGTCCGGCGCATCCTGGGGGCCGTCCGGCAGATCGCCGCGGAGAACCCCGGCGGGGAAGTGGCGGCGGTGGCCCACGGCTGCATCATCCGCATCCTGCTGGCCCAGCTGCTGGGGGTCCCCTCGGAGCAGATCTGGAGCGTGCCCCACGGGGACAATACCAGCGTGGCGGAGCTGGCGGTGGAGGACGGGGAGATCCGCCTTCTCCGCTATAACGACAATTCCCATCTGCCCGAGGAGCTTTCCGCCTTCGCCAGGGAGGACTGGTGGAAGAAGGAGGAGACCACCGACGGGCGGGACCTCTACTATCTGCCCATGGACGTGGCCAGCGTAGCCGGGGGGAAGACCTATCTCCGCCGCTACCGGGAGACCTGGATCGCCTCCCACGGCACGGACCTGGGGTTCAGCGACATCTACCTGACCAAGGCCAGGGCCAACGCCCTGGCGGACCCCATGACCGTGCTGGAGGTTTTCGCGGGGGAGGAGCCCTGCGGCATGCTGGAGCTGAGCCCTCATAAGGGCGCCGGGGAAGGGGCCGGGCATATCACCCTGCTGTTCCTGGAGCGGGATTATCGGGACCGGGGCCTGGGCGTGCAGCTCCTGGGCCAGGCCGTCTCCTACTATCGGAAGCTGGGGCGGAAGTTCCTGCGGCTTCATGTTTCCGATACGAATATTAAAGCAATGAAATTTTACGAAAGCTGGGGTTTCCGCCGGGTGGACGCGGAGCCGGACAGCTTCGGAGAGACCTATGTGATGGAGAAGCCCCTATGAACGGCGGCGGCTTCCTGCCCGTCAGCCGGGGGGATATGGCCGCCCGCGGCTGGGAGGATTACGACATCCTTCTCATCACGGGGGACGCCTATGTGGACCATCCCTCCTTCGGGACGCCGGTGATCGGGCGGCTGCTGGAATCGGCGGGCTACCGGGTGGCCATCCTGGCCCAGCCGGACTGGCACGACGCCGCGGCCATCCGGGCCATGGGGCGGCCCGAGCTCTGCTGCATGCTCTCCGCGGGGAACCTGGACAGCATGGTGGCCCACTATACGGCGGCCAAGCGCCGCCGGAGCGAGGATTTTTACAGCCCCGGCAAGAAGGCGGGCCTGCGGCCCGACCGGGCAGTCATCGCCTACACGGGCCGGGTGCGGGAGGCCTTCCCCGGCCTGCCCGTGATCGTGGGAGGGCTGGAAGCCTCCCTCCGCCGCTTCGCCCACTACGACTATTGGGACGACAAGGTGCGCCGCAGCGTGCTGGTGGATTCAGGCGCGGACCTGCTGACCTACGGCATGGGGGAGCGGGCCAGCCTGGAGATCGCCCGGCGGCTCCGGGCCGGGGAAAAGGTCGGGGAGCTGACGGACATCCGGGGCACCGCCTGCCTCCGGAAGGAGCGGGCGTGCGCCTTCGAGTTTTTGGAGATACCCTCCTTTGAGGAGGTGCGGGAGGACAAGCGGGCCTACGCGGAAGCCTGCCGGGAGGAGAACCGGGAGCATGACGCCATCCGGGGCAGGGCCCTTCTGCAGAAGCACGACGAGCGCTGGCTGGTGGTGAATCCCCCCGCCGCGCCTTTGGAGACGGCGGAGCTGGACGCCCTGGCGGCCCTGCCCTTCACCCGGGAGCCCCATCCCATGTACGACGCCCTGGGGGGCGTGCCCGCCATCGAGGAGGTGCGCTTCAGCATCATCCACAACCGGGGCTGCTTCGGGGGCTGCAATTTCTGCTCCCTGGCCTTCCACCAGGGAAGGTACGTCACCTCCCGCAGCCATGAAAGCGTCGTCGCGGAGGCGGAGGCCATGACCCGGCACCCCCTGTTCAAGGGCTATATCCACGATGTTGGAGGGCCCACGGCCAATTTCCGCCATCCCAGCTGCCTGAAACAGAAAAAGCTGGGCCTCTGCCCGGACCGAAGCTGCCTCGCGCCGAAAGCCTGCCCCAATCTGGACGCGGACCATTCGGACTATATCGCCCTGCTGCGGAAGCTCCGGGCCATCCCCGGGGTGAAGAAGGTCTTTGTCCGCAGCGGCATCCGCTTCGACTATGTGCTGGCGGAGAAAAAGGACGATTTCCTGCGGGAGCTGACGAAATACCACGTCAGCGGGCAGCTGAAGGTGGCCCCGGAGCACTGCATCGACGCGGTGCTGGATAAAATGGGGAAGCCCAGGGCCGAGGTATTCGAGGCTTTCTGTGAGAAATACGAGGCCATGAACGGCGCATTGGGCAAACAGCAGTATCTGGTGCCCTACCTCATGTCCTCCCATCCCGGCAGCACCCTGGGGGACGCGGTGAAGCTGGCCCTGTATCTGAAAAAACGGGGCGTCCGGCCCCGGCAGGTGCAGGATTTCTACCCCACCCCCGGCACCGTTTCCACCTGCATGTACTACACGGGGCTGGACCCCTTCACCATGGAAAAGGTCTATGTGCCCCGCAGCTACCGGGAAAAGGAGCTCCAGCGGGCCCTTTTGCAGTGGTTCGACCCCGCAAAGAAGGCCCTGGTGCTGGAAGCCCTGAAAAAAGCCCACCGGGAGGACCTGATCGGCTACGGACCGGACCGGCTGGTGAGCCCGGAGAAGCCGGGCGGGGAAGCCCGGCACTTCGGGGACGGAAAAAGCGGTATTTCCGGGGAAAAGAAGCAAGGCTCCCCCCGCCCTGGGGGGCGTCCGGCGGGACAGAGGAAAAAATTGGAAGAAACAGAGAAGAAGGACGCCGTCCGGCATTACGGGGACGGGAAAAGCGGCCCACCGCGGCAGAAGCGGCATACGGGCGCGCCGCCCCCGGCGGCCCGGCGCACCGGACCCCGGAAAGGCCCGGGGAAGAAGTAGAAAAAGGGGAGAAGGGGACGGTTTCCCCTCCCAAAGCAGCGAGACGGGATAGGGAGCCGTCCCCTATCCCTTGGAGGAACCCCGTTGAGAGATATGACCACGGGCAGCGAAGCCCGACACATCATTGCCTTTGCCCTGCCCATCATGGGCGGGCTGGTATTGCAGCAGCTCTACAACACCGTGGACAGCGTGGTGGTGGGCCGGGTGCTGGGGGAACAGGCCCTCAGCGCCGTGGGCACCTGCGCCTCCCTGACCTTCTTCCTGGTCTCCTTCGCCACGGGCCTGTGCAACGGCGCGGGGGTGCTCTTCGCCCAGCTCTTCGGGGCCAAGCGGATGGAGGACCTGCGGCGCAGCCTCTCCACGGGCCTGCTGCTCCTGTCCGGGCTCAGCATCGTGATCGCCCTGCTGGCGGTGGTCTTTTCCGGGCCGCTGTTTGCATCCCTGAAGGTGCCGGAGGAGATCAAGGCGGCCGCCCTGGGCTATTTCCGCATCTACTGCATCGGGCTCCTGTTCCAATTCGTCTACAATGTGGTGACGGCGGCCCTCCGCAGCGTGGGGGACAGCAAGGCCACCCTCTTTTTCCTGCTCATATCCAGCGTGCTGAATATCCTGCTGGATATGCTTTTCGTCATCGTCCTCAAGTGGGGCGTGGCGGGCACCGCCATCGCCACCGTCTTCTGCCAGGCGGTCTGCGCCGTGGTGAGCGTGGTCTATATGACGGGGAAATACGAGTTCTACCGCTTCGGGAAGGGCGAATTCCGCTATGAGGGGGAGAAAGCGAAGCTGATCCTGAAGCTGGGCATCCCCACCATGATCCAGATGTGCATCGTCTCCGGCGGCAACGTGCTGATCCAGCGGGTGGTGAACGACCTGGGCACCAGCGCCATTGCCGCCAACACCGCCGCGGGCAGGATCGAGGGCTATCTCTTCGTCCCCGCCCAGGGCCTGAACAACGGCGTCAGCACCTTCTCCGGCCAGAACGTCGGCGCCGGGAAGCCCGAGCGGGTCCGCTCCGGGCGGCGGAAGTCCCGCAGCATCCTGGTGCCCGTGGCCATCGTGATGGCGATCTTCCTCTTTATCTTCGCCAGGCAGCTCATCGCCCTCTTCGGCGTGGAGGGAGACGCCCTGACCCTGGGCATCAAGCATCTCCGCTTTATCGCGCCCTTCTTCGCCTTCTTCTGCCTGTATATGTCCAATGCCGGGGTCCTCACCGGCACCGGGGATGTGAAGGCCGCCTCCGGCATCACCCTGGTGGTGCTGGCCGTCCGGGTGGCGCTGACCTATGTTTTCTGTTACGCCTTCCATATGGGCTTCGCCGCCCTCTATGTCCCCAATCCCATCGGCTGGGTCGTCGGGCTGGTGATCTCCTATCTCCGCTTCCGCGGCGGCAAGTGGGAGAGTATGAGCGTAGTGAAGTCAACTCGAAGCGCGGCTTCGAGTTGAGAAAGGCTTGCGCTCCGTTTCCCGCACTCGCTGCGCTCGCACAGTCACTCCGCGAGAAGTATTTTGGGGCAGAAATGAATTCCGCCCCAAAATGAGTCCGATTCTTTTCGCATCTGCGGATGCGAACTCTGCGAGGCTTATTTTCCGTATGAAACGTGTTCAAGGCGGTGAATGTTGTAAATGACTGCATTGCAGGTGGCCCTGGAATTTGCCGTGATCGTGTTCCTGGGCATCTTCATCGTCCGCATCAGGCTGGTGGGGCCGGATTTCCGCTCCGCCCTGGCGAAATTCGTCACCAACGTGGCCCTGCCCTGCATGATCGCCCGCTCCCTCTATGCCCAGACGGACCGCTTCGCCGGCGTGGGAAAGGTGATGCTGCTGGCGGTGCTGGCGGTGCTCCTGCTCCTGGCCGGGGGCCAGGTGATCTATCTGCTGGCGGGGAAGGGGGACCTGGCGAAGTCCGCCCGCTTCTCCCTGGCCTTCGGCAACTTCACCTTCATGGGCTTCCCCGTGGTGGAAAGCCTTTACGGGGCCGACGGCCTCTTTGTTTTTACGCTGTTTACCCTGCCCATCCGCCTCTTCTTCTATTCCACGCCCGGTTTCCTGCTGCAGCCCACGGGGGAGAAGGCGAAAAAGCCGGGGTGGAAGGAGATCGGCAAGCTCTTTCTCTCGCCCCCCATCGTGGCGGTGTTCGTGGGCCTCGTGCTCTATGCCCTCCGCCTCCGCCCGCCCCTGTTCCTGGACAAGGCCGTCCAGGCCCTGGGCAGCACCGCCAGCGTTTTGGGCATGCTGCTGGTGGGCATGGGCATGGCGGGGATGAGCCTTCGGACCCTGTGGCAGCGGCGAAGGAGCCTGCTGATCGTCCTCACCAAGGCCGTAGTCTGCCCCCTTATCCTGCTGGGGCTGTTTCTGATCTTCCCCCTGGAGAGCGAGATCAAGCGCCCCCTGTTCCTCTATGGCGCGGTGCCCGTGCCCTCGCTGCTGACGGCCTTTTCCTATAACCTGGGCCGCAGCGAGGAAGCCTGCCAGGACGCTTCCGCCGCCGTGCTGCTGAGCACGCTGCTCAGCGTCGCCACCCTGCCCGTCTGGGCCATGGTGGGAGAAAGGCTCCTATGAAGCAAGCGCCATGAAAAGGAAACGAAAATTGCTTCCCGTCCTGCCGGTCGTCCTTCTGGGCCTGATCCTTCCCGGCTTTAACAGCTCCCTGAAAACCGTCCGCTATGAGGTGACTGCCGAAGGGCTTCCCCAGCCTGTGCGCATCGCCCTGGTGACGGATCTCCACGCCTGCGCTTACGGGCGGGGCCAGCGGAAGCTGCTGGACGCCGTGGAGGAGCTGGCCCCGGATCTCCTCCTCCTGGGCGGGGACATCTTCGACGATAAGCTGCCGGATGAAAAGGCGGCGATCTTCCTGCGGGAGGTCAGCCGGAAATATCCCTGCTTCTACGTTACCGGGAATCACGAATATTGGAGCGGGGAGGCCGCTTTTCAGGAGAAAATGGCCTGCCTGGAGGAATTCGGCATACGCCGTCTCTGCGGGGAGGCGGTCAGCGTGGAAGTGGGCAGCGCGGCGGTGGAGCTCTGCGGCGTGGACGACCCGGATGCCTGGGGAAACAGCCGGGGCTACACCGAATACGAGGACGGCAGCTTTCGGGAGCAGCTGGCCCGGGCAGCATCGCAGGCGGAGAACGGGCGGTATACCATCCTGCTGACCCACCGGCCGGAACAGCTGGCCCTCTATGCGTCCTTTGGCTTCGACCTGGTGCTGGCCGGCCATGCCCACGGGGGACAGTGGCGCATCCCCGGCATCCTCAACGGCCTCTATGCGCCGGATCAGGGCTTGTTCCCGCCCTATGCCGGGGGCAGGTATGAGCTGGACGGGACGGTCATGATCGTCAGTCGGGGCCTGGCGCGGGAGTCCACAAGAGTGCCCAGGTTCTATGACCGCCCGGAGCTGGTCCTGATCGAATTGAAATCCTGAAATCCTTTTCTATTTTTTTTTCGGAGGATACTATGTCCGATACCATTGCCGCCGTTGCCACCGCGAGAGGCCGCGCCGCCCTGGGGATCATCCGCCTCAGCGGAGAGGGGGCCGCCGCCCTGGCGGAGGCGGTTTTCCGTCCCCAGAAGGGCGGTGTCCTGCGGGACTTCGGGCCCCACCGGCTGGTGCTGGGGGAGGCCGTGGACGAGGAGGGCCGGGTCCTGGACCAGGTCCTGTGCACCTATGCCCTCGGCCCCCGCAGCTTCACCGGGGAGGACACGGCGGAGTTTCAGTGTCACGGCAGCCCCGCCGCCCTGCAGGAGTTGCTCCAAGTCCTGCTGCGGCAGGGGGCGCGCATGGCCCTGCCGGGGGAATTCAGCCGCCGGGCCTTCCTCAACGGGCGGCTGGACCTGAGCCAGGCCGAGGCCATCATGGACCTGATCGACGCGGAGACCCCCCTGGGGGTGCGCAACGCCGCCATGCAGCTGCGGGGGGCCGTCACCCAAAAGACGGAGAAGATCTATGACCTGCTGCTGGGCCTGCTGGCCCACTTCCAGGCGGTGGTGGACTACCCCGAGGAGGGGGTGGAGCCCCTGGAGGCCGCCGAGACCGCCGATACCCTGGCCCAGGCCGCCGGGCAGCTGGGAAGGCTGCGGCGCAGCTTCGAGCGGGGCAAGCTCATGAAGGAGGGCGTGAAATGCGCCATCCTGGGGAAACCCAATGCAGGCAAAAGCTCCCTGCTCAACGCCCTCTTGGGCTATGAGCGGGCCATCGTCACCGACGAAGCGGGCACCACCCGGGACACCCTGGAGGAAAAGCTCAGCCTGGGCGGGCTTCTGCTGCGGCTGACGGACACCGCCGGGCTGCGGGAAACTTCTTCCGCCGCCGAGGCGGAGGGGGTCCGCCGTGCCCGGGCCGCCGCCGGGGACGCGCGGCTGGTGCTGGCGGTGTTCGACGGTTCCGCCCCCCTGGGCCCGGAGGACGAGGCGGTGATCGCTTCGGCCAAGGCCGCCCCCGCCGCCGTGGCCCTGCTGAACAAGGAGGATCTGCCCCGTCTGGCGGACCGGCAGAGGCTGGAAAGGGAATTCGATACCGTGCTGTCCATCTCCGCCCGCACCGGCGCGGGGCTGGAGGAGCTGGAAAGGGCCCTGGAAAAGCTGCTGGGGGCGGAGGAGCCCCTGAACCCGGGGGAGATCCTCACCAACGAGCGGCAGTACGACGCCATTTTCCGGGCGGAGGCCGCCGTGCGCCGGGCTTCCGAAGCCCTGCGGGCGGGCTTTACCCCCGACGCGGTGCTGACGGACGCGGAGGAAGCCCTGGCCGCCCTGGGAGAGGTCAGCGGGCGGACATTGCGGGAGGACCTGGTGGAAGCGGTGTTTTCCCGATTTTGTGTGGGAAAATGACATAGCGAAGGGGACGACGGAAGGAGCCCGGGCTGTCGGAGCGGTTGCGAAAACCGAAGCTGACTCCCTCAGTCAGCTTCGCTGACAGCTCCCTCAGAGAGGGAGCCCTCTCCAAAATGCAAACGCTGCGTTGGTTCACAGCTTGGCTGAAACCGTGTGTTTCCGCGGGAAAGTGCAGATGAAAGGCCGATGACAGAATAACCTGAACGGAGAAAAACGCTTATGAAAAAGGTCATTCTCAGCGCCGACGGGGACCAGTATCTCTATTCCGTGCCGGACCCGGTGGCGGAACACCTGGATCGGTTCTGCATGGAATTTCTGCACTGGATGCAGCGCACCCCGGCGGGAAAGAAATACTGGGTTGGACGGGGATATATGTATACGGAGGCGGATTTCATCGACTGGCTGAATGAGAACCGCTTCCCGGGGCAGCGGTCCCAGCTCCTTGAGGACCTGGGCGACTGGAATCTCCAGGAGAAGATCTTCGCGGAACACCCGGATATTCCACATTTTAATTTCTAGGAGAAAACGATGAAACTGTCGCTTGCCGTTCCCGGAAGGACGGAGCTGGCCGGGAACCATACCGATCATCAGGGGGGGCGGGTGCTGGCCGCCGCCGTGGACCTGTATCTCCTTGCCCGTGCGGAGACCACGGCGGAGCAGACCGCCATCCTCCGCTCCGATGGCTTCGGGGAGCTGCGCATCGACCTTGGAGACCTGCGCCCGGAAGCCAGCGAGCCCGGCACCGCCGAGGCGCTGGCCCGGGGGACCTTTGAGTATCTCAAACAGCAGGGCTATGCCCTGGGGGGCTTCCGGGCGGAGATCACCTCCCAGATCCCCGCCGGGGCGGGGCTCAGTTCTTCCGCCGCCTTCGGGGTGCTGGCGGGGCGGCTGGTGAGCGAGCTCTTTAACGGGGGCGCCATCCCCCCCGTGACCCTGGCCCTGGCGGCCCAATACGGGGAAAACGCCCACTTCGGCAAGCCCTGCGGCCTCATGGACGAGTGCGCCTGCGCCCTGGGGGGCGTGAGCTACCTGGATTTCCGGGACCCGGTGCCCCGGGTGGAGACCATCGAAAGCCGCCTCTTTGCCCCGGATTGGAGGCTGTGCACCGTGGCCACCGGCGGCTCCCACCGGGACCTGACGGCGGAATACGCCGCCATTCCGGCGGAGATGAAGGCCGTCGCCGCTTTTCTGGGAAAGACCCGCCTGCGGGACGCGGAGGAGGGGGATTTCCTGGCCGCCCTGCCGGAGGTGCGCCGCGCCTGCGGGGACCGGGCCGCCCTCCGGGCCCTCCACTTCTTCGAGGAGGACCGGCGGGTGCCGGAGATGGCCGACGCCCTGCGGAGAGGGGACGCGGAAGCCTATCTCCGGCTTATGGACGCTTCGGGCCGCTCCAGCGCGGAAATGCTGCAAAATTCCTTCGCCCTCTCCGAGCCGGAAAACCAGCCCATCCCCCTGGCCCTGGCCCTCTGCCGCCGGGCCCTGGAAGGGGAGGGGGCCGCCCGGGTCCACGGGGGCGGCTTCGGCGGCATGGTGCAGGTGCTGGCCCGGGCGGAACGCCTGCCGGTCCTGCGGAGGACCCTGGAGCCCGTTTTCGGGCAGGGCTGCCTGCGGGAGCTGCGGGTGGCGGTCCGGGAGGACGCAGTCGTCCTTTGACAACAGGAAAGACTTCGCCGCAGCCGGGAGATTCCCGGCTGCGGCGAAAGTGCACAGCGGAGACGGGAGGGTTTAACACTGGAAATCTTTAAATTGCTACTTGCCAAATGTGAACTTTTCGTGTACAATACCCATATTCTTCAAATCGGCCCCTGTTCTGAACAAATTCTATCGGAGGAGTGAAGAAGCGTGACATTGAGCGAGTTTATCACCAAGCTGGACGACATCGCTTGGGGCAGCGTCGTCCTGTGTCTGCTGGTGGGCGTCGGTGTGATCCTCAGCATCAGCACCGGCTTCCTGCAGTTCCGCAAATTCGGCTATACCATGAAGAACACCCTGGGCAAGGTGTTCAAGAAGCAGCAGGCGGGCAAGGGCGAAGTCACCCCCCTGCAGGCCCTAACCACTGCCCTGGCCGCCACCGTGGGTACCGGCAACATCGCCGGCGTCACCGGCGCCATCGTGATCGGCGGTCCCGGCGCGGTCTTCTGGATGTGGCTCTCCGCCCTGTTCGGCATGTGCACCAAGTTCGCCGAGGTCACCCTGGCGGTCCATTACCGGGAGCGCAACGACAAGGGCGACTGGGTCGGCGGCCCCATGTACTACATCAAGAACGGCCTGGGCAAGGGCTTCGGCTGGCTGAGCGTCCTGTTCTGCATCTTCGGCGCGCTGGCCGCCTTCGGCATCGGCAACGCCACCCAGGTCCAGTCCATCGGTGAGTCCATCGGCTCTGCCATCAATGCCCTGGGCGGCAACGTGCAGGCCACGACCATCACCTTCGCGGGCAGCACCTTCACCCTCTGCAACCTGATCGTGGGCATCATCGTGGCGGTCATCGTGGCTCTGGTGCTCTTCGGCGGCATCAAGCGCATCGGCTCCGTCACGGAGAAGATCGTCCCCGTCATGGCTGTGGTCTACATCCTGGCTTCCCTGATCGTCATCCTCGCCAACATCCGCCATATCGGCACCGTGTTCGGCATGATCTTCAAGGGCGCTTTCAACGCCGAGGCTGCCCTGGGCGGCGCTTTCGGCATCACCATTTCCACCAGCATCACCAAGGGCATCGCCCGCGGCTGCTTCTCCAATGAGGCCGGCCTTGGCTCCGCCCCCATGGCCCATGCGGCTTCCAGCGAGACCGACCCCGTCAAGCAGGGCCTGTTCGGCATCTTCGAGGTGTTCATGGACACCATCGTGATCTGCACCCTGACGGCCCTCACCGTCCTCTGCTGCTACTGCTCTCACGGCAACGACATCGCCTGGGGCACCAGCGGCGGCGCGGCCATCGTCTCCGCCTCCCTCAGCTCTGTCCTGGGCGGCGGCGTGGGCAGCGTGATCCTGGCCCTGTGCCTGGCCCTCTTCGCCCTCAGCACCATCCTCAGCTGGAGCCTCTACGGCACCCGCTGCTTCGAGTATCTCTTCGGCACCAAGGCCTCCATCGGCTACAAGCTGGTGTTCATCCTCTTCGCCATCGTGGGCGCTACCATGTCTCTCAACGACGCCTGGAACCTGGCCGACGCCCTCAACGGCTTCATGGCCATCCCCAACCTGATCGCCATCCTGACCCTGAGCCCGGTGATCATCAAGCTGGTCCGGGAATACTTTTCCCAGGATAAGCTGAAGAGCTGATCAGACGAACCAGCATCGAAAAGGGGAAGCCGAAGGGCTTCCCCTCAGACCGTAGACAAACCCTTTTGGCAAGGTTTCGATAAGCATGGGGGATTTGTGAAGGGGGACGGGAATCCCCCTTCACGTTATATCCTTGCAAAATCAGAAAACAATTCTGATTTTGCCCCTCAAGCTGTCGAAACTTTTTCGACAGCTTGAGGGGAAGCCGAAGGGCTTCCCCTTTGCTTCGACTTGCAGGATCGGAAAAAATGTGTTAGACTGATTTGCAGAAAGAGGTGATGAACGTGGCGATACAGGAATCCGGCGAAATGTATCTGGAGACCATCCTGATCCTGAGCCGACGCGGCCCGGTACGCAGCATCGATGTCAGCGAGTATATGGGCTATTCCAAGCCCAGCGTCAGCCGCGCCGTCAGCCTGCTGAAATCCGGCGGCTACCTGACCATGGAGGAAAACGGCTTCCTTCATCTCACCGAGGCGGGGAAGGAGCTGGCGGAAAAGATATACGAACGGCATACCACCCTGACGGAGGCGCTGCTCTCCCTGGGGGTGGACAAGGAGGCTGCCAGCGAGGACGCCTGCCGCATCGAGCATGTGATCAGCGACGCCAGCTTCCAGGCCATCAAAGCCCACGTGGAGAGTAAAAAAGCATAAGGACAGAAAGAGAGACGCGAGGAAGATTCCTCGCGTCTCCTTTTCTCATTGTCATTCCTCGGTCTTCGGTCCGCCGCCGGGGAAGCCGCCGCCCCTTCCGGGGAAGCCGCCCTCGGGGGGCTTGAAGCCCTCGGGCATTTTGAAGCCCTCCGGGGGCCGGAAACCGCCCCGTCCCGGGAAACCGCCGGGGCCGGGCGCGGCCGCGCCCTCCTCCGCCTGTTCCTGGGCGGCCTCGATATACCGCTTGGCCTGGGTGGAGAAGAGGCGGGCATATTCACCGTCGGCGGCCATGAGCTCCCGATGGGTGCCGATCTCGGTGATCTCGCCCTCCTTGAGGACGATGATCTTGTCGGCGGTGGTGGCGCTGGAGAGGCGATGGCTGACGAAGATGGTGGTCTTGTCCTGGCGCAGCCGGTCGAACTGGCTGAAGATCTCCTGCTCGGCGATGGCGTCCAGGGAGGCAGTGGGCTCGTCCAGGATCAGGATGTCGGAGTCCGCGTAGAAGGCGCGGGAGACGCTGAGCTTCTGCCACTGGCCGATGCTGAGCTCCAGGCCCTCGTCCTCGAAATAGCGCATGAGGGGCGTGTTGTAGCCCTTGGGCAGCTTCTCGATGAACTGGTTGGCGCCGGATTCCTCCGCTGCCTTGTGCACGTCGTCGTCGTCGATGTCCCGCTGGATGTCGCCGAAGGCGATGTTCTCCCGGATGTCCACGGCGTATTTGCCGAAGTCCTGGAAGATGATGCCGAATACCTTGTAGAGCTTCTCCACGTCGTATTCCCGGATGTCCTTGCCGTCCAGCAGGATCACGCCCTCCGTGGGGTCGTATAGCCGGGTGATGAGCTTGATGAGGGTGGTCTTGCCCGCCCCGTTGAGGCCCACGAGCACCGCCGTCTCGCCGGGGTTGATGGTGAGGTTCAGGTTCTTCAGCACCTTGCGGGTGGTGCCGGGGTAGGAGAAGGAGACGTTTTTCAGCTCGATGGTGTGGCCGCAGTGACGCTGCGGCGCGATGGGCTGGGGCAGGGAGGGCACGATGTTCCTCTTCTCGTTCATAAAGAGGATCAGGTTGTCGATGAAAAGGCTGCCCTCATAGAGCTGGGAGGAGAGCTGGATGACCTGGCCCACGCCGCTGGAAATGGCATTCAGAGAGGCGGTGTAGGCGGAATAGTCCGCGATCAGTTTCACGTTGGTGGCGATCAGGTAGAACAGGGACATATTCAGGCCCGCAGAGCACAGGCTCAGGAACATCTGCCATCCGCCCTGGGACCAGATGATCTTCTTGATGCCGGCGAAGTAATTCTTGAAGATGTCCTTGTAGCGGCCGATGAAGAGGTCCGACAGGTTGAAGAGGCGGATCTCCTTCACCACGTCCTTGTTGGTCATCAGGTTGGAGTAGTAGTCCATCTGCCGCCGGTCCTTGGAGCGGAATCGCATGTAGAAGAAGTTCTTGCGGCGGAAGTGGAAGTTTACCACGGCGGTGAGGATGTTCAGGCCGACAAAGAGGATGAAGAGCACGTCGGCCTTCCAGTCCAGGCGGCTCAGCAGCTGGGCCAGCAGGGCGATATAGCTGACGAGGCTGATGATATGGCTGATGAGGCTGAAGGCGGAATTGAGGATCTGCACGGGGCGGCTGCCCGCCTCGCGGCTGGCGTTCTCCAGGCGGGCATAGAAGTCCGGCATGTCGAAGGAGGCCAGGTCCACTTCCCGGGCCTTGGACATGATCTTGACCTTCACATGATTGGAGACGATCTCGCCGGAGATATTGGTGATGATGCTGCTGAGGTTGGTGACGATGCTGTTTAATAGTGTGTAGCCGAATTGCATGCACAGGGGCGGCAGGAGATTCACCGGCTCGGAGAAGCTCTGTACCACCTTGGCCAGCAGGTTGGCCGTGATCAGGGTGCCCACCAGGGGCATGACGCCGTTGTAGACGGTCATGAACAGCATGACCAGCAGGAGGCTCTTTCTGGCCTCCCAGACCAGCTTGAAGATATAGAGCAGCCTTCCTGCGGTGCCGCCCACCACTTCCTTCAGGTAGCGGGGTACGTCTTGCAGGTTTTTCGGTTTCTGCGCCTTCATCTGGTCTTCCATACTGCCGGGGAATCCGGGTGGTGGCATAGTTCGATCCCTTCCTTTCCGCCCGCCCGACGCTCCGTGGTCCCGGAGCGGGAATCGGCCGTCTTATTGCCGTCGGAGCGGGCGCTGTTCTTTTTTCCTCTATTATAATAAAGTACCTTACAAAAATCAATAGTAAGGTACTTTAAATTTATGAACAGAGGAGCGCAGGGGCAGATGGTTGCCTTGCAAGGACAAACGTCGAATCCGTAGTCTCCCAGGTGGATTGCCCGCTGCGGCGGGGACGTAGGTTTGGACGGGGGCTTTTCGCGCTGCGGCGCGACCCCATTTCTTTTAGCGGAAAAGAAATGGGGAAAAGAAACCGCCCGGGGAACCATTCCATAAAGGTTCCCCGGGACCCCTCCTCACGGCCAAGGGGCTCCGCCCCATTGGATCCCCGGCGGGAGTTTACGGGGGACGAGGGACGAAAAGACCTTCATGAGGAAAGATTTGATAATCCTTAAGTTGATGACTTGGGAGGCTGAGGTGTTCTTTCAACGACAAAGGGGCATTTTACAGCGTGTCCTTTGTGACCAATGTGGGCTATTCCGCCAAATGAAGACGAAAACGAAAACCCCGGCCTTTCGACCGGGGTTTTCGCTGCAAAAAGGGAGGGGAAAATCAGACACGCGAAAGGACACACAAACTTTCGCGGCTGAAGAGATGAGCTTACTTACCGCACAGGCTGCGTGGGCTCCTCTTCATCCTCGTCTTCGGGATGGTAGTTCTCACGGAACAGGTAATGTCCGTCAGGCTCCTTCTCGGCGAAGAGGGTCCGGTTGTGGAACTGCGCAAGGCTGCTGCGGTGGCCGATGGAGATGATGGTGGCATCCGCCATCTCTTCGTTCAGCATGGTATAGAGTTCCATTTCGGAGGGTTCGTCCATGCTGGCGGTGGCTTCGTCGAAGAACATGTAGTCGGGCTTGAAGAGCAGGGCACGGGCGATAGCCAGACGCTGCTGCTCACCGCCGGAGCACATCATGTTCCAGTGGCCTTCTTCGTCGAGGCGGGCGGCGTAGTCAGCCATGCCGACCAGCTGCAGGGCCTTGACCATTTCTTCGCGGCTGTAAGTGCCGGCGGGTTCGGGGTAGGTGATGGCGTCAGCCAGCGTGCCGATGGGGAAGTAGGGCTTCTGCGGGAGGACGATGACCTTCTTGCCCTTGGGCAGGACGACTTCGCCCTCGCCGAAGGGCCAGATGCCGCTCAGGACACGGAAGACCGTGGTCTTGCCAGCGCCGGTGCGGCCCTTGATCAGGACCTTCTCGCCATGCTTGATGGTCACGTCGTTGGCGCTGATCTGCAGCTTGCCGGTGGGCAGCTCAACATCCAGATGCTTGATGACGATCTGGTCTTCGTCGCCCTCTTCGAGCTTGATCTTGCTGTTCTCCACGATGTCGATGGTGCGGTTGTAGTTGTTATTGAAGGCGTAAAGACGGTCGATAACAGCCACGAAAATGGCCAAGGTCGAGTAGTTCGTGACGAACCACTTGAGGCAGGTGACCACCTGCAGGAAGGCGGTAGCGATCTGCTGGAACACGCCGTAGCCGGAGATGGCGCCGTAGTAGAAGTAGCTGGGGCCGAGGAGGAAGGTGTAGCCCATGGCGTCCACATAGCCCATGATGCCCTGGACAGCACCGTAGAACAGGTTCCGGCCCATCAGGCGGAACTGGTTGACGACGACGTCGCCGAAGATCTTCATCAGACGGCCGTGCTCAACATCCTCGCCGCGGAGGAGGGCGATCTGCTCGGAGCATTCACGCACACGAACCAGAGCGAAACGGTAGTTGGCGGCGTACATCTGTTGGTCGTACTGCAAGCGGGCCAGGGGTTTGCCGACCAGGTGGGTGATAAGGGTTTCCACGGCGGCCCAGATGACGGAGATCACCAGGAAGTAGCCGGGGAAGGACCAGTCCTTGCCGCCCAGCATCAGCGGGATGGTCAGGGACAGATCGTACAGCATCATGGCGTAGGTCACGAGGTTGATGATGTTCTGCACGAAGGAGAAGGAATACAGCCAGGTGTAGGAGATGAACTGGCCGATGTCCTCAGCGATACGCTGGTCCGGGTTATCCGTTTCGTTGCCGGTCAGCTGCATACGGTAGTGGGTGGAGCCCTCCAACCAGTAGTTGACGTAACGGGCGGTCATCCACCGGCGCCAACGGATCTGGATCCAGGACTGGATGTAGGAGTTCAGCTGAGAGGTAAAGGTGTTTGCCGCGCCGATCAGCAGGAAGACGACGATCTGCTGCTTCCACATCTGGGCGTCGTAGGTCTGGAAAGCGTTCAGCCAGTCACGGTTCCAAATGGTGCTGCGGACGCCGACACGGGTCTGGAAGACCATGACGAAGATGTTGACTGCAAGGAGGATCAAGCTGCCCCAGCGTTCTTTGGAGTACGCCCAGTAGGGCATTGCGATCTTCCATATACGCTTGAGGACCTCTCTGAAATGTTGCTTTTTCATTGTGTAGCGATCCTCCTTCTCTTACAGATGCCGGGTGACTTCATTGTCGCCCCGAAGGTCTTCGTACTTGATACCGCGCATCTGCGTCTCTTTCCGGTAAGCGAAGATAACGACGATCAGCAGAGGAATGATCAGGCCGACGCCGATCAGCACGATGTTGCGGAGGCTGCGGCCGTCCTTGCCGCCGAACACGGAGTAGTCGTGGGCGGGAGCAACATACTTATCCTTCACGCTGGTGAAGGTGCCGATGTCGTCGCGGGTGCGCACAGCGCCGACGCCCTGATACATGACGACGCCGCTGGTGGGCTGCTTGTTCAGACGGGCGTTGCCCAGCGCATTGGTGGTGCCGAGGACGGCGCCGGTTTCGGCGTCGATGACGTCGGCTTCTTCAACGGCCGCGCTGGTGTACTGGAAGGTGGTGAAGTCCAGAGCCCACTGGTTGAGCTTGACGATCTGGGTCTCCGCATCGTATTCCATGCTGACGGCGGGGGTCAGGCCCGCAGCGTCGGCCACCACGATGATGTTGTCGCCGGCCTTCACGGGACAGGTATCAGCGGAGATGTAAGCGCTGTTGGCACCGGAGCCGAGAGGCGCCGTGTTGAGGATGACGTAAGGCGTCGTGGGAACGCCCCAGCAGTTGTCGATCATGTACATGGCGTAGGAATTGTCGGTGCCGGCATGGAAACCGGAGGCGCCGCCGGAATAATACTTCTCATGGGCAGCGATCAGCGCAGCTTCCACGGAGTAGGTGGTGATTTCAACGGGCTGAGAGGCGATCTCGCAGACGCCGTTGGCAGAAATGCTCACATACACGGTGATGGGGGCGCCGGACTCAATGCCGGGGGCGGGAGCACCGCCGGGAGCGCCGCCGGGAGCGCCACCGGGAGCAGGAGCGCCGCCGGGGGCGGGAGCCTCGCCTTCATAGGCGACGCCGTTGATGGTCGCCGGGAAAGCGGACCAGGGGGTGGAGGGGGGAAGGCTTGCCCAGTTGCCGGGATTGTCCTTGTCCAGGATGGCGATCATATTGCCGTCGTCCAGCTGCACATAGCACTCGCTGTAATTTTCATCAGCGATGTTGTAGACCTTGCCGGCCTCCAGCTCAAACTTCGGCTGGCCCTGGAAGATCAGGGACACATTCTTGTCGAAGCTGAAGGAACCGCTGTGGTCAAACCAGAACCCGTACTCGATGCCGGATCCGAAGCCGACGGAAGCCAGATCGAAAATCGCGATCTGTTCGTCCACCCCGTTTGCCGTCATCGTGACGGTTTCCCCCTGGTAGGTGGCATTCGGCACGATGGTCACGCCGTCAGCCGCCAGAGCCATGGGGGCCGCCATTGCCGTCAACAGAAGAACGACAATGGCGAGGGCTAACACTTTTTTCATCTTCTTTTCTCCCTTTCATTTTTTTCTTAAAATTCACGGTTGCTCCACTGCGGACCGTGTAATTTTCACAAAATGCCCAAAAGGGGATAAAATCGCACTGTGCGATTTGAGCATATTATAGCAAGGGGCTTTAAAAGGGTAAATATGGCGACAGTCAGATTTTCCCCTACCGAAAGTCATATTAGCAAGGTATATAGTGACTTTAGTAATATTACTAAAGTCAGACATTTCCAATTAAGGCAATATCGCATAATTCTGGCGTGCAGCATGCGCAGTCAGAATTTTCGTCAGATTGTCTGAAAATCGCGGGGAATACTGCCTGTATTGGCCAAGATTTTCGGGCAATATGACGGAAGATTATGCAAGCAGGATGCGTGCCGGGAATTATGCGGTATTGCCTTAAAGGAACGTCGCCGGGAGAAGCGCTGCCAAACGCCGGCGCATGCGATCGGGAACGGCGTCCCGGTTCTCCTCCGTCACTTCCCACAACTCCCCCAGGGGCGCGTCCTGCCAGGCACCCAGGCCCTGGCGAACCACCCCCAGCACAGGCTTCGGCCCGGCCAGCACGTCCAGCACCGCTTTTCGGAACCCGGCGGCCCCCGCTTCCAGGAAGCCCAGCTCATCCATGAGGATCAGGCCGCAGGCGTCGTCCCCGGCGGCCCGCCGGAGCAGCTCCGCCCCCAGACTGTCGAAGACCTCGGGAAAGACCTGCCGCCCCCCGGGTCCCAGCAAAGCGCAGACCTGCCCGGCGGAGAAGTCCGGGGTTTCCGACCAGGGGAGAAGCCAGAGCTTTTTGTTTTCCCCATAGCGGGTGTCTCCGAAATCGGTCATGAAACCGCCGATGTTCAGGCCGCAGCCGCAAAGGGCCCGGCGCAGAGCGGTGGACTTGCCCACGCCCCGTTCCCCGGTGAGGAGGATGGTCATAGGATCGCTCCTTTCGCAGAGGAGACGGGAAACGGCCGCTCCGCCGCTTCGCCTTTCGGGGGCGGGCGGGACCCGTCTCGTATATTTATCATATTAAGATGTGGCGGGAATCTTGTCAACGAATTCGGGAATGGTAAAAGCTGGGGAGAAAATACCCGAAAGGGCTTGCAATCCTTGCTTCTATATGGTATAGTGCCCGAGTAAGGTAGAAGGTAAGTGTGGAGAGTGGGACTGGCCCACTCTTTTTCTTGGCCTTTTTTAAGAGGAACGAAACTATGAAAGTAACGGAGCTGGTGGCGCAGATCGCCGCCCCGGCAGCGGAAAAACAGGGCTGCTTCGTCTGGGACGTGGAATTCGTCAAGGAGGCGGGGGAGCGCTATCTGCGGCTGTATATCGACAACGACGAAGCCTCGGTGAACATCGACCAGTGCGAGGCGGTCTCCCGGGAAGTGGACGCGCTTCTGGATGAGCTGGACCCCATCCAGGAGAGCTATATTTTCGAGGTCTGCTCCGCCGGCGCGGAGCGGGAGCTGAAGCGCCCCTCCGATTTCCAGCGCTTCCTGGGCTCCCAGGTTGCCGTCAAGCTGTACAGCGCCAAAAACGGGCGCAAGGAATATGTGGGCATCCTGAAGGAATACGCCGACGGGGACGTGACCCTGGAGGACGGGCAGACCTTCCGGAAGCCGGAGATCGCGCAGGTAAGGCTGCGCGTGACACTGTAAATTGAGGCAACGCCGCATGATTCACGGCACGTATCTTGCTTGCATAATATTCCGTCATATCGCCCAAAAATCCTCGGTAATACACAAAGTATTGCCTGCGGTTTTTGGCCAATATGACGTAAATTCTGACAGCGCAATCTGCGCACCAGAATCATGGGGCGTTGCCTAAGATCGAATTTGACTAACGAGCTGTATATGTATTTAAGGAGAAACTACCATGGACAGCGAATTCTTCCTGGCACTTGACCTGATCGAAAAGGAGAAGGGCATCTCCAAAAGCTATATGATCGAAAAGATCCGCGCCGCCCTGGTGGCCGCCGTGAAAAAGGACAATCCCGCCGCCGCCGACGGGGTGGTGGTGGACGTGGACCCCGTGAAGCAGAAGCTGCGCATTTACATCGAGAAGACCGTGGTGGAGGAAGTGACCAATCCCGCCCTGGAGCTGACCCTGGAGGAAGCCCGGGCCAGGGAGCCCAAGGCGGAGGTGGGCGACAAGCTGGCCTTCGACGTGAACGTGGACAAATTCGGCCGCATCGCCGCCCAGGCGGGGAAGCAGGTCATTATCCAGGGCATCCGCGAGGCGGAACGGGGCATGGTCTATGAGGAGTTCAACTCCAAGGAGCATGAGGTGCTCACCGGTCTCGTCACCCGCATCGAGCCGAGAAACGGCAATGTGCACATCAAGATCTCCAACGGCTCCGGCGCCACCGAGGCCGTCATGCCCGCCGAGGAGCGGGTGCCTGCCGAGGTCATCCGGGAGGGGGACCACCTGAAGGTGTATGTGGTGGAGGTCCGCCGTCCCATCAAGGGACCCCAGGTGGTGGTGTCCCGCACCCATCCGGGCCTGGTGAAGCGCCTCTTTGAGCTGGAGGTGCCGGAGATCTACGACGGCACGGTGGAGATCAAGAGCATCGCCCGGGAAGCGGGCACCCGCACCAAGATCGCCGTGGCCTCCAACAACCCCGAGGTGGACCCCATCGGCGCCTGCGTGGGCCCCAAGGGCAGCCGCGTCGGCGCGGTGGTGGAGGAGCTGCGGGGCGAGAAGATGGACATCATCGCCTGGAGCGAGGACCCGGAGAAGTTCGTGGCCGCCGCCCTGGCCCCCGCGGAGGTCTATACCTCCACCCTGCTGGAGGATGGGCGCTCCTGCCGCGCCGTGGTGCCGGACAACCAGCTGAGCCTTGCCATCGGCAAGGAGGGCAAGAACGCCCGCCTGGCCGCCAAGCTCACCGGCTATAAGATCGACATCAAGCCCGCCAGCGAAATGGCCGCCCAGGGCAGCATCAAGATCGACCTCAGCAAGCTGGACCTGGAGGAGCTGCCGGAGGAGAACCTGCCGGAGGACGTGGAATAATCGACACCGGCTCTGCGAGGCATCCATTATTATACTTGGGAGTATTTATGGTCAAACGAATACCCATGCGGCAGTGTACCGGCTGCCGGGAAATGAAGGAAAAGCGATCGCTGATCCGGGTGGTCCGCTCTCCGGAGGGGGCCATCACCCTGGACAGCAGGGGAAAGAGCCCCGGCCGGGGCGCCTACCTCTGCCCCGATCCGGCCTGCCTGGCCAAGGCCCGCAAGAGCCGGGCCCTGGAGCGGGCCCTGGAAACGGCCATCCCGCCGGAGATCTACGACGCACTGGCGGCGCGGCTGCAGGAAGGAGCGGGCGGCGATGGATAAGGCTTTGAATTTCCTGGGCATGTGCAAGAAGGCAGGGAAGCTGCTGACAGGGGAGGACGGCGTCTCCGGGGCCGCCAGGAACGGCGAAGCGGCCCTCATCATGACCGCGTCGGACACCGCATCCAATACGACGAAGAAGGCGCTGAACCTGAGCGAGTGGGGCGGCGCACCCCATGTTCGGCTGCCTTGGGACAAAGATACGCTGGGAGAACTGCTGGATAAGCGGGTCTGCGCGATCCTGGCACTGACGGATCGGGGCATGGCCACCGCTTTTGCGGAGAAGCTGGCCGCCCAGGACCCGGCCTACGCGCAGACGGCGGAGGTCCTGCGCGCCGCATCATCCAGAAAAGGGAGGAAGGCACATGATTAAATATCGTGTTCGTGAGGTCGCCAAGGATTTCGACGTGACCAGCAAGGTCATTACGGAGATCCTGGCCAAATACGGCACCGCGCCCAAGAGCACCATGCAGGTGCTGACGGACGGGGAGCTGAACATCATTTTCGATTATCTGACCTTCCACAACCAGATCGAGTCCCTGGACGAGGTCTTTGCCGGCGCGAAGCAGAAGACGCCGGAGCCTCCTCCCGCGCCTCCGGTCCAGGAAGTCCGGGAGGTCAAGGAGACCAAGGAGCCCCAGGCCCAGCAGGGCCAGAAGCAGCCTCCCCAGGGCCAGGCGGGCAAGAAGCCCCAGGAGAAGCAGCCTCCTCAGGCCCAGGGCGGCAAGCCCCAGGAGAAACAGCCTTCTCAGGGACAGCCGGCTGCACAGGCCCAGCAGCCCCAGGCCCAGCAGGGCCAGAAGCAGCCCTCCCAGGGTCAGGGCGAGCGCAAGGATTCCAGCAAGGTGCCCCAGAAACGGGTCATCGACACCCGCGGCACCACCCTGAACACCGCCAAATACGACGAGCGGCTGGATAAGTTCGTGCCCGACAAGCTGGCCAACGCCAAGCAGGGCAAGGAGAAGTTCGCCAATCGCAAGGACAAGCGCCAGCCCCAGACCGCCGCCTCCGGCGCCAAGCGCCGCCAGGAGCAGCGGGCCCAGATGCAGAAGCTGCAGCTGGAGATCGCCAAGAAGGCCCCCACCAAGGTGGAGATCCCCGACGAGATCAGCGTGGGCGAGCTGGCCTCCCGCATGAAGAAGACCGGCGCCGAAGTGGTGCGGGCCCTGGTGCGCAACAAGATCATGGCCTCCCTCAGCGACGTGATCGACTATGAGACCGCGGCCCTCATCGCCATGGAGCTGGGCTGCAAGGTGGAGCATGAAGTGGTGGTCACCATCGAGGAGAAGCTCATCGACGACCACGAGGACGCGCCGGAAGAGCTGAAGCCCCGCAGCCCCGTGGTGGTGGTCATGGGCCACGTGGACCACGGCAAGACCAGCCTTCTGGACAAGATCCGCAACGCTCACGTTGCGGAGGGCGAGGCCGGCGGCATCACCCAGCATATCGGCGCTTACCAGGTGGAGATCAAGGGCAAGACCATCACCTTCCTGGATACGCCGGGCCACGAGGCCTTTACCAGCATGCGCGCCCGGGGCGCCATGGTGACGGACGTGGCCATCCTGGTGGTGGCGGCGGACGACGGCATCATGCCCCAGACCATCGAAGCCATCAACCATGCCAAGGCCGCCGAGATCCCCATCGTGGTGGCCATCAACAAGATGGATAAGCCGGGGGCCAACCCCCAGAACGTGAAGCAGCAGCTGACCAACTATGACCTCCTGCCGGAGGACTGGGGCGGCGACACCATCTGCTGCGAGGTCTCCGCCCGCACGGGCGAGGGCATCGACAACCTGCTGGAAATGGTGGCCCTCACCGCCGAAATGCGGGAGCTGCGGGCCAACCCCGACCGGAAGGCCAAGGGCACCGTCATCGAGGCCCGGCTGGACAAGGGCCGCGGCCCCATCGCCACCGTGCTGGTGCAGAACGGCACCCTCCACAGCGGGGATATCCTCATTGCCGGCATGACCGTGGGCCGCGTGCGCACCATGATCAACGACAAGGGCCAGCGCCTCACCGAGGCCGGGCCCAGCGTGCCGGTGGAGATCACCGGCCTGCGGGACGCGCCCAACGCCGGCGACATCTTCAACGTGGTGGACGACGAGCGCATGGCCCGCGAGCTGGTGGAGCAGCGGAAGGAAGAGAACAAGCAGGCCACCACCGGCGGCGAGCGGAAGGTCAGCCTCAACGACCTCTTCGCCCAGATCAAGGAGGGCGAGCTGAAGGAACTGACCCTGATCGTCAAGGCCGACGTGCAGGGCAGTGTGGAGGCGGTGAAGTCCTCCCTGGAGAAGCTCTCGAACGACGAAGTCCGGGTCCGGGTCATCCACGGGGCCGTGGGCGCCATCAACGAGAGCGACATCATGCTGGCCGCCACCTCCAATGCCATCATCGTGGGCTTCAACGTGCGGCCCGACGCCGCCGCCCGGGACAGCGCCGCCCGCAACGGGGTGGATATGCGGATGTACCGGGTCATCTACGACTGCATCCAGGAGATCAGCGACGCCATGAAGGGCATGCTGGCCCCCCAGTTCCGGGAGGTCCTCACCGGTCACGCGGAGATCCGCCAGACCTATCACGTCAGCAAGGTGGGCACCATCGCCGGCTGCTATATGCAGGACGGCAAGATCGTCCGCTCCTCCGGCGTCCGCGTGGTGCGGGACGGCATCGTGGTCCACGAGGGCGAGCTGGCGTCCCTGCGCCGCTTCAAGGACGACGTGAAGGAAGTGGCCGAGGGCTACGAATTCGGCTGCTCCATCGAGAAGTTCAACGACCTCAAGGAAGGCGACATCATCGAAGCCTTCGTCATGGAGAAGATCGAAGACTGAGAAGCGCGAACAAAGGATAAGATGGGCCGCATCCCCGCGGTGCGGGGATGCGGCCCATAGCATGGGGAAGGGGCAATCCCGCAAAAAACCAAAACGGAGCCCGGTGAAGCGGGCCCGTTTTGGAGAGGAGGAGCAGCGGAGCGATATGCTGTTTTCGCGGCGCTTACGGAAACCGCGGAAACGGAATGGGCGCAGCTTGCTCCGACGAGCGGGGATGCGGCCCATAGACTATGGGAGAGCGTTTTATGAACAATAAAGGCGTAGGCGCGGTGTTCTGCCTGATCGCTGCGCTGCTGATGGCCGCAAAATACCTGGCCGCCGCGATTTTCATGAGCGGCGTTGTAAGCTGGAGCGGGGAGCTGTTCCGTTCTGGGCTGGAGTATGTGGGTCCCCCCCTGTCCATAGCGGCGGGGATCGCCCTGGTCCTGGGCGTCGTCTTCCTTGTCTGGGGGATCGTTCAGGACGTGAACGCATCAAAAAAGAAGTAAAGGTAAACCTGTTTTATGAAAGCAAGACTGATCGTGGCGGCCATCGGCGTGCCGCTGCTGCTGGCGGTGCTGTGCTTCGCCCCTCCCTGGGCGGTGACGCTGCTGTTCTCGGCGGTGACGGCCCTGGGCAGCTGGGAGCTCTACCACATCTTTCACATCGAAAAGCGGCTGGGGGCCCTGGTGCTGACCATGGCCTGCTCCGTGGGGGTCCAGTTCATGGTCTATTTCCGGGGTTACGGGGAGACCGTGTATCTTTTCCTGCCCTTTACCCTGCTTCTCTTTGCCTGCTGGGTGGCATACTATGAACGGGAGGAGCCCTTCGGCCTGGAGGGGCTGGCGGCCTCCCTTTTCTCCGGGGCCTTCGTGGCCCTGGGCCTGGGCGCCATGACCTCCCTGCGGTGCATGGAGCGGGGGAACCTGCTGGTGCTGGCCCCCCTGGTGGTCACCATGCTGGGGGACAGCGGGGCCTATTTTGCCGGGCGGGGCCTGGGAAAGCGGAAAATGAGCCCGCGCACCAGCCCAAACAAGACCGTGGCGGGCCTGGTAGGGGGCCTCCTGGCCTCCGCCCTGGGCATGGTGATCTATGGCCTGGTGCTCCGGGCCTTCGGGCTTTCCGGCTCCCTGTGGAAGCTGGCCGTCGTGGGCCTTGTGGCCGGGGTGGCGGAGCAGCTGGGGGACCTGAGCTTTTCCCTCATCAAGCGCCATGCCGGAGCCAAGGACTACGGCAATCTGCTGCCCGGTCACGGCGGGGCCTACGACCGCTTCGACAGCGCCTCCTTCGCCGCGCCCACGGTGCTGGTGCTGCTGAAGCTGCTGGAGGTGTTCTGACATGGGCCTGAGCCTGCTGGGGGCCACCGGCTCCATCGGCCGCCAGACCCTGGACGTGGCGGAACACCTGGGCCTGGGCGTCTGCGCCTTGGCGGCGGGGAAGCGGGTCCGGGAGCTGGAAGAGGCCGCCCGCCGCTTCCGGCCAAGGCTGGCGGTGCTTTACGACGAGGCTGCCGCCGCCGAGCTGAAAATCCGCCTGGCGGACACGGAAACGAAGGTGCTCTCCGGCATGGGCGGGCTCCTGGAGGCCGCCTCGATGGAGGAAGCGGACACGGTGCTGGCCGCCATGTCCGGCGCGGTGGGGCTCTTTCCCGCCCTCCGGGCCCTGGAGGCGGGAAAGAAGCTGGCCCTGGCCAACAAGGAGACCCTGGTCTGCGCGGGAAACCTGGTGACGGCCCTGGCGAAGGAAAAGGGGCTGCCCCTGCTCCCCGTGGACAGCGAACACAGCGCCATTTTCCAGTGCCTGCAGGGGGGCGGGGAGGTGCGGCGCATCCTGCTCACCGCCTCCGGCGGCCCCTTCCGCACCCTGAGCGGGGAGGCGCTGAAAACCGTCACGAAGGAGGATGCCCTGAAGCACCCCAACTGGGCCATGGGGCCCAAGATCACGGTGGACAGCGCCACCCTCATGAACAAGGGGCTGGAATTCATCGAGGCCATGTGGCTCTTCGATCTGCCACCGGAGAAGATCAAGGTGCTGGTCCATCCCCAGAGCGTGGTCCATTCCGCCGTGGAATTCGTCGATGGGGCGGTGATCGCCCAGCTGGGCACGCCGGATATGCGCCTGCCCATCCAGCTGGCCCTCACCTGGCCGGAGCGGAAGCCCAGCCCCGCCCCGGCCCTGGACCTGACGAAAACCGCGCCCCTCACCTTTGAGGAGCCGGACCTCCGGCGCTTCCCCTGCCTGGCTCTGGCCATGGCGTGCGCCGGGCATCGGGGGACGGCGGACTGCGCCGTCATGAACGCGGCCAACGAGGAGGCGGTGGGCGCCTTCCTCCGGGGCCAAATCGGATTCACGCAGATCTACGACCTGGTGGCCGCGGTGCTGGAAAAGCTCTCCGGCATGCCCGGCGGCAGCCTGGAAGAGATCATCGAAGCAGATGAAGCGGCAAGGAGGCAACTGAAAGCGTGTCTGTCTTCTATATCCTGATCGGCATCCTCATGTTCGGCGTGCTGATCGCCGTCCATGAGGCGGGCCATTTTTCCGTCAGCAAGCTCTTTCATATCAAGGTCAACGAATTCTCCATCGGCATGGGCCCCGCCATATGGCAGAAGCAAAAAGGGGAGACCGCCTATTCCCTCCGGGCCTTTCCCGTGGGCGGCTTCTGCGCCATCGAAGGGGAGGACGGCAGCAGCGACGACCCCAGGGCGTTCACCAAAAAGCCCATCTGGCAGCGCGTCTGCGTGCTGCTGGCGGGCAGCGGCGCGAACCTTCTGACGGGGTTCATCATCGCCCTCTGCCTCTATCTGGGCTACTGCGCCGCCGGGGACTATATGGTGCCCACGGCCAGGCTGGCGGGCTTCATGGAGGGCTGCCCCTACGAGGGCTCCGGCGGGCTGATGACGGGAGACCGCATCGTGTCCGTCAACGGCTGGCGGGTCAATTCCACCCGGGATTTCAGCCTTTTCATGACCCTGGACGGGGGCGAGACCGTGGACCTGGTGCTTCGCCGGGACGGGAAGCGCATCAAGCTGGAGGATTACCCCCTCCAGCTGCGGGAATACACCGACGAGGCGGGGAACACGGTCCTGAAATACGGCCTTATCTTCAGCCAGGACCGGCTCACCCTGGGGATCGCCCTGCGGGAGGCCTGGTATGACTGCGCCTATTATGCCCGGGTGGTCTGGGTCAGCCTGAAATACCTGGTCAGCGGCCGGGCGGGGATCAACGACCTCTCCGGGCCCGTGGGCATCGTCAAGACCATCGGGGACGTGGGGACCCAGTCCGCCACCGTGGGGGAAGGGCTGGCCAACGTATTCGGCCTCATCGCCTTCATCGCGGTGAACCTGGCGGTGATGAACCTGCTGCCCATCCCGGCCCTGGACGGGGGGCATATCTTCTCCATGATCGTTTTCTGGCTGATCGGCAAGATCATCCGGAAACAGCCCAGCCCCAAGATCGAGAGCTATATCCACACCGCCGGCCTGGTGCTGCTTTTGGGGCTGATGGCCTTCGTGATGTTCAACGATATACGGAAGCTGTTTTAGTCAAGACGCTGCGGAACCGGGGACGGGGGTTACGGATTGCCACAGCCCCTTGCGGGGCTTCGCAATGACGGGAGACGAGAGACGGGGGTGCGGATTGCCGCAGCCAGTGACGTCGGTCACTGGCTTCGCAATGACGATCCTTGAGGGGCAGCGGCAAAACAGGGAATGCATCGGTTGCCCGGAACGTTCCCACCAACCCCGTCATTGCGAGGCCAGTGCGTACACTGGCCGTGGCAATCCGTTACTTGCCTTCGAGTTGTTTAGGGAATGGTGCAGTCATGACCGCTTTTGTGTATATCCTCAGCAACAACACGAATACGACGGTATACACAGGAGTCACGAACGATCTTCCGAGGCGGATCGACGAGCACCGGCGGCATATGAATCCGGACAGTTTTACCGCGAAGTATAACATAACTAAGCTGGTATACTATGAGCGGCATGAAAACGGCTGGGACGCAATCGCAAGGGAGAAGCAGATCAAGGGCTGGAACAGAAAACGGAAGAACGATTTGGTGAACAGCCTGAACCCGGGCTGGAAAGACCTGTTCCCCGGTCTGCTGGAGGAATGACGAGATCGGGGACGGGGGTTACGGATTGCCGCAGCCCCTTCGGGGCTTCGCAATGACGGGACCGGAGCGTTCTGCGAATGACGAAAGAGAGAATGGCATGACAAAAGCGATCCACGCCGGCGGCGTGACCATCGGGGGCGGAGCCCCGGTCAGCGTCCAGAGCATGTGCAATACGAAGACGGAGGACGTGGAGGCCACGGTGGGGCAGGTGAAGGCCCTGGCCGCCGCGGGCTGCGACCTGGTGCGCCTGGCGGTGCCCTCAAAGGAGGCTGCCGCGGCGCTCCGCAGCATCCGGGAGCAGAGCCCCGTGCCCCTGGTGGCGGACATCCATTTCGACTACCGCCTGGCCGTCGCCGCCGCCGAGGCGGGGATGGACAAGATCCGCATCAACCCCGGCAACATCGGCCCGGAGGAGAATGTGCGGAAAGTGGCGGACGCCTGCCGGGCGGCGGGGGCGCCCATCCGCATCGGCATCAACGGGGGCAGCCTGGAAAAGGGGCTGTTGGCAAAGCACGGCGGCCCTACCCCGGAAGCCATGCTGGAATCCGCCCTGGGCCACGTGCGCCTGCTGAATAAATTCGGCTTCGACGATATCTGCCTCAGCCTCAAATGTTCCGAGGTGAGGGCCACCGTGGCGGCCTACGAGCTGGCGGCGGAGAAAACGGATTATCCCCTCCATATCGGCATCACCGAGGCCGGGGGCGGGGAGATGGCGGTGGTGAAGGCCGCCGCAGGCATCGGCAGCCTGCTACTGCGGGGCATCGGGGACACCCTGCGGGTGAGCATGACCGGCGACCCCCTGCGGGAGCCTCAGGTGGGCATCGAGATCTTGCGTGCCCTGGGACTCCGGAAGGACGCCCCGGAATTTGTGGCCTGCCCCACCTGCGGGCGCACGGAGATCGACCTGGAGGGCCTGTATCTGGCCGTGCAGGAAAAGCTCAAAAACTGCCGCGCGCCCATCCGGGTGGCGGTCATGGGCTGCGTGGTGAACGGCCCCGGCGAGGCCGCCGCCGCGGACTACGGCGTGGCGGGGGGCAAGGACTGCGGGCTCCTGTTCCGCAAGGGGGTCAGGCTGCGCACCGTGCCCTTCGAGGGCCTGGCCGACGCCCTGGCAGATCTGATCCGGGCGGATGGCATCGAGATTTGATCCAGCCCCGGGCCCTTGACAGAACGCAAGTGCAGCGCTATAATGCAAATATAAAAGGCGTTGCCGAAAAGCGGCTCCGCCCGATATAGTCTCTTAAATCAAGTTAAGAAACCGTCACTTGGCAGAGTGGCGGTTTCGGCTTTTCACAGTGATCGTGATCGTATATCCGAAGATATGGAACGTCAACGTGATCGGCATTACGTCACCCCCTTTCGGGTGGCGTGGCGGAACCGCCTTTTCGCTTGGCAACGCCTTACTCCGAAGAGCCTCTATAATCTACTTGTTTTGACGGAATTTGTCAAGGAAAACAGACTGTAATAGTGACTGATTTGACTAAGGAGATTTGTTCTCGCACATCAGATTAACTGCGTGAACATCTCCCGAACACGCCAAATTCCTGCATTTCAGGTTATAACATTCCACGATTTGATTGCATGTCACGTCGTCAACCGCATATATCCCATTAGCGCGGACGTCCCCGTCTGCATGAACGTCTCCGGCGATGTCAGCACAGTCTATCCATCCGTGACACACTACATCTCCGTTGATCGTGCCCTCGGAGATCAGATTCCCATAGATTTCCACCTTGTAAACCGGGGAACTGCCCTTTTGGGGAAACCGGACGTGAATAAAGGGCTCGTCTTTTGAAACGACGTGAGCCTCCAAGATCCGTTTACCCTGCATCTGGACGATGCGAATAACATCATCGTCTTTAATGTGACCGGGCATTGTCGCTGCCGTCAGATCGGAATCGGAAAACAAGTCGTCGATCAGGCATCCAAGCTCTTTTGCAATGCTTGGAAGAAGGGCAATATCAGGGGTGTTGGAGCTTGTTTCCCATTTTGAAACTGCCTGAAAAGTGACCCCCAGCTTTTCGGCCAGTTGTTCCTGCGTGAGTTTCATATTCTGACGCAGCTTTTTAATGTTTGTGCCTATGGAAGCCATGTTCTCCCTCCTCTTGACAGAGAAATGATAGCATAGCGACCGTATTACATTCAATAAAGTAATCCGTTAATAACTCAACCATTGCTAGAGAATAAAACAACCGAGCATCCGAAACAGAACGCCGGATGCTCGGTTGTTATTCTCTCTGCTTACGTCCGCTCTTTGCCCCAGAAGAAGAGGGCCACGGTGCCGGGGCCGGTGTGGCTGCCGATGAGGTTGCCCACATAGTTGATCTCCACCTTGCCGCGGAGCTTCTTGAAGCGCTCCTCGATCAGGTCCGCCACGGCCCGGGCATCCTCCATACATTCCGACTGGCTGATATAGCACTTGCCGCTGTACTGGAGCCCGCCCTCTGCACATTCCTCCATCTTCTTCACGATCTCCTTGATGACCCGCTTTTTGCCGGGGATCTTGAAGCGGGGGATCAGGCGGCCCAGGGCGTCCATGTCCAGCAGGGGGCAGATACCCAGGATGCCGCCGAAGAGGCCCGCCGCCTTGGAGATGCGGCCGCCCTTGACATAGAAGCTCAGGTCCGTGGAGAAGAACCAGTGATTCAGGCGCAGCCGGTTCTGCTCCGCCCAGGCGCGGAGTTCGTCGATGGTGAGACCTTCGTCCCGCTTGTCCGCCAGAGCGTCCATGAACAGGCCGTAGCCGGAGGAGGCGCCCAGGGAATCCACGACGTAAATCTTCCGCTCCGGGAAGCGCTCCCGGCAGATGTTGGCGGCGTCGGCGGCGGAATTGTAGGTGCCGGAGATGCCGGAGGAGAGGGTGACATGGAGCACGTCCAGCCCCCGGGAGAGGAACTTTTCAAAATACTCCAGATATTCGGAAATGTTGATCTGGCTGGTCTTGGTGTCCGCCCCCTCGGCCATGGCCTTGTAAAAGTCCGGGAAGGGAACGGTCTGTCCCAGGTCGTCGGGGTGCTCCACGCCGTTCAGCCAGTAGTGGAAGCAGATATAGTGGATGTCTCTTTCTTCAAAATGCTCCTTCGTCAGGTCGGCGGTGGAGCAGCAGCTCAAAACAAAACTTGCCATAGCGGTCTCCTTTCCGGTGGTATGAGAGCTACGGCAAGTTTAACTTATGGGGCGTTTTTCAGGCAAGCTACTGTCCGAAACGGGCGCTCTACGGCCCGTTTCCCCCTCTACCGGCGGTAGAATTCCGGTTTTTGAGGCTGTGATGGCGGATCTGGAAGGCCAGGAACACCAAAATCTCCGCCGGAGCCAGGATGAGAAAGACCTGCCAGATGTTATACTTCAGCAGCATCAGATAGATGAGCAGCACCAGGCTCAGCACCAGGGCCATGACGATGAACATGTTGCCCCGGCCCTTGAACCAGACGGAGTTGAACACCAGCAGGACGACGAGGGACAGGGGGACCGCCGCCACGAAGACGATCCACTGGATGGTGCCCAGCACGATCCAGACCACCACGAATTCCACCATGCAGAGGGTCCACACGGCGGCAATGCTGCTCAAGAGGATAAAGAGGCGGCTGTAAGTCTCCTTCTCCGTGCGCAGGGTGGGGGGCGGCGACCAGTGGGCGTTGGGGCTCAGGAGCTGGTCCACCGTGACGCCGAAGATGCGCCCCAGCTCCGTCAGCACCCAGGCGTCCGGCACAGACTCCGCCCGCTCCCATTTGGATACGGCCTTGTCGGAATAATGCAGCGTCTCCCCCAGCTCCGCCTGGGTCATGCCCGCGGCGGTGCGCAGCCGGATCAGGTTGCCGGCAAAGGTCGCTTTCAGTTCGTCCATGGACTGCGGCTGCCGGTCAATCCACCTTCTTGAAGAAGAAGGAGATAACGAAGAGGATGATGGCCACGCCGGTGCCCACAGCCCAGATGATGGCAGCCCGGGTCCAGCGGAAGCCCCAGCTCCAGCCGTTGAGGGCCATGCCCAGGGCGCAGGAAGCCACGAAGACGCAGATGGCGATGAAGCGCAGCCAGCCCCGTGCGCCGATGGGACCTGCCTTCTGGTCCTCGATGTTGGGGGCGGCGCCGTAGAAATCCCAATAGCCGTGCTCCTGCTTTTCCTCCGTGCCGGGGAGGGGGGCGGCGCAGTAGGGGCAGAATTTCACCGGCTGGGTGATCTCCTTCCCACAGCTCATGCAAACGATGGATGCCTGTTTTGCCATAGCAGATACCTCCTTGGGTTTTCGGATCCGGGTCCGGCTTAGTCTTCCCGTTTCTGATCGGGATCGAAACATTCAAAAATGGGCATGGCGCCCGCCGCCTCCGCAGTAAGCAGGTCGTCCATGCTGCGGAGGGTCCAGCTGGCCTCCTTCACGCCCCAGACCCGGCGGCAGAGCTTCAGGGCGAGGCGCTGCCGGTCCTCGAAGCGGTAGGCGATGAAATCCGGGACCGTGAGGAAGTTCATCAGCAGGTTACGCAGCGCAAAGCGCTGCCAGCCCGGAAGGGGCTCCCCGCCGGGGCGGAAATCCATGGCCAGCTGGCCCCGCAGGATCGCTGGGCGCTCCCTGCGCAGCACCATCAGCACCCGGGGATCGAAGGATTCCACGCAGTAGTCCCCGGTATACCGGTCCAGCCGGGCGATCACCGCCTCCGTCAGGGCCTTGTAGTTACCCTTGTGGGATTTCAGCTCGATGATGAGGGGGGCTTTCCCCTCGAACAGGGCCAGCACCTCGTCAAAGAGGGGCACCGGCTCCTCCGTACCCTCCAGGCGCAGGCGGGCGAGACCTTCCCGGTCCAGGTCCTCGATGTCCCCTTCTTCCCCGGCGCAGCGCCGGAGGTCGGAATCATGAAAAACCGCCAGGGTGCCGTCCTTCAGCAGGTGCACGTCCAGCTCCGCCCCCCAGCCTTTATCCAGAGCCCGGCGGAAGGCGGCCAGGGAGTTTTCCGGGATGGCGGGCTTCATATGCCAGCCCCGGTGGGCATAGCGGACGCCCAGCAGCTTCTTCCAGCCCCGTCCGCTGCGGCGGCAGCGGAGGAGAAGGAACCACAGCAGGAAAAACAGGACCAGAACCAGAAGAACATGTGCCAATACTCGCATGATGACCTCTTAATCGTCGATATCCAGGGCTTCCAGGCCCTTTTTCGCCTCCGGGCGGCTGTCGCCGTGGCGGACGGTGAGCATGGTGAGGAAGGCCAGCACCACGAAAACGGCGGCATAGGGGAACAGGACGGTCATGCCCAGCTTGTCCATGAGGAAGCCGGAGACCATGGGGGTCACCACCTGGGCCGCCATGCTGGCGGTGTAGTAAAAGCCGGTGTATTTGCCCACGTCGGAGCCGGAGGCCATCTCCACCACCATGGGGAAGGAGTTGACGTTGATGGTGGCCCAACCGATGCCCGCCAGGGCAAAGCAGACGTTCATCAGCAGCGTGGGGCTGTCGGCCCGCATGAAGGCCGCCGCGCCGAAGGCCACGGCCAGGAACACGATGCCCGCCAGGATGGTCTTTTTCCGGCCCACCTTGCTGGCCACGATGCCCACGGGGAGATAGGCGATGATGGCTGCGGCCTGGGCGATGATCAGGGTCAGGTTATAGTCCTTGTGCAGGATATTGGAGGCATAGACGGAGTATTTGCTGGTGACGGCGTTGTAGCCGAAGAACCAGAGGATGATACTCAGCAGCAGGAATAGGAAGCTCCGCTTTTCCGGAGCGGAAAGCCTGCGCCCGGTGCCCTTGTCCTCCTCGTCCTCCTCCGCCAGCTCATAGCGGCGGCTCTCCTCCTCCATCTCCCGGACGAATCTCGGCTCCCGCACCGTCAGGAGGAAGACGGCCAGGGCTGCCAGCATGATGAGGGCGATGACGCCGAAGAAGCCGGTGTAGCTCATGAGGGAATTGCGCACCGCGCTGGTGGCAAAAACGATGCCCAAAGCCAGCACCAGGATGCCGCCGAAGGAGCCCATGAGGTTGATGACGGCGTTTGCCTTGCTGCGCAGGGGTTTCATGGTCACGTCGGGCATCAGGGCCACGGCGGGGCTGCGGAAAACCGCCATGCTCACCAGCACGATGAGCAGCAGCAGGATGAAGGCGGCGATGGGCCCCTTGTGCTGCGCCGTGACCCGGGCGGCGTAGGCCCGGCGGGCGGGCACCACATAGTCGGTATAGTCCGGGTTGGTGACGGTCTTGTCCCCGCTGACGATCTGGCTGCGGACGGCGGAGAACTCCTCCTCGGTGAATTTTTCTGCCAGGACGAACTTCTCCCCGTCCGGGGTCAGCAGGGTCTCCTGCCCCTCCATCTCATAGATGGCGGAGAGGGCGGCGGGATCGTCGATGCGCCCCACGCCCCCCAGCTGCTTCAGCTGGGCGTTGTCCGCGAAGGTCAGCAGGACGAAGGCCACGGCAGCCACCAGGGTACCCGCCACGATGAAGGGCGTGCGGCGGCCGAACCGGCTTCGGCTGCGGTCGGAGATCGCGCCGAAGAGGGGCAGCATGAACAGGGCCAGCACATTGTCCAGGGCCATGATGATGCCGCTGAGGGTCTGGCTCAGACCGAATTTGTTGGTGAGGATCAGGGGTACGGTGTTGTCATAGGCCTGCCAGAAGGCGCAGATCAGGAAAAAGGCGAAGCCCACGCAGATCGTGCGTTTGTAATTGAGTTTCATATGCCGTGCTCCTTTTTCAGATCGCTCAGCACCGCCGCCACATCCGGATAGACCCAGGTGGGCTCGACGCCGTACTTTTCAATGTCCGAGGGCGTCCCCTCCCCGGAGAGGACGAAGATGGTGTCGATGCCCGCGTTGACGCCGCAGGCGATGTCGGTGTAGACCCGGTCCCCCATGAGGCAGGTCTCCGCAGGTGTAAAGCCGAATTTCTCCATGGCCATGAGGGCCATGTCCGGCCTGGGCTTGCCGATCACATGGGGGCTGCGGCCCGTGCAGGTGCGCAGCATCTCCATGACGCTGCCGCAGTCCGGCGCGCTGCCGAACCAGGTGGGGCAGACCAGGTCCGGGTGGGTGGCCACATAGGGGACGTCCCGCCCCAGCAGGATGCAGCAGTCCTCCAGCTTTTCATAGGTGAGCTCCGTGTCGTAGCCCAGGAGGACGCCCTCCGCCTCCTCCCGGCCCTCCGCCACCCGGACGCCGGAGGCGCGGAGCTGCCCCTTGAGGGAGGCTGTGCCGCAGACATACCAGGTCCGCTCCTCCGGCAGGCCGCGGAGATAGCGGATGGCGGCGTCGGCGGAGGTGAGGAAATCCTCCGGGGTCGTTTCGATGCCCAGGCGGGCCATTTTTGCGATGTAGGCCTCCGTTCCCCGGGAGGAGTTGTTGGTGAGGAATACCCACCGTCCCCCCAGGGCCTTCACGGTCCGCAGGAATTCCGCTGCGCCGTCGAAGAGGCGCTCCGATAGGTAGATGGTGCCGTCCATATCCAGCAGGAACAGCTTTTTTTCGCCCAGGGACAAGGAGCACCGCCTCCGCATAATTCTTCAGTATTCTATATTATACTGGAAACGCGGCGATTTTTCATCCTTTTTTTGCGGCTTGACGGAAACTTTGCATTTTTGTTCCTCCGATTTGTGCGGCCTGCGAATTGTGAAAGGGAAGGATTCCTGTTAGAATCGGGGAGAATAAAACCGGCGCGGGAAAAGGCGCCGACCATTATTATACTATGGAGGAAATAAAAATGGGTAAGCTCGACGGAAAAGTCGCCATCATCACCGGCTCCACCTCCGGCATGGGCCGCGAGACCGCCTATCTCTTCGCCAAGGAAGGCGCCAAGGTCGTCGTCACCGGCCGCAACGCCCAGCGGGCCCAGGCCGTCGTGGACAAGATCAAGGCCGAGGGCGGCGAAGCCATCTGCGTCATCGCCGACACCAGCGATCTCAGCGCCCCCCAGAAGATCTTCGACGCCACCATGGCCGCCTACGGCACCGTGGATATCCTGATGAACAACGCCGGGATGCTCTCCCTGGCCCAGTTTGCCGACATCACCCCTGAGGAGTTCCTGACCGCCATCAACGTGAACGTCACCAGCGCCCTGCTCCTCTCCCAGAAGGTCGCCCCCATCATGAAGGCCAAGGGCGGCTGCCACATCATCAACGTCGCCTCCATCGTGGGCTGGGCCGCCCACTGGGGCTTCGTGGGCTATGTCACCAGCAAGCATGCCATGGTGGGCCTGACCAAGGCCATGGCCAATGAGCTGGCTCCCGAGATCCATGTCAACGGCATCTGCCCGGGCGCCATCCGCACCGCCATGCTGGACAGCGTGGGCGGCGAGGACGCCTTCGGCCCCATGATCCAGCGCACCGCTCTGAAGCGCGTGGGCGAGGGCAGCGAGATCGCCACCGTGGCCCTGTTCCTGGCCACCACCGACTCCAGCTTCATCGACGGCCAGCTGCTCCGTGTGGACGGCGGCGTGGACGTGTGAGTTCCGGTATCTGAGTTTTTTCGGCACCCCGGCGCAGGCTGCGCCGGGGTGCTTGATATTTAAACAGGGCTGTGATACCATTGTTTTACCGACAATTCAAGATAAGGAGGCGTAACATGAAGAAGATCCACTGGAAATCCTTCCTGGTGGGCGTGCTGGCGGTGGTCCTGGTGGTCGCCCTGGCCTTGCCCGTGCTGGGAGCAAGCGGCACGCTGCAGACCTGGAAAGACGTGCTGGTGGGCGGTATCAACATCGTCCTGAAGGGGGAGACCATCCAGCCGAAAGACGCCAACGGCAACGCCGTGGATCCTGTGATCTACAACGGTACCACCTATCTCCCCGTGCGGGCCATCGCCTCGGCTCTGGGCCTGGAGGTGGACTGGGACGGCGACACCAAAACGGTTTACCTCGGCGGGAAGCCTCAGCATGGCTACTACTGGGTCTTTACCGAGATGAAGGTCACTGTGGACGATACCGTTTACCCGGATACCTATCAGTATTCCTATGCGGGCCAAAAGGACGGCAAGGAGTGGATGCAGTATCTCTACCGCTGGAAATACGGCAACGATTACACGTATGCCGACCTGACCTTCGGCTGCGACACCCCGCCCGCCATGATCCCCGCCGGGGGAGAGGTCGCATTGGAGGTCAGCTACCAGGTCGCCAATTTCGTGGGCATGAAGAGCAGCGGCCCGTGCACTGTGCCTGCGGGCGCGATCAGCGTTTCCGACGGCTTCGGCGACGTGCTCAGAGGCCCCGACAATCAGAGAAGCTATTGGCCGGGCGAGACCAACACGAATTATCTCACCGGCGACATGAACGGGACCATGATCCTCAGCGGCATTATCCCCGACAGGACCAAGGAGATCGGCAAAACGATCTGCATCCGCTTCCAGTGCTCCGCGGGCCAGATCGAGTGGTACTACACGCTGACACAATACTGATACTTATCGACCAGGACAAGGCACCCCGGCGCGATTGCGCCGGGGTGCCTTCCGTTGTCTGGAAAAGTTGACAGAGAACAGACAGCTATGGTAGCATTATCCAAATAACGGATAGATTCACGGCCTGGGCCGCTTCGGGGAGAAGGATAAGATGAAGAAAACGAGCTTCGGAAAACGCTTCCGCTACTGGCTGGAGCGCAACATGGCAAAGGGCACCCCCAGCATGATCAAGCTGCTGCTGGCCGTGGTGCTGTTCATGGCGGCCCTGGTGACCGTCCTGGTGCTGCTGTTCCACGAGCGGGAGGAGGGGACCAGCGTCCTCGCCCTGTTCTGGGACAACCTGCGGGCGGCCATGAGCTCGGGCTTCCCCGCCGCCGGCTCTGGCTCGCTGCTGCACATCATCCTCTATACGCTGCTGGGCCTCACGGGCATGATCTTCACCGGCATGCTCATCAGCATATTCTCCACCGCCATGCGGGGCAAGCTGCTGGCTTTGCAGACGGAAAACCCGGAGATCCTGGAGGAGGGCCATGTGGTGGTCCTGGGCTTCCGCGTCGGGGAGTATGCCCTGCTGGGTCAGCTCATGACCGCCGCCGGGGGGAAGAAGCGCACCATCGTGGTGGCGGACAAGATGGAACGGGTGGACATGGAACAGGCCATCCGCACCAATCTGGAGGTGCCCCGGAATATCCGCCTGGTGGCCATCAATGCCAATACGGAGAGCGCCGCGGAGCTGGAATGCTGCGCCATCGGCGAAGCGTCCCGCGTGATCATCTACACCCGGGATGCGGGGCGGACCGTCAAGACCTATCTGGCGGTGAACGCCCTCCTGAAAGGCGCGGCCCGCAGGCCGAAGATCGTCACCACCGTGGACACGGAGGACGCCGCCTTCCCCGACGACCTGCTGCCCGAGAAAGAGGTTTCCCTGCTCCACTCCGGCAACGTGGTGGCCCGGACCATCGCCCACGCCGCCACCCAGCCCGGCATTTTTGAAGCGTTCCTGGACATGATCGACTTCGCCGGGTTTGAGTTCTACCTGGAGGATATGCCGAAGCTCCAGGGCCTGCCCTTCTGGAAAGCGGTCCTCGCCACCGTCAACGGCATCGTCGTGGGCCTGTACCGGGACGGGCGGGTGCGGCTGAATCCCGCGCCGGACGCGGAGATCAAAAAGGGCGATCTTCTCATCGTCTTTGAGGAGAACCAGGGGGACGCGAAGGTCGTCAGCCCCGAGGAAGAGACCAGGCCGGAGCCGGAGGAGCTGCCGCCCCTGCCGCCCATCCCGGAGGTGGTGATCTTCGGCATCAACGCCTCCATCCCCACCATCATCAAGGAGCTGCCGGACAACATCGTCCGTATCCGCCTGGCGGGGCTCACCTCCGCCCAGTTCTCGGAGTACCTGCCCCGGCAGGAGATCTTCATTCCCGAGATCGTGCCGGATTACCGGGGGACGGAGGCGGAGGACACCCTGGAGGATATGGTGAAGGAAGCCTCCCACGTCATCGTCCTTTCCGACTGGGCGAAGGGAGAGGAGGACGCGGACACCGGGACCATCGTGCAGATCATGCGCCTCCGGAACCTGAAGAAAAAGCGGAATTTCTCCTTTACCATCACGGCGGAGATGCGCTGCGAGAACAATCGGAAGCTCGTTTCCGAGGGCGGCGCGGAGGACCTGGTGGTGGCCTCCGACCTGTCCTCCATGGTGCTGGCCCAGGTGGCGGAGGACCCCCGGCGGCTGGGGCTGTTCAACCAGCTGCTGGACGAGAGCGGCAGCGAGGTATACTTAAAGCCCCTGGCCGATTTCCGCATCACCGGAGTGCGCATGACGGTCCGGGAGCTGCGGAAGCATATCTACGCCTACGGCTATATCCCCGTGGGCATCCGGACCAAAGAGGGGACCTTCCAGGTGCTGGACGACAACGTTACCTTCCAGCCGAAAAACGGGGACAGCCTGGTGCTGATCGGGGAAGAATAGAGGGAATAATAAAGGGCGTGTTGCAAAATGCGATTACTGCCCGTCATTCCGAGCCAGCGCGCACACTGGCGTGGGAATCCGCCTTCTTTTTGGGGGAAACGGATTGCCGCACCCGCTTCGCGGGTTAGCAATGACGAGGGAGGAGCATTTTGCAACACGCCTTTTTCATGCTCTGCGTGTTCTGTTATTGTTCCGCTTCGTTGGTGATGCGCAGCAGCTCCCGCTTTACCAGCCAGAGCTTCTCCGACAGGTCCACATAGTAGGTGTGGGGGTTGTGGAAACGCTTGACCTCGTCCCACAGCAGGTCCACCTGGCTGGCGCAGTAGTCCCGGATCTCCTTCAGGCTGGGACGCTTGTAGACCAGCTTCCCTTCCTTGAAGATGGGGACCAGCAGCTCCTGGGCCCGGAAGTTTTCCAGCTTCTTGGTCTTCCAGACCGCGTCCTGGTCGAAGATGGTAAGGCTCTGGGTGTCGTCGATGGTCTCGTCCCAGACGCAGATCTGGTCCGCCAGGGCCTTGCCGGTGGCCCGGTCAAAGAGGCGGTAGACCTTCTTGAAGTGGGGGGTGGTGATCTTGGCGGTGTTCTCGCTGATCTTGATCTTGGGCAGGATGGTGCCCTCCGCGTCCTCCACGGCGGCCAGCTTGTATACCGCGCCGAAGACGGGTTCGCTGCGGGCGGTGATCATCCTTTCGCCCACGCCGAAGGTGTCCACGCAGGCCCCCTGCATGATGAGGTCCTGGATCAGCTCCTCGTCCAGAGCGTTGGAGGCGGTGATCTTGCAGCACTGGAGCCCCGCGTCGTCCAGCATCTTCCGGGCCTGCTTGCTCAGGTAGGAGATGTCGCCGGAGTCCAGACGGATGGCGAAGTTGGTGATGCCCTTGGGCACCAGGAATTCCTTGAAGCAGCGGATGGCGTTGGGCACGCCGGATTTCAGGGTGTTGTAGGTGTCCACCAGCAGTGTGGCGTTGGTGGGATAGATCTCGCAGTAGGCCTTGAAGGCCTCATATTCCGTGTCGAACATCTGCACCCAGCTGTGGGCCATGGTGCCCCCGGCAGGGACGCCGTAGAGCTGGTCGGTGACGGTGCAGGCCGTGCCCGCGCAGCCGCCGATGTAGGTGGCCCGGGCGCCCAGGATGGCCGCGTCGCCGCCCTGGGCCCGGCGGGAGCCGAATTCCAGCACGGGCCGCCCCTGGGCCGCCCGCACCACCCGGTTGGCCTTGGTGGCGATCAGGGACTGGTGGTTGAATTGCAGCAGGAGGAAGGTCTCCACCAGCTGGGCCTCCACCGCTGGGGCCCGGACGGTGATCACCGGCTCGCCGGGGAAGACGGGGGTGCCCTCCGGCACGGCCCAGATGTCGCCGCTGAAACGGAAATACTTGAGCCAGCGGAGGAATTGCTCGTCGAAGCAGTTCTTGGAGCGGAGATATTCGATGTCCCGCTTGTCGAAGTGGAGATTCTGGATATAGTCGATGATCTGGTCCAGTCCGGCGGCGATGGCAAAGCCGCCCCCGTCGGGCACCTTGCGGAAGAACACGTCGAAATAGCAGATCTTTTTGTGGAGCCCGGTCTTGAAATAACCGTTGCCCATGGTCAGCTCGTAGAAGTCGCAGAGCATGGTGTAGTTCAGTTCGTCCATCATCTTACCCCCTTATGGTAGAGCTTTTTCGACTGGTAGACCGGGTCGCAGGTCAGATTCGCGCCCAGCTTTTTGTATGTATTCTCGTCCACCTGGCTCAGCAGCACGGTGGAATGGACTTCCGTGTTTTTCAGATTCGGCAGCTGGTCCATGGCGGCCTTGGCCACCGGGTCAGAAACGGCGCAGACGCTGAGGGCGATCAGCACTTCGTCCGCGTGGAGCCGGGGATTGGAGCCCCCCAGCAGGTCCACCTTCAGCCGCTGGATGGGCTCGATGATGTCCGGGCTGATGAGGTGCCGCTCGTCGGGGATGCCCGCCAGGGTTTTCAGGGCGTTCAGGAGCAGGGCGCTGGATGCCCCCAGCAGCTTGGAGGTCTTGCCGGTGATGACCCGCCCGTCGGTGAGCTCCATGGCGGCGGCGGGCTCTCCCGTCTCCTCCGCCTTCTGCCTGGCGGCCCCGGCCACCTTCCGGTTTGCCGGGCTCAGGCCCGCCTGCTTCATGATGCTCTCGTTTTTCAGCACCACGGCCTTGTCCACGTTGCCCTTGCGGTTGGCGCAGGCGGCGTCGAACCAGCGGCGGACGATCTCCTTGTTGGCGGCATGGATCACCGCCTCGTCGTCGATGATGCAGTAGCCCGCCATGTTCACGCCCATGTCCGTGGGGGATTTGTAGGGGCAGGAGCCGAAGATATTCTCGAAGATGGTCTTCATCAGGGGGTAGATCTCCACGTCCCGGTTGTAGTTCACCGTGGTGACCCCATAGGCGTCCAGGTGGAAGGGGTCGATCATGTTCACGTCGTCCAGGTCCGTGGTGGCCGCCTCATAGGCCAGGTTCACCGGATGCTTCAGGGGCAGGTTCCAGATGGGGAAGGTCTCGAATTTGGCGTAGCCCGCGTCCACGCCCCGCTTGTGCTCGTGGTAGAGCTGGCTGAGGCAGGTGGCCATCTTGCCGCTGCCGGGGCCGGGGGCGGTGACCACCACCAGGGGCCGCTCCGTCTCGATGAAGTCGTTGCGGCCGAAGCCCTCCTCGGAGGCGATGGTCTCCACGTCGTAGGGGTAGTTGGGGATGGCGTAGTGCCGCCAGACCTTGAGCCCCAGGCCCTCCAGCCGCTTCTGGAAGGCTTCCCCCGCCGCGGCGTGGAGGTCGAACTGGGTGATGACCACGCTGCCCACATAGAGGCCGATGCCCCGGAAGGCGTCGATGAGGCGCAGCAGGTCCAGGTCGTAGGTGATGCCCAGGTCCCCTCGCACCTTGTTCTTCTCGATGTCCCCGGCGTTGATGACCATGACGATCTCCGCCTGGTCCTTCATGGTCAGCAGCATCTTCACCTTGCTGTCCGGCTGGAAGCCGGGCAGCACCCGGGAGGCATGGTTGTCGTCAAAGAGCTTGCCCCCGAATTCCAGGTAGAGCTTGCCGCCGAATTGACCGATCCGTTCCCGGATGTGCTGGGACTGGAGCTGCAGGTACTTCTCGTTGTCGAAACCGACTTCGTATTTCATAGGCGTCTGCGGCGGGAGAGCGCCGCTCCTCCTCTCAGGGCATGGGCCCTGTTATTTCATGAAGAGACAGAAAATGATGGGAAGGAACATGGCGGGCAGGAGATTTGCCACCTTGAGCTTGGTGATACCCAGCATATTGAGGCCCAGGGCGACGATGAGCAGACTGCCCGCGCAACTCATTTCCGCCACCACATAATCGCTGAGGATGGGGGCGGCCCAGCGGGCCAGAAGCACGATGGCCCCCTGATACACCAGGACGAAAATGCCGCTGAGGCAGACCCCCAGGCCCAGGGTGGAGGCCAGGATGATGGCGGAGACGAAATCCAGCATGGATTTGGTGAAGATGGTCTCATGGTTCCCCGTGAGGCCGCTCTGGAGGGAGCCCACCACGGCCATGCTGCCCACGCAGAACAGCAGGCTTGCGGTGACGAAGCCCTCCCCCAGGCGGCTGCCGCCCTTGCTCAGCTTCCGCTGGGCCCAGGCCCCCAGGCGTTCGATGGCACCGTCGATATTCATAAGCTCTCCCAGGATGGCCCCCAGCACCAGGCTCAGGATGGTCACCAGGGTGTTGGTTCCCACCAGGCTGCCCTTGATGCCGATGTAGAGGACGCAGAGAGCCAGGCCCTTCTGCACCAGGTCCGCGAAGCGCTCCGGGATGCCCTTTTTCAGCAGAGACCCCAGGAGGCCCCCCACTACGGCGGCCAGGGTGTTGACAATGGCGCCGATCATGCCTTCAGGCTCAGATAAGCGTTGATGAAGCCGTCGATGTCCCCGTCCATCACGCTACCGATGTTGCCGTTTTCAAAGCCGGTGCGGTTGTCCTTGGCCAGGGTGTAGGGCATGAAGACATAGGAGCGGATGGCGCTGCCGAAGTCGATCTTCATCTGCACGCCCTTGATGTCGCTGATCTTTTCCAGATGCTCCCGCTCCTTGATCTCCGCCAGCTTGGCCCGCAGCATCTCCTTACAGTTTTCCAGGTTCTGGAAATGGCTCCGTTCCACCTGGCTGGAGACCACGATGCCCGTGGGGATATGGGTCAGACGCACGGCGGAGGAGGTCTTGTTGACCTTCTGGCCGCCCGCGCCGGAGGAGCGGAACACATCCATCTTGATGTCCTCGTCCCGCAGCTCGATCTCATTGCTGTCGGTGATCTCCGGCATGACTTCCACGGCGGCGAAGGAGGTCTGGCGGCGGCCCGAAGCGTCGAAGGGGGAGATGCGCACCAGCCTGTGTACCCCGTGTTCGCTCTTGAGGTAGCCGTAGGCGTTCTCGCCCTCGATCTTGATGGAGGCGGATTTGATGCCCGCCTCGTCCCCGTCCTGCCAGTCCATGAGGGTATACTTGAAGCCGTGGCGCTCCGCCCAGCGGGTATACATGCGGTAGAGCATGCTGGCCCAGTCCTGGGCCTCCGTGCCGCCCGCGCCGGGGTGGAGGGTGAGGATGGCGTTGTTGGCGTCGTATTCCCCGGTGAGGAGGGTGCTGAGACGCACGGACTCCAGCTTCTCGGCAAACTTGTCGAAGTCCTCCGTCAGCTCCGGCAGGAGGCTCTCGTCGTTCTCCTCCAGGGCCATGTCGCAGAGGGTGTAGAGATCGTCCCACTGCTTCACCAGCCGGTCATAGGTCTCGCATTTGTCCTGCAGCCGCTTCATCTTCTGCTGGACCTTGGTGGCCGCGGCGGCGTCGTTCCAGAAGCCGTCGGCGGCGGTGCGCGCCTCCAGCTCCCGGATCTCCTCCCGGGCGGCGGTGAGCTTCATGCCGTCCTTGAGGGTCTCCAGCTGGGGCTTGAGGCCGTTGAGTTTCACTTTATATTCTTCAAATTCGATCATTGTAATCATTCTCCTTTGTGTGTTTTATTTCATGGGATAGCGGCAGGAGAAGCCAACTATCCTTTTGTCCCTTTCGTCCCTTTCGCGCCGCCGGAGAAGTTTTTCAGGATGCCCGTCTCGATCTCGCTGCGGAAGGAGGTGCGCTGCCGTTCCCGCTTCAGGGCCAGGGACACCATTTTGTCCAGCAGGGCGGTGTAGCTGAGGCCCAGGGGCTCCCAGAGATAGAAGGAGAGGGAGCCGGGGATGGTGTTCACTTCGTTGATATACAGCTCCTCCGTCTCGGCGTTCAGCAGGAAGTCGATCCGCGCCACGCCGCTGAGGTACAGGGCCCGGAAGGCCCGGACCGCCAGGGTCCGCACCTTCTCCCGCAGCTCGGGAGAGACCGGCGCGGGCAGCAGACGGCTCAGACCGCTCATGCCCTTGCCGCCGGAGTTCTTGGCCCCACCCTCGTATTTATCCCGGTAGGAGAGGATCTCGTCCCCCATGACCGGTTCTTCCACCTCGCTGGCCTCCGCTTCCTCCGAATCTCCCAGCACGGCGCAGTTCAGCTCCCGCAGGGGCTGCACCGCTTTTTCTGCCAGGACCCGGGGGGAGAAGGAGAAGGCGTAATCCAGGGCGTCGTCCAGGTCTTCGGCGCTGCGCACCAGGCGGATGCCCACGCTGGATCCCTGGTCCAGGGGCTTGACGATGAGGGGGAAGGGGAGCTTTGCCCGGATGCGCTCCACCATGGCCGCCCGGTCCTCCTCGGCGCGGAAGCGCAGGGCGGGCAGAACCGGCAGGCCGGAAGCGGCATAGAGCAGCTTCTGCGCATATTTGTCCATCCCCAGGGCGCTGGGGCCCACGTCGGACCCGGCGAAGGGCAGGCCCAGGGTGCGGAAATACCCTTGCAGGGCCCCGTCCTCCACATTGGTGCCGTGGACCACGGGGAAGGCCAGGTCCAGCACCGCCAGGGGCTTCGTTTTCAGGCCGAAGCGCCCGTAGGGCAGCAGGACGACCCGGTCCCCCTCCCGGGCGGGCAGGACGCGGGTGCATTTTTTCAGCAGGGCCGGGATGTCCCGGTATTCCTCGATCCGCCCCGCGGCCTCCCCGGTGTAAAAGGCATGGTCCCGGGTGATGTAGATGGGAAGGACGGCATATTTATTCCGGTCGAACCGGGGAAGGGCCTGGAGAGCGGAGATGATGCTCACCTCATGCTCTACGCTGCTGCCCCCGAAGAACAGACCAACGGTGATTTTCATGATGATACCTCCGATAAGCCTCGCAGAGTTCGCGCCCGCTCGTCGCGCGGAACAGGGAGCCGGCGCAGGGGATCGGCTGTTGCTTTGAAGAACCCCGACTCCCTCCGGCATCGCCTTTCGGCGATGCCGCCTCCCTCGGAGAGGGAGGCTGTGTTGTCAATAATTGTCCGGCAGATCGTTTTCCAGCAGGATGATGCGCCGGCCTTCGGCGGGGAAGGCGTCGGCCATCTGGATGGCCTCCTCCACCGTGTCCGCCACCCGGATGTGCTCCTCCGGGAAGCCCGCCTCGACGAGCCCGGCCCGGATGGGGACGGACTGCTTCTTTCCCACCAGCACCGCCCGGTCGCAGCAGCCGGCGGCCTGGCGGCCGAACTCGGTGTTCAGCTCCGTCTGTTTTGCCCCCAGCTCCACCATGCCGGGGGTCACCAGGATGCGCAGGCCCCGGAACATGCTGAGGGTCTCCAGGGCGGCCTGGGCCCCGGCGGGATTGGAATTGTAGGCGTCATCGATGATGAGCCGGTCTCCGCTGCCCCGCAGCTGCTGGCGGTGCTCCACCGCTTCCAGCCGCCTTACCGGCTGCTTTAGCTTTTCCAGGGGGATGCCCAGGGTGTTTGCCACGGCGATGGCGGCGGTGATGTTCTGCACATTATGCTTCCCCAGGAGCTTCGTCTCAAATTCCACGCCCCGGACGGTGAAGTTAAGCCCGTGCTCGTCGCAGCGGATGTCCTCCGCCCGGTAGTCCCCCCGCAGGGTGCCATAGCCCACGGTGCGCACGCTCACCTTCCGGTTGCGGATCTCCTCGTCGTCCATGTTGCCGAAAAAGACGCCGTCGGCAGGCAGGGAATCCGCCAGTTCGAATTTGGTCTTTACCACATTGGCGATGCTCTTGAAGCTCTCCAGATGCTGGGGCCCGATGGCGGTGACGACCCCCATCTGCGGGTGCACCAGGTCACAGATCTCCTTGATGTCCCCCACGTTCCGGGCCCCCATCTCGCAGACGAAAACTTCGTGGGTGGGACGCAGGTTTTCCCGGATGGTGCGCACCACCCCCAGGGTGGTGTTGTAATTCAAGGGGGTAACCAAAACATTATATTGAACGCTCAGCAGCTTTTCAAGGAAAAACTTGACGCTGGTTTTCCCGTAGCTCCCGGTGACGCCGATGATCTTCAGCTCCGGGTCCTCCGCCAGGATGCGCTGGGCGTCCCGGATGTAATGCCGGTCCACGGCCTTCTCCATGGGCCTGTTCAGCGTGTCGGCTCCCAGGATCAGCCAGGGGGCGAAGACCAGGAAGAAGGACATGAGCAGCGCCCCGAAGGCATGGCCCTCCGGCGCAAAGAAGCCGAAGAGGACGGGGATCAGGCCGATCAGCAGGAAGGTGAGGCAGAGGCGCTTGACCCGGGCGGTGAACACCAGAGGCTTCTTCGCCTTTTTCGGCAGATTCAGGCCCGCCACAATGAGGAACAGCGCGGCGGCCAGGAAACAGCCCAGGTCCCCCCACTTTTTCACCAGCAGTACGGCCCCCAGCGCCCAGACGGAGCGGAGCAGCAGCTCTTCCAGATTGTCCTTGATCCACTTCTTGTGGACGGGGTGCTTGTAGCCGTTGAGCTGGAACATGTGGACGTTTTTCCGGAAGAGGAGAAATGCGCAGATATAGTAACAGAGGGTCAGCGCCCCGAAGGCGGCATATGCCATGGTCATTTGCCTCCAAAGAAGGAATCCAGCACCCGGAACACGAAGCGGGGCTGCTCCAGATAGGCGTAGTGCCCCGCGCCCGGCACCGTCACCAGGCCCGCGTCGGGGATGCGCTCCTCAAAAACCTTCCCCATCCAAAGGGGGGTGTCCGCGTCCTTTTCGCCCCAGATCAGCAGGCTGGGGTTGGGGATCAGGGGCATCAGGTCCGTCAGGTCCCGGTTCACCAGCTTCACCAGGGTTTGCCGCATGAGAGGGGAGGCGGCGCGGTAGTCCGCCGAGCCCCGCTTCTGCCGCCAGGCCTCCAGGGCCTTGGGGAAGGGGGTCAGGAAGAATTTGCCGATCTTATAGGCGGCGGAACGCAGCTTCTTTTTCGCCGTGGGCTTGGGGACCACCCCCGCCGCGTCCAGGAACACCAGCTTGCCGAATCTGACCTCCCTGGGCTTGGAGGTCAGCACCAGCATGATGCGCCCGCCGTTGGAATGGCCGATCAGGTGGGTCTCCCGGATGCCCAGGGCGGCCAGCAGCTCCAGGGTGAAGGCGGCGTATTCCTCCGCGCCCCAGGCTTCCGGCGGCTCCGGCGTCGCCCCGAAGCCGGGCAGCTCCGGCACAAAGACGCGCATGGTTTGTCCCAGGTGGGCGGCCAGATCCTTATAGAGCCCGGCATTGGTGCCCCAGCCCTGGAGGATCACCGCCGTTTCCGGCCCCTCGCCATAACATATGTAATTGACGGGGATGCCCCGGACCTCGACGACCATGCCCTGCCCTCTTTTCGCCTGCCAATAATTACCCATATTACCCTAAAATAGAATTATACAACAGGCGGGCAAATATTACAATGCGGCGCGGGGAAATTTTCGGGGGCGGGAAAAGGAAAAGCGCCCCTGGGCGGGACGCTCTTGCAGGGCAGGGAAGGCGGGACGCCGGCATGGTGCGCGGACGTGGGGGCAGGGGGGACAGATTGCCACAGCCAGCCTGCGGGCTGGTCTCGCAATGACGGGGGAGGGGACATCGTCCATCGTCCCCCGTAAACCCCCGTCTCTCGTCCAATAGTGGGGAATCCAATGGGGGCGGAGCCCCCTTGGTCGTCGGGGAGGGATTCCCAAGGGAACCGCCTCGAAATAGGTTCCCTTGGGCGCGCCTTTGCCTTCTTTCGCCGCGCTGCGAAAGAAGGTCGCTCCTGCAGGAGCGAAAGAACCTTCGTCCTGTCCCCGTCCCCGCCGCAGCGGGCAATCCTCCGGGCTTCTGCGGATTCGCCGCTCGCCTCTGCGATTTGGTTTCCTGGCCCGTCGCCTCCGGCGGGCTTCTTTCTTTGCTCGCCCAAAGAAAGAAGCGAAAGAAATGCGCCAAAGGGAACCGCGTCGTCGCACGAGTGAATGGCCGGTATCCGGCTTTTGGCCGAATACCGGCAAGATTCCCCCGGCTCCTCCTCTTCAAATCGAAACGGTTCGTTTCGATTTGAGAAGGACGTTTCGCCGGAATCTTCAAGCAGCGACCAACGGGAGCTGCGCCGTATTCCGGCGAATAAGGACGCGGCTGCGGCCCCCTTGAGATCCCCCGGGGATTACGAGGACGAGGGACGGGAGTTTGGACGGGGATACGGATTGCCACACCCGCTGCGCGGGTTCGCAATGACGAGGGACGAGGGACGGGGGACGAGGGACGAGGGACGAGGGACGAAAAGTGTGGAGCGTGTTTACATGACCGCGACGGAACGGAGCCTTTCCATGATGCGCAGGAGGCGCTTGTCATTTCGCCAGGGATCGTAGGCTTTGCCTTGCAGCTGTTTCAGAAGGAGGCCGGAACGGTTTTCCTGATAGTTCTTTGCGCCGGATTTATCCATTACCACTTTGTTTACCATGAAGGCCGTGTAGAAGCCGTCCTCCGGCGTATCATCACGGATCGCGTGTTCCGCGGCTTTTTCCAGGCAGCGGAACATTTCCGCCTCGTCGCCGAGAGTTTTGTATTCATGAGCCATCTGCTCATAATAATTCGCGTATCTTTCGTGGTAGGCCCCGGCGTTTCCGTCAGGGTAAAGGAGATCAAACAGGTCGATCACGAACCGGTATGCCCGGATGGTATCCTTTGGGTCATATTCCCCTTTCCAACACATCGTAAGAGCGTTCAAGCCGATCAGATCGACCAGCTCCTGAATGTTGGACTGGCACCATTCGACGGCCTTATCTCCCTCAAGGATATGCCGCATCAACTCGTTCTTTGTGAGGCCGTAAACGGTGGCCATATCCGCGTATTTGATTGCGGATTCAGCATCTCCTTTTGCGGAATAGTAGGCAAAGCACAGGGATTGGATCGCTCCGCTTCTCAGGTTGCTGTCGGTGGATTCTTCCAGGATCCGTTGTCCATATTCGATGATTTCGTCTGCGTTTTCCTTGCAATCCGCAATGCCCAGCACAGTCATCAGCCACTCAATGACCGACAGATCGTTGGGAAACTCTTTTTTCGCCTCCCGCCACAGCTTCACACGTTCTTCGGTTTTTCCTTCGAGGGACAATTCGATGCTTCTTTCCCGGTATTCCTTGATCTTCTTCTCCTTCTCCATTTGTCCCACGCCCAGCAGGTCGTCGATGGTGACGTTGTAGAAGGATGCGATGGCGGGCAGCAGGTTGATGTCCGGGTATCCCTCGCCCCGCTCCCATTTGGAGACCGCCTGGACCGTGACGCCCAGATGGGCCGCCAGGTCCTCCTGGGTGCCGCCTCTTTCCCTGCGCAGCTTCTTCAGCTGTTCCTTCAAATGGATGGTCATTTTCATTCTCCTTCCGAGAGAGTAACAAGCGCCTGTTCCGATCCCATTATGTCAAAGCCGCAAGCGGGATGCAATGACTGCATTTTTGAATCTCCATTGAGTTTTTCAACGGATCGTTTACCGGCAGAAAAAGAAAAGCGCCTGCCGCAGCAGACGCCTTTCCGAGAGGAGAAGAAAAAAAGATGAAAACAGGTGTCGGTAATAAGATTTGCTCAGACTTTTTCCTGCTTGCCCACCTGGGCGTCGGAGTCCACCTCGATGCTCTCACTGTAACGCACCAGGTCGATCTTGCAGCCCCGGCCGATCTTGACCTTGCGGCCGGAGACCATGGGGCAGACGGTATTGACGATGTCCACCTGGTCCGCCTCGATGCTCTCGCTGACGGTGAGGCTGCCGGCGGGGGGCTTGCCCCAGGGGAAAGCGAAGGGCGCGGGAGAGCCGAAGATGCCGAACATGCCGCCCTCCGGACGCTCCTCCACCTTCACGCTGCCGCCGCCAATGGCGTTGACATTGTGCTTTTCCAGCCCCAGGGTGATCGCCACCGTTTCGGCATTGAGAAGCCCGGCGCACTGGAGCTTGCCCCCGGCCCCGATGGGACCGGCCACGGAAGCGGAAAAGCGGAAGCTCTCGGCCTCGATATCCCCCACCTTCAGGCCGCCGGAGACCCGGACGTCGCCGCCGGAGAGCTTGCCCTCCACGTTCACGCCGCCGAAGAGCTTGACTTCCTTCTCCGCCGCCAGGGAGGCGCATTTCAGGGAGCCGCTGACCTCCGCGTTCTGGGCGCTGACCTCGCCGGTGACGTGGGTGCTGCCGGAGGAACGGAAATCCTCCAGACAGCGGAGGTCCCCTTCGCCCTTGGCCGCGCCGGCGCAGCTGAAGCTGCGGCAGCGGACGCTGCCCTCGATCTTTGCGCTGCCGGAAATCTTAACGTCGTCATATTCGCCGCCGGAAAGCACCCCGGCGCCGGAAATCTTCATATCCATGTTCATGCCTCCTTGCTTTGCTCCATGACCAGCGCGGTCACGTCCTTCTGCGTCTCTCCCCGGATGAGGAGGATGCGCTTCACTTCCTCCAGCTGGAACCGCTTGTCCCCGTAGGATGTGCCCAGGAGAAGCACCCAGGCCTCCTTTTCCTCGCCCCGCAGCTTCCGTGCCAGCTCGTCCAGCTCCAGCTCGTTCTTGCCGCTGAGGATCAGCTCCACCCGCTCGGTGATGAGGGTTTCGGGGAAAAAGGTCTCCTGCCCCGTGGCCGTGGCCTTCCGGATGAACCAGTCCTCCGGGATCAGGCCCTTCCGCTTCCAGCGGTACAGCGCCCCGTAGGACATGCCGTAGCGCTCCAGCAGCTCCTTCTTTGAGATCAGATTCTCTTCCAAATCTCGTTGCCTCCTTTCGGCGTAACACTGTTATTGTGCCCGTATCGTAACATAACTATGTTACGTTGTCAAGAGGGGAAGAGAAAGTTTTTTCACTTTTTTCCGGCGGCAAGTCCCCCGGGTTTGACGGAGGGGGAAAAGGGGGGTATAATACCTTATTATTCTATGCGCGGAGGGAGGGTGCCTCTTGGCCGAGATCGACGTCATCGTGCCCGTGTACCAGGCGGAAAAGACCCTGGAGGCCTGCGTGGAGAGCGTGCGCAGCCAGAGCTTCCCTGACTGGAACATGATCCTCATCGACGACGGGAGCCGCGATTCTTCCCCCGCCCTCTGCGACGCCCTGGCGGAGAAGGACGGGCGCATCCGGGTCCTGCACCAGCCCAACGGCGGCGTCAGCGCCGCCCGGAACCGGGGGCTCGGGGAAGTGCGCTCCCCCTGGGTCTATTTCCTGGATTCCGACGACCTGCTGATGCCAGGTGCGCTGGAGACCCTGTACCGCCTGGCCGGGGACAACGGCGCGGACACCGCCGCGGGCGCCGTGGTGCTGACGGAGGCCGACGGCTCCCAGATCACCGACGCCATCCTGCCCGCCGGGGTCTATGACAAAGCGGGCATCCGGGAGCAGATCCTCCTGCCCCTCACGGGACAGCGCCTCCGGGCCCCCATCTTCAACGGCTACATCGTCCGCTATCTCTTCCGGGCCTCGATTTTGAAGGAACACGCCGTCACCTTCGAGGGGGGCTATCTGGAGGACGAGATCTTCCTCATGGACTATTTCTTCCACGCCGAAAAGCTGGCGGCGACGCAGCAGCCCATCTACGATTACCTGATGAATCCCGCCTCCGCCACCCACCGCTATATGGAGGATTTCCCGGGGGTCTTCCGCCGCTTCATGGAGCGGAAGCGAAGCCGGGTGGCGGGCACGGACCTGGAGAAGAGCTGCCCCGGCTGGGAGGCCGACACCAACTGGGCGGGCCTGCTCATCGCCGTGGGGAACGAATACGCCCCGGGGAACGACGTGAGCCACCGGGAGCATCGAAAGAACATCCGGGCCCTCTGTGCCCTGCCGGAATATGCCGGCGCTATGAAGGCCCTCCATCCCAAAGGCTGCGGGAAGCGCAAGCAGATCGTTTCGGAGCTGCTGCTGCGGCGGCAGTATCTGTTACTGGACGCCCTGTATCGCCTGAAAAACCGGAGGTGAAAACTCTATGGTTTCCCAATTGATCGCCGAAAGCGGCACCCTGCGCGCCTGTCGGAGCATCCGCCGGGAATACCGGGAGAGCTTGTTTTACACGAGTCTGGCCCGATTCTTCACCGGCATCGGCCGCCGCTGCCGGGATTCTTTTATCATCGGCGCCTGCTGCCGGGAAGGAGTGCTGGCCCGGGCCTGGGGCGACAGCCTCACCTGCCGGGTGCTGAGCTTCCTCCTGAGCCTGCCGGGGCTGCTGCTCCACCGGCTCTACCTGGCCCTCAAGCCCCGGTGCGACGAGAGCGTGATGCTGGGCCTGGTCTTTGAGGCCGGGGACGGGGCCGCCCTGCTGGAAAGCTGGGCCATCCTGGGGCTGTGGATCATCCCCTTCGACTATTGGGACAACGGCTATCACCTGCTGGGTTATCTGGCGGTGCTGGGCCTGCTGTGGCTGCGGATGATGCAGCGGGGGCAGCGCCTCCGGCTGGACAAGGTGGGATTGTACCTCACCGTCCTGGCCGCCGCCGCGGTGCTGGCCATCCCCCTCAGCCATTATCCGGCCCTGTCGGAGCGCTATCTGCGCTACCACATCATCTGCATGCTCTGCGTCCTCACCACCGTCAGCGCCCCCCGGAACGCCGGGGACCTGAAGCGCCTGGCCGCCGCGGGCAGCGCAGTGATCCTGGTCTCCGCCGCCTGGGGCGTAGTGCAGCGGCTCCAGGGCGTGGAGATCGTGGCCTCCTATGTGGACAAGACCCTCAATGCCGGGATGCCCGGCCGGGTCCAGTCCTATTTCGACAACCCCAATACCTATGCCCAGGTCCTGGTGATGCTGCTGCCCCTGACGGCGGCGCTGATGGTGACTTCCAAAAAGCCCCTGGGGAAGGCGGCGGCCCTCTGCGTGCTGCTGGCCGGGGTCCTGGCCCTGGGCATGACCTATTCCCGGGCCAGCTGGATCGGCCTGGTGGCCGCGGCGGGGATCTTCCTCGTCCTCTGGAAGCCGGGGCTGATCCCTCCCATCCTGATCCTGGCGGTGATCTGCATCCCCCTGCTGCCGGAAAGCATCATGAACCGCATCCTCACCATCGGCCGGGCCACCAGCGATTCCACCGTCACCAGCCGCTTCCCCCTGTATCAGGCTGGGTTCGAGCTGCTGAAGCAGAGCCCCCTTACCGGCGCGGGCCTGGGGGGCGACGCGGTGCGCCAATATATCCTGGACCACCAGATCTATGAACTCATGGTCTACTATGCCCACCTGCACAATGTTTTCCTGGAGGTCTGGGTGGAGAGCGGGCTCCTGGGCTTCCTCAGCTTCCTGGCCGCCTCCCTATGGGGCCTCAAGGGCATGGTCCGGGGCAGCCGCATGGGGTCCGACAGAACGGTGCAGATCTTCTCCGCCGCCTGCTGCGGCAGCGTGGCGGGCAGCCTCCTTACCGGCATGGTGGACTATATCTGGGCCTATCCCCGGGTGATGTGCATTTTCTGGTTCGTTTTCGCCCTGGGCCTGGCGTCGGTGAAGCTGGCCGGGGAGGAGAAAGGAGTCCGGCATGTTTGAGCAGCGATATCCCCGCCTCATGGAGCCCCTGCGCCTGCGGGGGCTGACGGTGCGCAACCGCATCATGTCCGCGCCCAATATGCTCTTCCAGACCATCGGGGGCCGGACTACGGAATACTATACCCGCTATCTGGAGGCCAAGGCCCGGGGCGGGGCCGGGATCGTGACCCTGGGGGAAGTACCCGTCTGCGACGGCGGCTGCCATACCCCCGGCACCGTTATGTCCCGGGAAAACCTGGCCATCTTCTCCGAAATGAGCGCCGCCATCCGGGAGCATGGGGCGGTTTCCAGCGTGGAGCTGACCCACGGAGGCCGCAACGCCCGGCATGAGTTCAACGTCCGTAACCCCATGGGCCCCGACGAAATGGAGAGCATGTACGGCCACGTGGAGGCCATGACGCGCGAGGATATGGAGGACGTGGCGGAGGCCTTTGCCGACGCAGCGGAATACTGGTACGGTGCGGGCTTCGACACCGTGCTGATCCACGCGGCCCACGGCTGGCTGTTCCCCCAGTTCCTCTCCCCCCTGGCCAACCACCGCAGGGATGAATACGGCGGAAGCCTGGAGAATCGCATGCGCTTTCCGCTGATGACCCTCCGGCGCATCCGGGAACGGGTGGGGCCGGACAAGGTCGTCATGATCCGCCTCTCCGGAGCCGACCGGGAAGCGGGGGGCATGACCGTGGAGGAAGTGACGGAGTTCCTCAGCCGGGCCCAGGAATATGTGGACCTGGCGGAAGTTTCCTCCGAGGGCATCACCTGGTTTTTCGGCACCACCTTCCGCCCCTGGGCGCTGAACAGCGACCTCAGCGCCGCCATCAAGAGCAGCCGCAAGGTGCATATCCCCGTGTTCTCCATCGGCTCTATCCTCTCCCCGGAGCTGGCGGAGGAACTGATCGCCTCCGGCAAGTGCGACGGGGTCAGCATGTCCCGGGCCCTGATCGCGGACCCCTGCCTGCCGGAGAAGGCCATGGAGGGCCGGGGGGAGGAGGTCCGCCCCTGCCTGCGCTGCCTGAACTGCACCGACGGGGACAACCTGCACCGGCATTTCAGCTGCACCGTGAACCCCCTCACGGGCCATGAGCAGCGCCTGGGCTTCGGGGACGAGCCCATCGCGCCCGCGCCCTTCAAGAAGAAGGTGCTGGTGGTGGGGGGCGGCCCGGCGGGACTGTCCGCCGCCGTCACTGCCGCGAAACGGGGCCACAGGGTCATCCTCTGCGAGAAGGGGGACAAGCTGGGCGGCACCGTCAACTTTGCGGACAGCGACAGCCTGAAGATCGACCTTCGGCGCTACAAGGCCTGGCTCATCCGCCAGACGGAGAAGGCGGCGGTGGAGATCCGGCTGCATACCGAGGTCACGCCGGAGCTGGTGCGTGCCCTGGAACCGGACCACATCATCGTGGCCGCAGGAGCGGAGCCCGTGACGCCGAAAATACCCGGCGTCGGGCTTGCCCGCCATGCCCTGGAGGCCTATGCCGCCCCCAAGAGCGTGGGGGACCGGGTGGTCATCATCGGCGGCGGCCTGGTGGGGGTGGAGTGCGGCATGCATCTGTGCAACACCGGCCATGCGGTCACGGTGCTGGAAGCGCTGGACGAGGCCGCGAGAGACGCGGGTCCCGTCTATAAGATCGGCATGATGGCGAAGGCCGAAGAATTGGGCCTCCGTATCGAGACGGGCGCGAAGGTGCGGGAGATCACGGCATCGGGCGTGGGGTATGAAAAGGGAGGGCAGGAAGCCTTCCTCCCCGCGGACACGGTGTTGTATGCCGTGGGCATGCGCAGCCGCCTGGAAACCTATCTGGCCCTGGCGCCCCTGGCCCCCCATGTGGACCTGATCGGGGACTGCAAGGCCCCCGGCAAGCTGCTGGGCGCCATCCACGGCGGCTATTTCGCCGCCATGGACGTGGGAAGAAGCTGAAGAATATCGGCGGCAGGACCCGGACGGTCCTGCCGCCGACGGTATCGGGAGGCGAAAGATGGAGATCATACCGGTCAATGAAGAAAACCTGCCCGCGGCGGCGGAGGTCCACGCTGTTTCCTGGCGGGATTCCCACCGGGAGATCTGCTCCCCGGAATTCGTGGCGGCCCATACGACGGAGCGGCAGGAAGCCTATCTCCGGGGCAAGCTGGCAGAGGGGAGCGAAGTCTGGCTGCTGACGGACGGGGGCCGGGCCCTGGGGGTCGCCAGCCTCACGGGATGCCTGATCGCGGACCTCTATGTGCTGCCGGCGGAGCGGGGAAAGGGCTATGGCTCGGCGCTGCTGCGCTTCCTCCTCGGGAGATGCCCGGAGACGCCCCGGCTGTGGATACTGGAGACAAACACGGGGGCGGAAAGGCTCTACCGCCGCTTCGGTTTCCGGTTGACCGGAAAACGGGAAGTCCACCCCGGCGGCGTGGACGAAGTGGAAATGGCGAAAGTTTAAAATACAACGGCGGCAGGGCGAAGGCCCTGCCGCCGTGCTGTATCTATGGGGTTTTACAGGCTGTTTTCCGTCCGGCTGATGAGATCGTCCTGGCAGTCCCGGGAGAGCTCGTTGAAGTAGGCGGAGTAGCCCGCGATGCGCACCACCAGGTCCCGGTAGGAATCCGGGTCCGCCTGGGCGGCGCGCATGGTGTCGGAGGAGATGATGTTGTACTGCACCTCCATGCCCCCCATGTCCATATAGGTGCGGGTGACGTCCTTCAGCTTCTGCATGCCCTCGGCGCTGTTGACGGCGGAGGGATGGATGCGGATATTCAGGGCCAGGCCGTTCATGAAGCGGCCATGCTCAAAGCTGAGGGCGGAAGAGAGCACGCTGGTGGGGCCGCAGCAGTCCCGCCCCTGGGCGGGGGAGGCCGCGTCGGCAATAGGCTTGCCCGCCTTGCGGCCGTCGGGGGTCGCCCAGGTGGTGTAGCCTTGGGCCACGTGGCTGGCGGCTGAGTACATGCCACCCTTGAAGATGCGGCAGCGCTTGCTGGAGCATTCGGAGCACAGCTCCCGGTAGGTGTCCACCACCCACTGCATCTGCTCGTCGGCATAGGGATCGGCGTTGCCGTAGTGGGGCACCTCCTTCAGGATGCGCTGGCGCAGGGGTTCATGGCCCTCCCAGTTGGCCATGTAGGCGTCGTACAGCTCCCGGGTGGTGATGAGCTTCTTGTCGAAGCACATGTATCGGATGGTGGTGAGGCTGTCCGCCACGGTAGCCAGGCCCACGGCGGTGGAGCCGAAGGAATTGTACTTCGCGCCGCCGCAGACGATGTCCCTGCCGCTCTCCATGCAGCCCTCCATGGTGATGGAGAGGATGGGGTGCTGGTCGTAGTGCATGAAGAGGTATTCCACGAAGTTCTCGATGGAGACCTGGGCCTTCAGCACATAGCGGGCCAGCTTCTTCCAGGCTTCCTTCACCTCGTCCAGGGAGGCCATGTCGTAGAGATAGCCCGTATGGATGGGGGCCTGGACCCCGTTCATGGGGTTGACGCCGTCGTTCAGGGCCATGTCCAGGATGGTGGAATACTGGGTGTAGGCCTCCGGCGGGGTGGTGCCGTTGCCCCCGGCGTAGTCGTTGCCGGAGCCGGTGATCTCCTGGCAGCCGATGAGGGCATAGTCCCTGGCGTCCCGCAGGGTGAAGCCCAGCTCCTTCATGACGCTGGGGATGATCACGTCGTCATTCTGGAACAGGGGCAGGCCGCCCACCAGCTTGTTGACCTCGATGGCGCACTCCCAGAGCTTGTCGGGGGTGTTCTTGTTGATGCGCAGGGAGATGGTGGGGTCGTGGAGGCTGAGGCGGCCCAGGGTCTCCAGGGTCATGTAGGTGACGGGATTGGTGGCGTCCTCCCCGGTGTCCGGGTCCACGCCGCCCACGGTGGTGTGGAGATAGGTGTTGCCGATGCCGATGATGACGGTGAGGGGGCCAACGCCGCCGTTGTAGAAGCTGTTGATCTTCATGAAGAAGCAGTCGGTGATCTCCTGGGCCTGGTCCATGGTGATACGCCCCGCCTCCAGGTCCGCTTTCAGATAAGGCCAGGTGTACTGGTCGAAGCGGCCGAAGGAGCCGATGTCCGTCATGCCGGACATGGAGATCATCATTTCATAGAGAAGGGTCTGCTGGCAGGCCTGCCAGAAGGTCTGGGCCGGGTTCTCGCTGAGCCAGAGGAGGTTTTCCGACATCTGGCGCAGCTCCGCCTTCCGCGCCGGGTCGCTGCATTCCTCCGCGGCCCGGGCGCAGGTCTCGCTGTATCGCTTCAGAAGGGTCATGGCCCCGGTGCAGACGATGTCCACGGAGGAATAGAAGATGCATTTTTCCGCATCCTCCCCCATGAGGTCGTTGCGGTGCTCCTTAAGCCAGTCCCGGGCCTCCTGGCGCAGGGAGGCATAGCCCCGGCTGAGCAGCTTGGCATAGCCGGGGGTAGAGTGGCCCGCGGGCATCATGACGATGGGCATGTTCTCCCCAAAGGAGCGGACGCCCAGGCGGTTCAGCTCGTCATAGCCGTCGGGGTGCCAGGCCTGGGCCATCTCCTCGATGGTCTTTCCCTTCCAGTAGTCCCGCACGCTCCGGAGCCCTTCCAGGTCCTCCGGGCTCATCACCAGGCGCAGCTCGTCGGAGGGGGGATTGTGATAGAGCCCGTCCTCCCCCATGGGCCACTCGCCGCTTTCCACGAAATTGAGATACATGAGCCCGTCGCCCCAGCGGGGGTCCAGCCGGGTGCCGCAGAAATAGCGGGTGTGGTTGGCCACCAGGATCTCGTGGTCCTCCACCCGGGTGGTCTGCTCCTCGCACATGGCCTTGAAGATCAGGGCGTTCTTGATGGCGGGGACGGCGCTTTCATACTTCTTGCTGGCTCTGGTCACGATCAGCGAGCGCTCCGCGTCCACATGGAAGATGCGCTCCCGGACCCGCTCGTGCATGACCTTCATTCTTTCCGTTACGGGGCGAAACTGATACATGTTGACCAACCTTTCTTGTGAGGTGGGATCAGGGAATTGCCCTGACTCCCTCCGTCTCCGGCTTTCGCCGGAGCCACCTCCCTCAGAGAGGGAGGCTGATGCGCCTGCTTCTTACAGGTCCATGCCCTCCAGCTCGCTCACCAGCTCGTCGAAGAGCCTCAGGGCGCTGTTCACCGGCGCAGCGGTGGACATGTCCACCCCGGCGATCTTCAGCAGACTGATGGGGTCGGTGCTGCTGCCGCCGGAGAGGAAGCGCTTGTAGTCCCTGACCGCCCCTTCCCCTTCGGAGAGAATGCGCTCGGCGATGGCCACGGCAGCGGAGAAGCCGGTGGCGTACTGGAATACATAGTAATTATAGAAGAAATGGGGGATCCTGGCCCACTCCAGGGCGATGCCCGGATCGGAGACCATGTCGGGGCCGAAATAGAGCTTGTTCAGCTCCAGGTATTTCTCGCAGAGCACGTCGGCGGTGAGGGCTTCCCCCGCCTCGGACATCTTGCCCATCATCAGCTCAAACTCCGCAAACATGGTCTGCCGGTAGACGGTGCCCTTGAACTGGTCCAGGAAGTGGTTGATGAGATAGGCCCGGGCCTTCTTGTCCACGGTCTTTTCCAGCAGGCGGCGCATGAGCAGCACTTCGTTCACCGTGCTGGCCACCTCCGCCACGAAGATCACATAGTCGGCGGTGCTGACGGGCTGATTTGCGCAGCTGTGGTAGCTGTGGAGGGCGTGGCCCATCTCGTGGGCCAGGGTGAACATGCTGTCCAGGTTGTCCTTGTGGTTCAGCAGCACATAGGGGTGGGGATAGGCGTTGCCGGAGGAATAGGCCCCGCTGCGCTTGCCCACATTCTCATAGACGTCGATCCAGCGGTGGTCGAAGCCCTCCTTCAGCAGGGAAACATAGTCCTCCCCCAGGACGGCCAGGGCTTCCAGCACCGTGGCCTTGGCTTCCGCGAAGGGGATGGTCATGGCGGCGTCGGCCACGATGGGGGTGTAAACGTCGGACATGTGCAGCTCCGGCAGCTTGAGGAGCTTCCTGCGCAGGGCGACATAGCGGTACATGGCGGGCAGATTCTGGTGCACCGCCTCGATCAGGTTCAGGTAGACCTCGGTGGGGATCTCGTTGCCGAAAAGGGCAGCCTCCAGGGTGCTGCCGTAATGCCGGGCCTGGGCGAAGAACCGGAGCTGCTTGAACTGCCCGTCCAGGGTGGCGGCGATGGTGTTGCGGTATTCCCCCAGCCGGTCATAATAGGCATCGAAGACCCGCCGGCGGAAGTCCGGGTCCGGGTCCTCCAGCAGGGTGGTGAGGGTGCCGTTGGTGAGGGTTCTCTCCGCGCCGGAGCCGTCCTTCACGGCGGGGAAGCGCATGTCCGCGTTGCGCAGGGTGCTGCCGATGTTGTCCGGCGCGTCGGCCATCTCTCCCGCAGCGGCCAGCAGAGCTTCGCTCTCCGGGCTGAGGATGTGTTCGGCGCTGCGGCGGATGAGGTAGAGGCTGCGGCTGTATTCTGCAAGGCCGGGTTCGGCTTTCCGGAAGTCTGCCAGGGTCTCCTCCGGGATGGCCATAATCTCCGGCGTGGCGAAGGCGGCTGCGGCGGAAACGGCCACGATCACGCTCATGGCCTTGCTCTTCAGGTCCACATAATGGCTGTCGGCGGTGTCCTCGTCCGAGTGGCAGTTGGCATAGCCGTGGAGCTTCGTCAGGCGGACGGTAACGTCGTCCTGCATGCGGAACCAGCTGAGCAGGTCCGAAGCGGACTTGCCCAGTCTGCCCCGGAAGGCGGCGATCTTTTCCGGCAGGGCCTTCAGGGCTTCCAGCTCCGCGAGCCAGGCTTCCTCCGTGGCGAAAATATCCGACAGGTCCCAGGTGTCCTCCACCGGGACTTCGCTGCGCTTGGGGATGGCTTTCGTGCTCATATCGATTACCTCCGAAGGAGTTGGATTTGTCTCTGCTATTATAACATGGGGCGGGGAGAATGTAAATGTGCCCCGGGACGCTTGAAACTCTCAGGGAATCATGCTATGCTGAAAAACAGAGACAATACAGGGCGGACGGGCGGACGTCGGCCCGGAAATTCGGAAGGAGTACAAGCCAATGATCAGAACAAGCGTTGTGGAACTGACCACCATCCCGGCGGTAGCCTATCGTCAGAAGCTCCCTGCCGGAGGGTCCGGCGTCACGATCTTGCGCTACGGGGAGAAGCAGGTCGGCATCGCCTCCATCAGCACCCGGTCCGGCAAGGCGATCCCCGCGGAGAACAACCCTGCGGGGCTCTACCCGGCGGAGGCTTTCGACGAGGCCATCGAGCTGACCCGGGGCCTGCCCTATAAGAAGCAGGGCAAGGTGACGGTCCTGAAAAAGTCCTTCAAGGAAGCTGAGCCCAAGGCGGAGGAAGAGGAGATCCCCGTGGACCTGGCTGCCTATGACAAGCTGGTCGCAAAGTACACCGACAAGACCGGGAAGCTCTCCTATGAGCTGATCAACAAGGATCTCATCAAGCTCCTCAAGAGCAGCAGCGTCGCCCGGAAGCTGGTGGCGGAGCAGGCCACGCCCGCCAAGATCAGGAATTACGTCGTGGGCGCCAAGTTCCGGGACGTGACCGGCAACAAGGACCTGACGGACAAGCAGTTGAAGCAGCTTTCGGACATGCTGGACAACGTCTATCCCAAGGGCGTGTTCAAGGAGCTGAATGACGAGATCCGCAAGGCCCTGGCCCAGGCGAAGCAGTGATCAAATCCGTTGGCCCCGGGAATACGCCGCGTATTCCCGGGGTTTTTCTGCTTTCTCTGCCATATCCGGTAAAAAAGGCGGCTATAAAAAGGGGAATCACCCGTCGGATAGGAAAGCCCGCGCTTCGGAGATCCCGGAGCGCGGGCTTTGTCGTTTCCTTATGCCAGGACGTTATAGAGGATGATCACCACGGCGCCTCTGGGGCAGGGGGTCTCGTTGTCGATGGGCAGGCCGACACGGTCCAGATACCCCTGCTCCGAAGCCCAGGCCGCGGCCTCGGCATACCAGCCGTCCTTTCCGGGATTCATGGCCCGGTAGAGGAAGGTGACGAAGTGGGCCGTGGTCAGGGTGTCCTCCGGACTGAAGGTCGTTTCGCTCGTCCCCTTGGTCACCCCCAGCCCTACGGCCCATGCCACCGGCGACTTGTAAAATTCCGCGGTCAGGTCCGCAAAGGGGGCGTCCGCGGCGGGCGCGGGCTCGCCCATGGCCCGCCACAGGAAGGTCATGGCCTCTCCCCGCTTGACGGCGGCCTCCGGCGCGAAGCGGGTCTCGTCCTGGCCCCTGGTGATCTGGGGCTCGTGGGTGTAGGCCCACAGGACCGCGGAATAGTAAGCGTCCGCCGTCCCGACGTCCTCAAAGGGCAGCGCGCCTGCGGGTTTCTTCCCCTCCGGCGCCCGCTCCTCCGCCGTGGCGAGGGTGGCCTTGACGCCGGACTCGCTGAGCACATAGAAGGTGGGCACGGACTTCTCCGTGACGTACCAGACCACATTCCCGCGGTATACGATGGGCAGGCAGTCGGAAAGGGGCGCAGAGGCCGCGGTCTGCACGCTGCCGAAGCTGCCGTCGGCCTGATAGGTCACATAATACAGGGTATCGTCCACATGCTCCGGGTCCGGGGTGTACTCGATCCAATTCCCGCCGCTGTCGATGGTATAGTAGATTTTCCCCGTATTCACGCTGTCGTTTTTCCTGTTCCAAAGCACATAGCCCCGGTCCGCGCCGGTGGGCACCAGCATGGGCGGGCAGGCGGCCTCCTGATAGGGCAGGGGGCGCGTAGTTACCGCCAGGCTGTCCTTGTCCACGAAGGAGAGGTAGGGAAGCTGCGTCCCCCCGCCGCCAGCGCCGTCGCTGGTATGGGCCACCAGATAACCCTCGGAGGTCCCTGCAAGGCCGCCCAGCGTCCCGCCTGTGGTGTTGTCCCCCCGGTATCCGGGGTATTCCTGGACGTTCACGAAACTGACCTGATGGATATAGTCGGCGGAAAACACGCCGTTCCCCGCCTTGGTGGGATAACGGATCAGGACGGTGCTCCGGGGATTCGCGTCGCCGTGGTCCGCGCATACGATGTTCTGTTCCTCGTCCACGATCACGAACTGGTTGAAGGAATGGCTGACATAGCCGTAACCGACGTTCATGACCTCGTACCAGGAATCCGTGACCTTCAGCTCGCTCTGCTTCACCGCGATGGTGACGCTGGCCTGGTGGTTATAGCCGTCGGCGGCGGCATACATCTCGTGACAGGTGCGGATATACAGGTCGTCGGCATACTCCGCAAAGCGGGCCGAGCCCGCGGCAAAGGGGTGCACGGTGTTGGCCCCGTAGAGGCCCGTGCTGCCGATGCGCTTCCAGTCCTTGTCGTATTGGATGATGCGGATGACCTCCCTGGCGTCGTCCTGCTCTTCGTTGTTCTGGCCCTCCACCAGGTAATTATACTCCTGCCCCGCAAAGAAGCCGCCCCAGATGGGCAGCTCCATGGCCAGGGTCTCCCCGGAAGAATAGTTGAAGGTGTCGTCATAGTGCTCGACGATCACCTTTCCGTCGGCGTATTCCACCCTGGTCAGCCCGCCGGAAGGATTCTCGAAGAGATAGGAATTGACCGGGACCGCCCAGCGGTCATAGTTCTGGCCCCCATAGTTGGTGGTCTCCGCCGGGCCGCCCTCCGCGGCATAGACGGGGACAAAGAGACAGGCTGCGAGAAGGATACAAAGCAGGAGGGAAATGGGCTTTTTCATGGCTGCGGCTCCTCTCAAGCAGCCGATGATCCCATCATCGGCCGCGCAATGGGCGGGGTGGGCCCCGCCGTGTCTCCATTTTACCCCTTTTTTCTTCCCCTGTCGATACTTTGCCGGCAGCTCGGAAAAATGCCGCCCTGGGGCGCATCCTTGTTGCCCGGCGAAAAGAGGATGTTGACGGAAGGAGCGGGACAGGGTAAAATAACTGCATTATTTCCCGGGAAAGGAGGGACGCAGGATGGCAAAAGGCGGCAGAAGGCCCGCCCCGGCGCTGCCGGAGGGGCCCTTCATCACCAGGGACAGGAGCTTTTACAAGGGCTTTTTCTCCCTGCTCGTCATCATCACCCTCCAGCAGCTGGCGGCCCTCACGGTGAACCTGGTGGACAACATCATGCTGGGGCGCTATACGGAGCTGGCCCTCTCCGGGGCGACTCTGGTGAACCAGATCCAGTTCATCCTTCAGCAGCTCTGCGGCGGCATCGGCATGGGCGTCAGCGTCCTGGGCAGCCAGTATTGGGGCCGGGGCGAAACGCGGCCCATCCGGCGCATCACCAGCGTGGGCGTGAAATTCGCCCTGGCCGCCGGGCTGGCGTTCTGCCTCCTGACCCGGCTCTTCCCCCATGCCGCGCTGAGCCTTTTCACCGGGGACGAAGCGGTCATCGCCGAGGGCATCCGCTATCTGAAGATCATGTGCTGGACTTACATCATCTTCGCCGTCAGCAATACCCTCATGTATTCCCTCCAAAGCGTGGAGACCGCCTTCATCGGCACGGTGATGTCCTGCAGCACCATCGTCATCAACCTTTGCCTCAACTACTGTCTCATTTTCGGCAACCTGGGCTTCCCGGAGCTGGGCATCCGGGGCGCGGCCATCGCCACCCTCACCAGCCGCTCGGTGGAGCTCGTCATCATCCTGGTCTACCTGCTTTTCATCGACAAAAAGCTGAAAATGAAGCTGGGGGATATCTTCGGCATCGACTTTGCCTATATCCGGGATTTCTGCGCCGCGGCCCTGCCGGTCATGTTCTCCGGCCTCCTCTGGGGCGTGGCCCAGGGGGCCCAGACCTCCGTGCTGGGCCATATGGAGGGGCCCGTGATCGCCGCCAACTCCATCGCAGCGGTGATCTTCGGCATCTTCGTGGTGGTGGGCATGTCCGCTGCCAACGCCGCCTCCGTCACCATGGGAAAGACCGTGGGGAAGGGGGACTTTGCCTCCGTAAAGCCATACAGCCGCACTTTGCAGCTCATCTTCCTCTGCATCGGCCTTGTCCAGGCGGCGCTGATGCTATTGAGCCGGAAGGCCATCGTCTCCTTCTACTCCGTTTCGCCGGAGGCGAGGAGCCTGGCGGAGCGGTTTTTGGTGGTCCTGGCCCTCACCAGCGTGGGTTCCTGTTATGAATACCCCGTGGAGGGGGGCATCATCGCCGGAGGCGGCAACCCGAAGTATCAGGCCATTGTGGACAATCTGTTCATGTGGCTGTTCACCATCCCCTCCGCCGCCATCAGCGCCTTCGTGTTCCACGCGCCGCCTCTGGTGGTCTTCTGCTTCCTCAAGGCGGACCAGTTTTTGAAGTGCATCCCCAACGGCATCGTGGTCAACCGCTACCGCTGGGTGAAACAGCTCACCCGGGCGGAGGACGGTAAATGAAAGGCGCGGTCCTCTTTGACCTGGACGGCACCCTTTGGGATTCCACGGCGGCCATCGTGCCGGCCTGGAACCGGGTGCTGGGAAAATGGGGGAAGACCGTCACCCAGGCGGACATGGCGGGCATCATGGGCCTGACGGACCGGGAGATCGCCGCCCGCTTCCTGCCGGGTCTGCCGGAGGCGGAAGCCCTGGGGGCGATCCACGCCGCGGCGGCAGCCGAGGCGGAGGACCTTTGCCGCACCGGGGCCAGACTCTATGCCGCCGTGGCGGAGACCCTGGAAGCCCTGGCGAAGGAATACCGCCTTTTCCTCGTCTCCAACTGCATGGACGGGTATATCGACGCCTTCCTTCACGCCCACGGGCTGGGCCACTGCTTCACCGACGCGGCCTGGCTGGGGCATCCTGCGGAGGGGAAGGCGGAGAACATCCGCTCCCTGTGCCGGAAATACGGCCTTGAGCGGGCATGCTATGTGGGGGACACGGCCTCCGACGGCGCGGCGGCCCGGGCTGCGGGGCTGCCCTTTATCTACGCCTCTTACGGCTTCGGCGTTTCGCCGGAGCATGAAGGGATCATAGGGGAATTTCGGGAGCTGCCGGAGGCGCTGGCGGCTCTTTGGGAAACGAGCAAGGAGGGAATCATCATGCGGGATTATCGGGAAGAAACGGAAAAGCGCGTTGCCTTCATTCGCGCCAAGCTGGCGGAGAGCCACACTTCCGGCATCGTCTACGGCAACAGCGGCGGCAAGGACAGCGCGTTGACGGGCATCCTCTGCAAGCTGGCCTGCGACGATACGGTGGGCATCTGCCTGCCCTGCGAGAGCAAGCGGAATTTCGGGGAGGACATGGCCGACGGCATGGCGGTGGCGGAGAAATTCCACATCGAGACCAGGGTCATGGACCTGACGGCTACGAAGCAGACCCTGACGGCGGCCCTGGGGGAGATCACCGCCCTCAACAGCGCCGCCTCCACCAACATCAACCCCCGGCTGCGGATGACCGCCCTCTACGCCGTGGCCGCCGCGGAGAACCGCCTGGTGGCGGGCACCGGCAACCGCAGCGAGCGCTATATGGGCTACTTCACCAAATGGGGCGACGGGGCCTGCGATTTCAACCCCATCGGCGACCTGAACGTGACGGAGATCTATGAATTCCTGCGATACCTGGAAGCCCCGGAGAACATCATCACCAAGGCCCCCTCCGCCGGGCTGTTCGACGGGCAGACCGACGAGCAGGAGATGGGCGTCAGCTATGCCGCCATCGACCGCTTCCTGGATGGGGGCGAGGTGAGCGAGGCGGAAAGGGCCGTCATCGAGCGATTCCACAGCCGCAGCGAGCACAAGCGCAGGCTGCCGCCGGTGTATGGGGAAGAATGAGGAAATAGTCCAACAGGGCGAGCCGAGCGGCTCGCCCTGTGTTCATCCTCCCAGCCAGGTGCGGAGCTTTTGCAGCAGCTCCAGGCAGCGGAAGCGTATCTCGACGCTCCCGGCGGTCATCAGGCGCTGTTCCGCCGGGGAAAAGACGCTCCATTCCTCGTCCTCTTCTCCGCCCTCCCCGGCGGCGGCCAGGCAGAGGGGCGGAAAGACCACGCACCACCAGTTATGGCCCTCGCCGGCGCCCAGGGTGACGGTGAGGGTCTCGTAATTCCCGGCGGGGAGGGTGAAGGTCTCATAGGCGCGCAGGGGGCAGTCCTCCGCGCCCAGGCGAAGGGTCAGGCTCCGGGGCCGTCCCGCTTCCTCCAGGGCCTTTCCGGCGGCCTCCGCCAGCTGAGGCAGGGCTTCCAGAGCTGCGGCCCGGGCCTCCTCCAGGGATGCGCAGTCCGCGATCCGGGGCTCCAGGGCGGCCAGCACCGCGTCCCGGACCAGGAGCTTGTCCGCCTGGTCCGCGCTTTCATCGCTCTCCGCGATCACCCGGAGCCGCAGCAGCTTATCCGGCAGCCCGGAGGCGGCGGCCTCGTCCATCCCGGCGGTCCAGAGGGAAAAGAAGAAAACCAGAAGGAAAACAAGTCCGAAGGCACGTTTCATGGGGGACTCCTTTCGGCAGAAAAAACATAAGGGCGGGAGCCAAAGCTCCCGCCCTTATTCTATCCGGTGATTCCCATTTTAAACCAGCCGCGGCGTGGTCTGCGAAGCATAGCAGACGACGCCCGCTTCCCGCAGGGCGGCGCAGGCTTCCCCGGCCCGGGCAGCGTCGGCAAAGACGCCGAAAACGCCGGAGCCGGAGCCGGTCATGGCGGCGCCCAGGGCCCCCGCGCCCAGCAGATGATCCTTGATCTCCCGGACGGTGTCCCCCTGCTTCCTGGGGAGGACCTCCTCAAAGACATTGAAGAGCCGCCGGGCCGCCCCCGCCGTGTCCCCCTCCTCGATGGCGCGGACCATGCCCGCCACGTCGGGGCGCAGGCGGATCTTCCGGGCGTCCAGGGCCTTGAAAAGCTGGGGAGTGGAGCAGCTGAAGTCGGGGCGGCAGAGCACCAGGGCCCGCCCGTCCAGGTCCGGCAGGGGGGTCAGCTTTTCCCCCTTTCCCTCTGCCAGGGCGGTGCCGCCCCGGATGCAGAAGGGCACGTCCGCCCCCAGGGGGAGGCTGAGCTCCTCCAGCTCCGCCCAGCTGAGGGGACTTGCGCTGATGCGGTTCATGATCCGCAGCACCGCCGCCGCGTCGCTGCTGCCGCCGCCGTAGCCCCCGCAGACGGGGATGCGCTTTTTGAGGGTGATGAGCCCCCCGGCGGGGCCCAGCCCCGTCGCCTGCCGGAAGAGCAGGGCGGCCTGGGCGGCCAGGTTGGTCTCCCCGGTGGGGAGATAGCTCAGATCGCTCTGTACTCGCCAGGGTCCCTCCCCCGGCGTGAGGCTCACTTCGTCGCAGAAATCCGTGCTCTGCATGACCCCGCGGACGGCGTGGTAGCCGTCGGGCAGCTTTTCCCCCACATCCAGGCAGAGATTCAGCTTGGCGAAAGCCTTTTCCTCAAATCTCATTCCCGAAACAGCATGCTCATGAGGGCGACGCCGTCCTCCACATGGGGGCCCAGAAGACCGTTGGCTTCCGTGTAGCTCCGGCCGGAGCCCTCTTTCACCCGGCTGTCATAGAGGATATAGGGCACATAGCCGTGGGCGTGGCCCCGGGTGTCCGTCAGGGTCTTGTGGTCGCTGAGTATCAGGATCCTATAATCTTCTCCCGTCATTTTGCACAAAATTGTGCCCAAAACAAATTTGTCCAGGTCGGCAATTGCATTTAGCTTCCCCTCGGTGTCTCCATTATGAGAGCATTCGTCGGGAGCCTCCACATGGACGCCCACAAAATCATAGCCGTCTTCCAGGAGCGCCTTCACGGCGGCCTCTCCCTTGCCCAGGTAATTGGTGTCCTTTTCACCGGTGGCGCCGGGCACCATGATCCGGTCCAGACCGATCAGCGCGCCGATGCCGTGGCACAGAGGCACGGCGGAGATCACGGCGCCCCGCTTGTGGTAGGCCGCCTCGAAGGAGGAGAGGGCCACCGCCGTCCCCTCCGCCCAGAACCAGATGCAGTTGGCGGGGAGAAGGCCCTTGGCGCGGCGCGCTTCGTTGATGGGGTGGCGGGAAAGGAAGCGGAAGGAAGCCTCCATCAGCTCCCGCAGCACCGGACCGGCGCTGCCCCCCTGGGGCAGATAGGCGCCGCAGACCTCCGTCAGGTGGTCGTGGGGCGGGGTCAGCTTCAGGCCGGTGACGTCGCCGCCGTGCTGCAGGACGATGTGGCGATAGGTGAGGGTGGGATGCACCTCCACCCGGGCCTTCGCCGCCAGGGCGGCAAAGTCGGGATCGGCAAAGAGCTCCTCCACCAGCTGCTTGCTCAGCTCCCCGTCGATGCCGCCGGAGGAGTGGGAGAGGATGCGCCGCGCTTCGAAGGGCATGTCCCCTTCCTCCAGAGACGCCATGTTGCAGCGATAGGCCACGTCCCCCGGCTGCAGGGAAACGCCTTGGGCGGCCGCCTCCAAAGGCGCGCGGCCTGTGTAGCACTTGCGGGGGTCGCAGCCGAAGATGGAGAGGATGGCGGTATCGCTGCCGGCGGGCAGCTCGGCGGGGCAATTGTTGACGCTGCCCAGCTCCCCTTCCGAGGCGAGCCGGTCCATATTGGGCTTGTCCGCTACTTCCAGAGGGGTCTTGCCCCCCAGCTTTTCCGTGGGATCATCGGCCATCCCGTCGCCGATAAGCAGAATGTATTTCATGGGTAAACCTCCAAAATGCTCGGTGATAAAAAAACATATCACAAAACGAACGGTGAAGCAAGAAAAAACTCGAAGGAGAATTGCGATGAAGCATGACGACAGCATCAACCGCCGCCTTCGGGCGGCTCTGCGCCGCCGGGGCATCCGCCAGGTGGACGCGGCCAAGGCCTGCGGCATGAGCTACCAGCATTTCCACCGGGCCGTCGGCGGCCTCCGGCCCATCTATGCCGACGAGGTCCTGGCCCTGGCCGCCGCCGCGCACATGGATGTGCTCACGCTGCTGGGAAAATGGGGGGACGAGGAGCCGGATGAAGAATAAGCGATGCAGATTCACTCCCCGGAGCCTGGAGACGGCCATCGACCGGTACTACGCCTCCATCCGCAGGACGGTGGTCGCCACGGAGCGGGTGGAGACCGGCGCGAAGACCTTCGAGGAAAAGCCCATCCTCAGCGACACCGGGGAGCCCATCCGCTGCCGGGAGTATGTGGTGGCTCCCACGGTCTGGGGCCTCTGCGAGGCCCTGGGGATCACCCCGGCCCAGTGGAAGAGCTTCTGTGACCGGGAGGAGCACCCCGAGTTCCAGGACGCGGTGCAGCGGGCGGCGGGCCTCATGGAGGAATGGAAGGAACAGGCCCTGCTGACGAAAAAGGACGTGCGGGGGCTCATCTACCACATCCAGAACCACCTGGGAGGCCTGGACGAGCTGACCCGGGAGAGCGGGGAACCCCTGAGCCTCTCCGAGAAGGGACGGCTCCTGGAGGCGGAGGATGGGGAAGCGGACTGAGACCCGGCAGCCCAGCGTGCTTCGCTGGTACAACGCCCTGCGCGCCAGCTCCAACCCGGCCTTTCTACCCCTGTTCTTCGATGAGCACCGGTATCTGGTGCTGTGCGGGGGCGGCGGGTCCGGCAAGAGCATCTTCGCCGGGCGCAAGGTGCTGGAACGCCTCACCTCGGAAAAGGGCCACCGCTGGCTGGTGTGCCGGAAGGTGGCCAGGACGCTGCGGGAATCCTGCTTCGCCCAGCTGCGGGGCCAGATCGCGGCCCATTATCCCAAAGCGGGGGCGAAGATCAGCGTAAGCGACATGCGCATCAGCTTCCCCAACGGGTCGGAGATCCTCTTCGCGGGGCTGGACGACGTGGAAAAGCTGAAGTCCATCTACGACATCACCGGCATCTGGGTGGAGGAGGCCAGCGAGATCACGGAGGCGGACTTCAATCAGCTGGACATCCGCCTGCGCACCCGGTTCCCCCACTACCTCCAGATCATCCTTTCCTTCAACCCCATCAGCATCACCCACTGGCTCAAGCGGCGCTTTTTCGATTCGCCGGACCCAAGGGCCACCACCCACCGCAGCACCTACAAGGACAACCGCTTCCTGACGGCGGAGGCGGTGCGCACCCTGGAGGCTTTCAAGGACACGGACCCCTATTATTACCAGGTCTACTGCCTGGGGGAATGGGGCGTCACGGGCAAGACGGTCTTTGACGGGCAGGCGGTCTCGGAGCGGCTGGGCAGCCTGCCGGAGCCAGTGAAGCGGGGGTGCTGGGAGTACGGCGACGATATGTCCGAGATCAGGTGGCAGGACGGCAGCGGCCCTGTAACCATCTACCGGGAGCCGGAAGAAGGAAAGCCCTACGTCATCGGCGGAGACACCTCCGGCGAAGGGAGCGACTTCTTCGTGGCCCAGGTGCTGGACAACGTGACCGGCGAGCAGGTTGCGATACTCCGCCATCAGTACGATGAGGACACCTACGCAAAGCAGGTCTACTGCCTGGGCAAGTATTACAACGAGGCCCTGGTGGGCATCGAGGCCAACTTCTCCTCCTATCCCATCAAGCGGCTGGAACAGCTGGGGTATCGGAACCAGTATGTGCGGGAGCAGGAGGACAGCTTCCCCGGGGGCGTGCGCCGGGCCTTCGGCTTCCGCACCACGGCTACCACCAGGCCCGTCGTCATCGGCACGCTGGTGGAGGCCATGCGGGACGGCATCGGCCTGGTGAACGACCGCACCACCCTGGAGGAGATGCTCACCTTCGTCCGGAAGGAGAGCCTCCGCCCGGAGGCGGAGGCGGGGGCCCACGACGACTGCGTGATGTCCCTGGCCATCGCCTGGTACATACGGCCCCAGCAGCGCATGACCGCCGCGGCGAAGGAGCCGGAGGGCAGGAACCGCTGGACGGAGGACATGTGGGAGGACTATCTGAACGCCGACGCTGAGGGAAGGAAGTATTTGATTGAGAAGTGGGGAGAGCCAAAACCGTGACGCAGCCCGGCGGAGCGGGTGCGGCACGGAGAGAACATTCCGGCGGATAAGGACGAGGGGGGAACCCAAAACGATAGGACAGGTCAACGGAGCGCCGCGTCCCTTCCCATCCGGGGACGACGGCGAGCAGCAGGCTGAGGAGGAAAGATGAACAGAGCAGAAAAGCTGGAATACTGGAAGGAATGGCTGGGGCGCAACGAGGCCGCTCTGGGGGACGAAACGCGGAAGATGGACGAGCGGGAGGCCCTCTATCGGGGCGAGGTGCGGGAGATCGCGCCGCTGACGCCCCGGGACATGAAACGGAATGGGACTATGCGCAAGGCATCCCACATCCGCAATATCATCGCGGAGAACATCGAGAGCGAGGTGTCCGCCGTCATACCCCAGCCCAAGGTGACGGCCCGGCGGCAGAGCGACGAATGGCGGGCGAAGATCCTGGAGGATATGCTGCGCAACGAGCTGGACCGGCTGCCCATGGAGACCCTGAACGACATGATGGAGCGCACCGTGCCCATCCAGGGCGGAGCCTACTGGCTGGTGGAATGGGACGACGCCAGGCGCACCCGTTCTGCCGTGGGGGACGTGACGGTGAGCATCCTCCATCCCAAGCAGGTGGTCCCCCAGGAGGGGGTGTTCACCTCCGTGGAGGACATGGACGCCATCGCCCTGAAGCTGCCCCAGACCCGGGCTTACATCCGGCGAACCTACGGCAAGGATGTGGACGAGGGGGAGGAAGCCCCGGAGGCCCGGAGCCTGGAACGGGACGCCGAAGCCGCCGAGGAAATGGTGACCCAGATCGTGGTCTATTACCGCAACGTCAAAGGCGGCGTGGGGAAATTCTCCTGGGTGGGGGACACCGTCCTGGAGGACCTGGAGGATTTCGAGGCCCGGCGGCTGCGGCGCTGCCGGCAGTGCGGCGAAGCCCTGGGGCCGGACACGGCGGTATGCCCCGTCTGCGGCAGCGGGAAGACGGAGGAGACAGAGGAGGAGCGGGAAGAGCTGCTTGCCGGCTTCACCACCGGAAACGGCACCGAGATCCCCGGCACCCGTGCTTTTTCGGACGAGGCGGGCCTGCCGGTGAAGCGCCCCACGGTGCTGCCCTACTACAAGCCCGACGTGTTCCCCGTGTTCCTGCAAAAGAACGTCAGCCTGTTCGGGCAGCTGCTGGGGGACTCCGACGTGGACAAGATCGCGGACCAGCAGAACACCATAAGCCGCATGGAGACGAAGATCATCGACCGCTTCATCAAGGCGGGCACCCGCATCACCCTGCCGGATCGGGCGGACTTCCGGGTGGACCCGGAGGACGGGGAAAAATGGTACATCGGCAACGCCGCCGACGCGAGTCTGATCGGGGTCTATCAGTTCTCCGGCGACCTGAGCCAGGAGATGCAGTATCTTGCGGGGGTGTACGAGGAGGCGCGGCAGGCCCTGGGCATCACGGATTCCTTCCAGGGCCGCCGGGACGCCACGGCCCAGTCCGGCGTCGCCAAACAGTTCGCCGCCCAGCAGAGCGCGGGACGGCTGGAATCCAAGCAGGTCATGAAGGAGGCCGCCTACGCGGAGCTGTTCAAGCGGATCGTGATGCTCAAGGTGGCCTATGCCGACGAGCCCCGGCCCATCGTGGCGGAGGACGACCGGGGACAGGCGAAATATGAAGAGTTCAACCGCTACGATTTCTACGAGCAAGACGAGAACGGGAATTGGCACTGCATCCTGGACGAGGACCGCTTCCTCTTCAGCTGCGACGCCTCCGCGCCCCTGACAAACAACCGGGAGCAGCTGTGGCAGGAGGCGAGAAGCATGTTCCAGATGGGGGCTTTCGGAGATCCCCGGGACACGGACACCCAGATCCTTCTCTGGTCGAAGCTGGAGCTGCTCCATTATCCGGGAGCGGGGGACACGAAGGAATATCTGGAAAAGCGGAAGCAGGAACAGATGCAGGTTGATCCCGGCGAATAAGGACGAAAGAACGAAAGGAGGGAAATACGATGGCGAAGGATTATGCGGGCAGGATCTCCAACGGCGGCGCCCAGGTGGTGAAGGCTCCCGGCCAGACCGCAGCGGGCAAGAGCAGCGGTAAGGTCGTCCGGGGCGGCGATCTGAGAGACGGGCAGAAGGCCCCCGCGAAGAAGGACAAATAAGGAGGTAAAAGGATGGACGAAAGGAACATGGCTGCGGAAAGCGGCGCGGCGGAAGCCGGCGAAGCCTACGGCGGAGAGGCCGGGGCTTACGCATCGGAGAGCGGGCAGGTGTCTGCGCAGCTGGCCCGCATCCGGGAGATGGACCCGGAGATGGAGGACCTGGGAGCGATCCTGCGCTCCGAAGCCGGGGACAGGTTCCGGCAGTATGTGGACATGGGGCTGGACTTCGTGGACGCCTACACCCTGGCGGCCCGGGAGAAGCTGGGAGAGCTTCGGGACCGGCGGACGGCGGAGCGGACCAGAGCGAAGGCGGCGGACAGGAGCCACCTTTCCGCCACCAGCACCCGGGGCTACGGCGGCGTCAGCGTGCCTGCCGGGGAGCTGGCCATCATCCGGGCCCTCCTGCCCGACGCCAGTGACGAGGAGATCCGCCGCTACTATAACCAGGACCGGAAGCGCTTCAAAAGGTAAACGCTCCGGCGAATGAGGAAACCAACGGGACCCAAAACGAAGCGCCTGCTTCGTTTTGGAGAGGAAGCGCGCGCCCACCGCAGAGCGGCGGGTCCCCTCGCGCGGAATGAGGACGTTTCGGCGGAAACTGAGAGCATTGCCGCTCGGCGGCGATGCGAACCCTTCCGGCGAATAAGGACGAAGGACGACAGAAAGGATTATAGACTATGAGAGGTTTTATCCCCTATCAGAATGAGGACGGGCGTGTGGCGCCCTGGGAATACCTGCCCTGCGGCGCCATCACCCCCAAGCTGGGCATGGCCCTGGTGCAGTCCTCCGGCAATCTGGCCATTGCCGCCGGCACCACGAAGCCCACCTACATCAGCATGTGTGAAAAGAGCGCGGCCTGCACCGCCGGGGACATCATCCCCGTCGTCAAGGTGCAGCCCGACCAGGTTTTTGAAACCACCGCCTCTGCCAGCCTCAGCGGCGTGAACGTGGGGGACAAAGTCACCCTCCACGCCTCCAACGGCTGCCAGGTGACCGGCACCAAGACCTCCGGCGTGGCAACCATCGTGGCCAAGGACGGCGACGGGGCGGGCTCCCGGGTGCTGGTCCGCTTTGACTGATTCGGAAAGGAGGAAGGACAATGGCAAATATCACTTTTTCCGAGGGCTCCGGCGTTAACAATTCCATTTTCGGCAGCTCTCAGACCGCCGTCCGCATGCTCATCGAGAAGCGGGGCGAACAGTTTGAACGGGAGAGCATCGTCAACCGCGTTTTCAAGAAGGACAAGACCGACCACTGGGCGGAGAAATACACCTCCCTCACCGCTATGGAGGGCTTCCAGGTGGCCGGCGAGAACGGCGCTTATCCCACCGACGGCCAGGAGGAGGGCTTCAGCAAGGTGCTGGAGGCCGTCACCTGGAAGGACAGCTTCTCCCTGAGCCGGGAGATCGTGGAGGACAGCAAGACCATCGACCTGCGCAAGAAGCCCGCGGGCTTCGTCACCGCCTACTACCGCACCCGGGAGAAGCTGGGGGCGGCCCTGCTGGGCGGCGCCATCAGCGGCAGCTCCGCCGTCACCTACGCGGGGGGCAGGTTCGACCTGAAAACCAGCGACGGCCAGACCCTCTTCCATGCCGCCCACCCCGCCAAGATCAAGGGCGACGCCCAGTGCAACCTGTTCTCCGACGCCTTCAGCGCCGACGCTCTGGGCATGCTGGAGGTGAAGATGCAGAACACCCGGGGTGACAACGACGAGATCCTGGACGTGGCTCCGGACACTATCCTGATCCCCAATATCCACAGCCTGAAAAAAGCTGTGTTCGCCGCCATCGGCGCGGACAAGGACCCGGAGACCGCCAACAACGGCTTCAACTATCAGTTCGGCCGCTGGAATGTCATCGTTTGGCCCTATCTCAACCAGTTCATCACCGCCGGGACCTCGCCCTGGGTGCTGCTGGACAGCCGGTACAATCAGGAATACGGCAGCCTGATCTGGCTGGACCGCGTCCCTCTGGATGTGCGCAGCACCGTGGATGAGAACACCGACGCCAATGTGTGGCGGGGCTACGCCCGCTTCACCGCCGGCTTCCACGACTGGCGGGGCATCGCCTGCGCCGGCGTCAGCGGCGCTGGAGATCTCAGCTGATCGGAGGGCCGTGATATGGCGGAATACACGAGATTCACCAATGTGGAGATCACCGGCGATCTGAAGATGAGCGGGACGGCTGCCATGCCCGCCGCCGCGAAGACGAAGGCCGGGGCGGTGAAGATGGCGGCCAAGGTGGACGAGGCCGCCGGGAGCGCCCCCACTGCCGCCGAGTTCAAGGCCCTGCTGGACGCCCTCAAGGCTGCCGGGATCATGAGCAGCACCTGACGGGAGGCGCGGCGATGGAATGGACCGTCATGGCGGTGATCATCGCCCTCGTGGGGCTGATTATCAGTGTTCTGACCCCCGCCATCAAGCTGAATACCAGCGTGACCAAGCTCAGCACCCTGGTGGATAACCTCAATGCCGAGCTGGACGCCATGGAGAGCAGCAACAGCGAAGCGCACCGGCGTCTCTGGAATGAGCTGGAAGGGCAGAAATCGACCGTCAGCGGCCACGAGACCCGCATCACCCTGCTGGAGAAGCACGTATGAGCAGGGGCATGTTGCAGGATGCACCCATCTCGTCATTGCGGACCCGCGAAGCGGGTGTGGGAGTCAGCGTCGGATAAACAGAGCTATCATTGGAAGCAACAGCAATAAAGCACGCTGACTCCCTCCGTCATCGCCTTGCGGCGATGCCACCTCCCTCGGGGAGGGAGGCCGGGGCCGGCATTTTGCAACACGCCCCAAAGAAGGAGATAAGATCAAATCGAAGCGCCTGCTTCGGTTTGGAGAGGACGTTTCGCCGGAATCTCTCGGGTGTCAGCCATCAAACTGATACCAGATATTCCGGTAAAGAAGGACAAAAAAGGACCAAAACGAAGCGCCTGCTTCGGTTTGGAAAGGACGACGCGCCGGAATCTCTCGGGTGTCGGCCATCAAACTGATACCAGATATTCCGGTAAAGAAGGACAAAAAAGAACAAAAAAGAACCAAACCGAAGCGCCTGCTTCGGTTTGGAGAGGACGTTTCGCCGGAATCTTTCAGGTGTTGGCCGTCAGGCTGACACCTGACATTCCGGTAAAGAAGGACAAAAAAGAACCAAACCGAAGCACCTGCTTCGTTTTGGAGAGGACGTTTCGCCGGAATCTCTCGGGTGTCGGCCATCAAACTGATACCAGATATTCCGGTAAAGAAGGACAAAAAAGAACCAAACCGAAGCACCTGCTTCGGTTTGGAGAGGACGACGCGCCGGAATCCACGAGCAGCGACCGGGGGGGAGCTGCGACATATTCCGGCGCAGGAGGACGAAATGACAGTACATCAGTGCATTGCGCTCGTGGACGGCATCGAGCCCAATGCCTATACCAAGGAGCAGAAAGCGGCCTGGCTGAGCGAATGTGAGGGGCAGGTCTATACGGATGTGTTCCTGCTCCACCCCTATGAATTCACGCCGGTGACCTACGACGAGGAAAAGGACAGGACCCTGGCGGTCTATCCGCCCCACGACAAGCTCTATCCCCGGTATCTCCAGGCCATGATCCACTACGCCAACGGGGAATACGACCGCTACGCCGCCTCCATGCAGGTCTTCAACGCCGCCTGGGGCGAGTTCGTCCGCTGGTTCAGCCGGACCTACAACCCCGCCGACGGTTATCCGAAGGAGGAAGCCTGATGAGCCGGAAATATAAGCTGCCCCCCTATGCGCCGGAGCCCACCGTGACGGTGGAGGAAAATGCCGGACCGGTGCTGCCGCCCTATTACGACGAGGCGGTCATGGCCCACGGGGAGGGCTGGACGGAAAACCCGCCCTACTTCCTCACCGCCTACGGACTGGCTGTGCGGGGCGGCTACGGCGGGACGGCGGAGGAGTGGATCGCCTCCCTCAAGGGGGAGACCGGAGAGAGCGCCTACGACCTGGCCCGGGAAGCGGGTTATGAGGGCACGGAAGAAGAACTGGCGCAAGCTCTGACAGACCTGCCGGATTATGCCCGGACCGCCGAAGAAGCGATGGCCGCCGCCCTGGCCGCGGCAGCCAGAGCGGAAGCCGCCGCCGACGGCATGGTGCCCCAGACCCGGAAGATCAACGGCCATGACCTGAGCCGGGACCGGAACCTGACCGCCGCGGACCTGGGCCTGGGGAACGTGGCCAACGAGCGGCAGTACAGCGCCCAGAATCCGCCGCCTCTGCCGACGCCCGCCCAGATCGGCGCGGCGACGCCGGTATGCACCGGCACCGTCGCCTTCGGCGCCCAGTGGACGGGGGACGGGCCCTATACCCAGACGGTGACGGTCACAGGCGCGGCGGTCACGGCGAAAAGCAAGGTGGACCTGCAGCCCTCGGCGGCCCAGCTCGATGCCCTGATCGCGGACGGCGTGGGCGCGCTGCTGGTGGAAAACAACGCCGGGACCCTGACGGCCTATGCCCTGGGGGCGGCCCCCTCGACGGCCATGACGATGCAGTGTACGGTGGAGGAAACGGCATGAGCATTTTCGGAGAACCCATCCTTTTGGGCGGAAAAAGCGGCGGCGGGACCGTCTATCTTCTGGACAACACCCATTTCCCCGCCGGTTCGTATGATTCCGGCAGCATATGGTGCGCCAAGCTGTACATCAACAGCGGCGGCTATACCACCTTCAGCAAAACGACAAATCAGGGGGAGGAATGTATTTATCATGGCTCCCTGAGAAACAAGACCTTTCAGTTCCTCGAACCGATACCGGCATCGGCGAAAAAACTCTCTGTCAAAATCCGCGCCACCGGAAACACCGGGAACTACAACCTGTGGACATTGAACCTTGTGGATGCGATAGGCCTCTCCGGCAGCATGGCCGGACAATGGCCGGGACAGACGAAGAGAACCGTGATGTTTACCAACTTTGGGAGCACGGCGGCGGCGATCAACAGCCAGCCGGGGGTCGTCATCCATGTGGACACGCCCTATGCCGTGCCGAAACAGACCGTGGAGATCGACCTGAGTGGGATTCAGGAGGAGACCTATCTCACAGTCCACTCCTGCGACTGCGAAGCATGGCTGTTTCAGATCTGGTACGAGTAAAAACAGAAGGAGCTTTCATGAGCAAGGAAAACGTGATCGGGATCGCCCGGGGCGAGCTGGGCGTGACGGAAGACCCGCCCGGCTCCAACCGCACCAAATACTGGGAGGCTTATGACCCTGCGTTCCAGGGGCAGCCCTGGTGCGTCTGCTTCCTGTGGTGGGTCTTCCGCCAGGCCGGGGAGGCCCCCGCCTTCTTCGGCGGGGGGCGGACGGCCTCCTGCACCCGGCTGCTGCGGTGGTATCGGGAGCATGGCTGCACCGCAGCCCCGGCGGAGGCCGAAGCCGGGGACATCCTGCTGCTGAATTTCCGGGGCGGGACGGAGCCTGAGCACTGTGCCCTGGCGGTGAAGCGGGAGGGGAACGTCGTTTTTACCATAGAGGGGAACACCACCCCGGGGTGGTCGGGCAGCCAGGATAACGGGGGCTGCGTGGCGGAAAAGGCGCGCAGCCTGGCCCGGATCGTAGCCGTCTGCCGTCCCCCCTATGCCCCGGAGACGGCGGAGGACGCCGCGGGACACTGGGCGGAGAGCGCCATACGCTGGGCCGTCGCCCGGGGGCTGATGCGGGGTTATCCGGACGGCTGCTTTCGCCCGGACAGAGCCGTGACCCGGGGAGAGCTGGCGGCGGTCCTGGAGAGATTGGAGGAATCGAGACAGTGAAGACTTTTGCGAAGGCGGCGGCGATCCGCGCGCTGCGGACGGTGGCCCAGACGGGGGCTGCCGTCATCGGGACCAGCGCCCTGATCCGCGATGTGGATTGGGCGGCGGTGGTCTCCGCCTCTCTGCTGGCGGGCATCCTGAGCCTGCTGACCAGCGTGGCCACGGGCCTGCCGGAAGCGGAACGCCATGCCTGACCGGATGCATGTCCTGGAGACGGGTATGCCCGGCTTCCGGGGAGACGAAAAAACAGAGGACAAGGTGGATGCGCTCCAGAATTACCTCTATATGCTGATGGAGGAGCTGCGGTATCTGCTGCGGCATCTGGACGCGGAGAATTTCTCGGACAGCGGCCTGGAGGCCCTGGCGGAGAGCGTGGCGGAGACGGGCTCCGGCAGCATTTCCGGCCCGGCGGTCACGCCGGAATCCCTGATGGCGGCCCTGTATGCCCGGTCCGGCCTGACCGCCGACCTGGAAGCCGAGCGCCTGCGGACGGACTGGCAGCGGGCCCTCCGCTGCCTCCAGGGAAACCGCAGCGACCTGCATTACATCCGCATCCGGGACGGGGAAATCGAATTCGTCACCGACAAGGTATCGGCCCCGGCCCGCACGGTGCAGATGAAGCGCGGCGACGCGCCCTGCTGGTGGACGGACGAGACCCGGACGGCCATCGGAACGGAGGAAACAGCCTGGCCCGTGATGGTCTATGTCTGCGAGGAGACCGTCACGGCGGGCATCCGCTATCAGACGACGCCCAGGGGGAATTACCTGCCGGTGCTTTCCTTCGGCAGCGGCCTTCAGAGCGGCATGGTCTATCGGGACAGCGACGGCCTGACGGTCCGGTATACCACCGGGGAAGGGGAGGACGTGAGCCTCCTGCTCTCCGGGGACGGGTATGTGGACGCGGACAGGATGCGGCGGCCCACGGCCTATGACTTCCGGAGCATCTCCGATGGGGTCATCCGGGAGACGGTGGACGGCGGGACCATCATCAGCTACGCCGTGGAAACGGACGCCCTGGGCCGGATCGTGAAGCTGACGGCAGCCGACGGACACGAGACGGCGATCCGCTGGTAGAGCCGGGCGGGGGGAGGAAAACATGGCATACGACGAGACCAGCTTTCTCAACGGCCTGGCCCTGGGCCGGGCGATGAAGGGCGTCAGCATGGCTAATCCGAACCGCGGGGACCTCCTGCGGGTGATGTCCGGCCGCCTGGCGGCGGCGCGGATCATCGCCCTGACGCCGGAAGCATTGACCGCCGATGACTGGGGCAGCGCGGCGGTCGCAGCAAGCTCTTTGGAGATAAACGGAAAGCGCATACGGCCCCATGTGACCGCCCCCGGAGAAACGGGCTGCGGCGGCCTCAGCGCCGCAGCGACCCTGACCCAGGAGGCGGAACGGATCTCCGCGGCGGCGGAGACGCCGGGTGAAATGACGGCATCGGTCAGCGCGGCGATCCGGCGGAAGGCACCGGAGGGCAGCTTCCGGGCGGAGGATGTGCCCGGCGGCGTCGGCGGCACGCTGCAGGCCGCGATCAGCATCGAATAAGGAGGACAATCATACATGGCAGGGACATGGACGAAAAACTGGCGGGCTTTCCGGAACATCATGCTCATGGGAAGCCATCACAACGGCCTGAGCACCATCAAGAACACGGACGGAGTCACGGTGGCGGACCGGTATGGCGACAACCTGTCGGCGGTGTCGCCGCTTGGCATTTATACAAACGATCTGTCGGGCAGCACTGCCGGGTGCAGCATCCGGCTGGGTACGGGGACCACGGCGCCCACCGCCGCGGACTACCGGCTGGAGGCCTATGCCAACGTCAATTATCTGAGCTGCGCCATGGGCGCCGGTCTATGACGACAGCGTGGGCACAGTGACCAGGACCATCACGGTCTCCGTGCAGAACACCGGCAGCAACAATGTCACGCTGCGGGAATGGGGCATTTTCGGCGTCATCCGGACGCAGGTCTATGCCTCCTCATGCATCGCCACCGCCCTTCTTTACCGGGAAGTGCTGGACAGCCCCGTTACCCTGGGTCAGTATCAGGCGGCGACCCTGGAGCTGACGGTGAGCCTGACCCTGACGGACCCGGTGAGCTGAGGAGGAGGCCATGAAGCTACCGGAAATGCCCGCCCGGAACATCATGCGCCCGGCGGTGCAGACGGCCTTCGGCGGGCTGAACCACAATCTGCGGGCCCGGGACGGGGAACTGTGGTGGATGAAGAACCTGTCCGGGCGGGAATTCCCCCTGCTGACGCCCCGGGAGCCCCGGGGCCTCCTGGGGACGCTGGAAGCGCCCGGCGGCATCGGCGCCGGAGACGCGGCCTGGTGGACCGACGGGACGGGCTTTTACTACGACGGGGCGCGGAAGGGGACCGTGACGGCGGGGGAAAAGATCTTTGCCGCCATGGGCAGCCTCGTCCTCATCTTCCCGGACAAGAAATACTACGACGCCGCCGGGGACGACTTCGGCAGCATGGAGGAGAGCTGGAGCGGCGAAGCCGCTTTCCGCAGCGGGACCTACGCCGGCCTGAGCGCCAGGGCCAACACCATCTCCGCGCCGGGCGCGGCCTGGGCCTTTCGGCCCGGGGACGCCCTGACCCTCTCCGGCTGTCTTCGCCACCCGGAGAACAACAAGACCCTGATCCTCCGGGAGGTGGAGGGGGACGAGCTGCATTTCGACGAGAACGCCCTCACCCTGGATAAGCGCTGGGTCTACCGCCCCGAGGAGGGGACGGAGGCCGGGACCTATCACTTCAAGCCGGAGGAAACCGCTCTGCAATTCACCCTGACTGCGGCTCTGAGCCCGGGGGACAGCCTCTGCTGGGACGGGGAAGTCCTCACCGCCTGTATCGGCGGCGGCAGCGCCGCCATCCCCGTGGAGGAGGGCAGCGGCGGCGCGGAACTGACCTTCGCCGCGGAGCCGGTGGACTGCGAAGAAAGCGCGGTCACCATTGCCCGGACGGTGCCGGACCTGGACTATCTCTGCGTCAACGAGAACCGGCTCTGGGGCTGCCGGGGGGATACGATCTATGCCAGCAAGCTGGGGGACCCCTTCAACTTCCAGGTGTTTGAGGGCCTGGCCACCGACAGCTGGCAGAGCGAGACCCTGGACGCCGGGGAGTTCACCGGCTGCGTCAGCTATCTGGGCTACCCCATCTTCTTCAAGGAGGAGGCGGTCTACAAGGTCTACGGGGACAAGCCCGCCAACTATCAGTGGACCCCCTCTGCCCGGCTGGGGGTCCGGGCCGGCTGTCACAGGAGCCTGGCCATTGCGGGGGAGACCCTCTATTATCTCAGCCGGGTGGGAGTCTGCGCCTATACCGGCGGCATCCCCGCCCTGATCTCCGATGCCTTGGGGTCTAGTGTCCGGTGGCAGGATGCCGCGGCGGGCTCCGACGGCGTGCGCTACTACGTCAGCATGTCCGACGGGGAGGCCTGGAGCCTTTTCGTCTATGACACCCGCTATCGGACCTGGCACCGGGAGGACGACGCCCACGCTCTGGGCTTCGCCTTCTGGGACGGCGCCCTGGGCATGCTCTGCGCCGACGGCTGCCTCTGGAGTCTGGACGGCAGCCGGGGCACCCCGGAGGGGGAAGTCTCCTGGGAGGCGGAGTTCGCGGACTTTGACCGCTTCTTTGAGACTTCCGACAGTTACAGCCAGAACAAGAAGGGGCTCCTGCGCCTTCAGCTCCGCTGTTCGCTTTCGGCGGGGAGCAGCCTGGAAGCGCTGGTCATGTACGACAGCGACGGCCTCTGGCACAGCCTGGGGACCCTGGAGGGCGCGGCGGCCAAGAAAAGCGACAACCTGCCGATGATCCTGCGCCGCTGCGACCATTTCCGGCTCAAGCTGCGGGGCGTCGGCAATGCGGTGATATACAGTCTGACGGAGGTCCGCTACTCCGGCAGCAATCTGCAGTGACAGAGGAGGAGAAGCATACGATGGCAATCAAAAGAACGGCGGCGGATCAGAACACGGTGTACAAACGGGCTTTCACCGATCCGCTGAAAGCGGCGCAGAGGACGGAATTCGGGGCCCGCCAGCCCGTCGAGGCAGCGCCGATGCCCAACGATACGGCGGCGCGGAACCAATATCTGATCCAGAAGAATCTGGCCCGGCAGGCGGCAGCCGGCGTACCGGGATCGGCACAGGCGGCGAAGGCCCTGGAGAGGTCCTACGTCATGGCCAACGGCACCCAGGCGCAGCAGAACGAATACCGGCGGGAGGAGGCCAAAGCCATGGCAGCGGCGCTTGCGGGCAGGCCGACGGCAGCGCAGGGGAAGGACTACACCGTCAGCTGGAAGCCGGACGCGGGCTTCCGCACCATGACCGCCGAGGACAAGGCGGCCTGGAACGGCGTGGTGGATCGCTGGAACAGGGGCGATTACAAGGCGATCAACGACTTCCAGACGGCGGGGAACTGGTCCAGCTATGTGGACGGGAACGGCAAAGTGAACGGCTGGCTGCGCTATTCCGGGGACGGCATCGGGGGGTATGTCCCCGTCAGCAACGGGCGGCTCATGCAAAATGAGGGCTTCGGACATGACCGCAACAACTATGTCTTCTATGGTCCCGGCGGAGAGGCCTATACCGCAGACGCCGGGGGGAATCTGACCCGGGCAGGGAACTGGACGCAGGCGGCGAAGCGTTCCGCCCTGGAGGATAGCATCCCCTATAAGATGGTCAAGGGCACCGCAACGGACGCCGAGCGGCAGGAGTGGATCAGCCGGGTGGACCCCCTGGAGGCGGTGAGACGCAGCGGCGGGCTCACGCCGGAGCAGCTTGCCGCCCTGGAACGGGCCGGGGCGACGGAGAGCCGGACCCGGGCCGGGAGCCAGGCTGCGCAGCCCAGGCCCCAGACGCAGAGCGCGGGAAGCGCGGCGGCGGACCCTGGCCCCCGGGACAGCGCCCTTTCCGGCGGCAGCACCGCCCCTCTCCCCGCGGCGCGGCCGGTGGAAAGCCGGACGCCTTACGCCGCCGCCATCCGGGAATACGACTACGGCGAAGCCCCGGTCTGGGATGGGACGGAGTATGAGCGGCGGCGGGACGCGGCCCTCAAGCGGGCGGAGGATATGCGCTGGAACTACGACCCCGATACCGACCCGGTGTGGCAGGCCTACCGGAAGCAGTACCGCCGGGAGGGACAGCGGGCGACCCAGGATGCCCTGGGGCAGTATGCCGCCATGACCGGGGGCGTGCCCTCCAGCTATGCCATGACCGCCGCGTCCCAGGCCGGGGACTACTACGCCGCCCGGCTCAGCGACAAGCTGCCGGAGTTGTACGACGACGCCTACGGACGCTATATGCGGGAATATGAGCGTCAGCTGGGGCTCGCAGACGCCTATGCGGACTACGGGCAGAGGGAATATGACCGCTATCGGGACCGGCTGGACCAGTGGAACGCAGACCGCAGCTTCGATTACGGCCTTTACCGGGACAGCGTGGACGACGCCCGCTATGCCGACGAGACGGCCTATGACCGGGCGTGGAACGAGGAGGATCGGGATTATGACCGGCGCTACCGCCAGGAGCGGGACGAAGTCCTGGACCGGCGGGCGGACCGGCAGTGGGCCCAGGACCTGCGGGCATATGCAGATCAGCAGGACTGGAAGGAGACGGAGTGGCAGCAGTACCTTCGGGAGTACGGCGACCAGCTTTCCGATCAGGAGCGCCGCTGGGCCTATGAGATGGCGCGGGACGCAGTCGATGACCGGCGGTATGCGGACAAGCTCGCCTCCCAGCGGGAAGCCGACGAATATGACCGCGCCTGGAACGAGGACGAGCGGGAATATGAACGGGGCCGGGAAAGCACCCGATGGGACCAGGCGCTCCGGGAATATGAGGATGAACGGGAGCAGCAGGCCTTTGATAACGCCTATAAGATGCTTCAGACCTTCAAAGCCGTCGTGACCCAGGATATGGCCGACATCCTGGGCGTGCCCATGGGGACGACCCTGGAGCAGTACCGTATGGCGGCCGGATACGCCGGCGGCAGCGGCCGCAGTTCCGGCGGCTCGAATACGGAAGCGACGGCTTCGGCGTCCGGCAGCCGGTATGATGAAAGCGGGCGGAGGACAGGGACCTGGCAGGGCGCCGACGGCGGAACCTACATTGGGTATCACCCGGACGGTCAGTGGAAGTCGCAGGGCTATGACGCAGCCTGGAGCAGCATCAAAAGCATGGCGGACGACGGAAGAAGCGAGGAATCCGTGCTGGCGCGGATCCGGTCCCTGGCAGGGCAGAACAGGATCACGGACTATGAAGCGGAAATGATGCTGGCGAACCTGGGCTATCGCACCGGGAGCGCCGGGACCGGGCGGAATTCCATCGGGCCGAACAGGGTGCAGATGGTACAGTAATGCTGATCCTGTGCAAAGCGAACGCGCCGGGCAGAATCAACATTGATAAACAGCATAACATACCTCGCGAGGGGCAGAAAGACAAAATGAAGCGGCTGGACCGATCGGGATCACCGAACAGTTCAGCCGCTTTTCTTTTCGTTTTGCGCCGAAATCCTTCGCTGCTTCTCTTTTTCCGGGCGGTTCAGCAGGAGGACCGCCCCCAGGATCAGAAGGATGCCCATGAGCTTCGGAAGGTCGCGGGGTTCCCCGTAGGCGGTTGAAGAACAGGGGACAGTTCGCCATCATGATTCTTGCGATAACAGAATTCATAATCAATCCTCTCGGCGTGTTTGAGAATTCAAAAAAGTCTTGCAAATCCAGGAATATTTATGTATTATATTTCCAAGAAACATAAAAGACGGTAGGAAATGGCGGGTTGCCGCCCACCATTTCCTTATGCTGAGTGAATGGCCCACTCAACACAACAGACGGATGTGTCTGCACCGTAGGCTCATTATACCCATTTTTCCTTTAGTTTGCAAGCAAAGGGAAGAATAGAGTTTTGGGCTTCGTGTTGTGCTTTGCTTTTTCGTCGTGCGGTGTTGGGTTTTACGCTCAACACCGCTTTATGTTTCTGGCAGACCCTGCGGAGCTCAACTCCGCAGGGCTCTCGCCAGAATTGATGAAAAGGAGAGTAGCACAATGAAAAAAAGAACAGGCAAATGGCTCACCTTTGCCATGGCAGTAATGTTTCTGCTGGTACTTATGGCAGGAAACGTGCTAGCGGCGGAGATCATAGCCTCCGGAGAATGCGGCGATGAGGGGGATAACCTTACTTGGACGCTGGACGCTGATGGGGTACTAACCATTTATGGTTCCGGTGGGATGTATGTAGACTATTACGCTGATGATGAGCCAGAGGGCTATACATATCTGTGCCCGTGGAAGGATTATAGTCAGGATATTACCCGCGTGATTCTCCCGGAAGGACTAGAAGATATCACTGACAATGCCTTTGCTGGATGCGAGAATCTTTCGGATATTGTTATTCCCGGGAGTGCGAATATTGGCGAAGCAGCTTTTGCTTCCTGCACTGGATTAAAAACTGTTGTGATTTCTGACGGCGTTTCATGGATTGGACAAGGTGCGTTTTCGGGATGTACCAGTCTGGAGAGTATTTATATCCCTGGCAGCGTCATGATTATTGATTATTTCGTATTTTATGACTGTGGATCATTGGCGGATATTTATTATGGTGGCGACCGTGCCGATTGGGAAGCAATTGAGATTATTGATCCGCAGGATTACGATGGGCATTTTAGCGCAGTTACCATACATTATAATAGTTATCCGCCCGCAGTTCTGGAGGAACCCGAATCCTCCGAGGTACCTGAACCCATCGTGGAAACTGCTGCTCCTGTAGCGCAGGCATCCTTTGCGGAGATCGCCAGTTGGAATGTGTGCATAGCTGTGGACGGAAAGTTTGTAAACTGGACGGATGCGGGACCCTATATCGATGAAAATGACCGAACTATGGCAAATTTCCTTGAGGTGGGCGAAACACTGGGCTTATATGTCGAATGGGACAGTGAAACTGGAGAGACAAGTTTTTCTGATGGAACAAAAACCATTTGTTTCCCAGTTGGCAGTAAGACGGCCAGGTCCGATAATGGCAGTACCATAGAAATGGACACGACAGCAGCGATTTTCAATGATCAGCCCTATGTTCCAGTGCGCTATCTCGCGGAGTTTTTTGGAAGAAGTGTTTCTTGGGATCTCGACAACAGAATGGTAACTATCAACTGAACGGGAGAATTTGAATTTCTAGGCCGAGTGGAAGAAACCTCCACTCGGCCTGTTTCGGATAACTCTATCATATATAAGGAGAAATTATGAAAAAGATTGTAGCTTTTGTTGCCTGCCTTATCTTGATCGCTGGACTTGCTCCAGAAGTGATGGGGGCGGATTACAAAACAAGGATTCTCAATTACGATATCGAATTGGTCCAGAAAGATGGAAAGACCTGGGATGGCCCATGTGGTGCATTTGCTTTGGCTTATTGTATGACCATTTTTGACGGGAAAACACATTCCTATTCGGATTATTGGAAAAATGAAAACGCACAGTGGGGAAATGGGAAATACACGGCTGGGTATTACGAAAACTGGCCCAACAGTAAAGCAAACGGTTATATAAGACTTTATAATGAGATCAACAAAGGGAAACCAGTTATTGCCAGAGTAAACGGTAAACCAAATTTCCACTATGTCGTAGTTGTTGGTTATGAGGGAGTATTATCCGAAGATGCACTTGATAGTGCAAACTTCATCATTATCGATCCTAATGATCCCACAACGACGAAGAATATGAAAACGGCGGGATACGATCTGAAGGCAGATGGAAATGGTAAGTACCAAATTGTATATGATAATAACAACCGGGGTTCTGTTGGTTTTCAAAAAGAAGAGCTAAGGTGCGATCATAGCACGGGCTATAAAACCGTTAAAAAGCCGGACGGGATGTATGTCGCCGTCTGCAAGAATTGCGATTCGGAATTCAAACTGCCAGAACTGAACAGCGCAGTCGCTGGAATATACAAAACGAACACCAAGGTCTATTTGTGTTCCGCACCGTATCAGGACTCGCGCTATGAACAAAAAACCCCAAAAGGGTCGTCCCTAACTATCATCGGTTCTGTGGAAAACGCCTATGGAAATACCTGGTATAAAACGGAGGATGGAAAGTGGGTCTATAAGAGCTATGTCAAAAAGGTAAAGGACTTGCCAGCTTCTATAGACAAACTCACGTTGGCTGACGCAGTTTATCCATCTTCTCTTGAGGTGGGAGCCTTTTTTCCTGTATATGGGAAGATAACTTCATCTGTCTCCGAGATCAGCGAAGTAACCGTCGGCGTATATGATGCAGCGGGAAAACTATGTACAGGAAAGACGGTTTCCGTGAACGCCAAGACTTTTGAAGTCTTTTCCGTGGATAGGGATGTCTATTTTAACAAACTGACAGCGGGAATCTATTATTACCGAATTATAGCGAAAAACAGCGCAGGAACTACAATGCTTCTTGACGCTTCCTTTACTGTTGGAGCTTCTGTGAGCAAAGAATACTACTTTGACCTGAATGGATTTTTAGATGGAAGAAAAGCTACTAGTATTTCCGGGTATGGCACGGCAGACATCTATATTAACAGCATACTGGTTGCTGATGATGTTTCGGATTATTACAAGAAGTGGCCAACCGGGACTGTGTTTGAGGTAAAAGATATCCGAACAGCAAATGGATGCAGCTATGGCGGGGCTTATAATAGCCTGATTTCCGGGAAAATAGACGGAGATACCGAAGCAATCCTCATATTCGACACATCAACCGAAATCAGGGACGGATATTATCGACTCTCCCCGCAATGCGCTCCGGGCTCCTGTCTCGATTCTGAGAGTGGAACGACGGACGAGGGCAGCAATGTTGTGATCAACACAAAGAGCGATCTGCGTATCAGCCAGTGCTTCTATATCAGCAGCACCGGGGATGGGTATTATACTCTTGATTCAGGTGGTTCTGGGATGATGCTTGATGTATATTATGCTCGGACGGAAGCAGGGACCAACACGCAGCTTTGGGAAGATAATGGTACCGACGCGCAGCTTTGGCAAATCATCGACCAAGGAAACGGTTATTACACGCTGGTACCGAAGGTCAATCCAGAACTTGCACTGGATGTGGATTATGCTATGAGTAGCGATGGAACGAATGTCAAACTGTGGTACAGTAATGGAACAAACGCACAGGCATGGATGCTAGAACCAGCCGCTTAGGATTGGTCAGCACCGTATGGACAATATAAAAGGGCGGTTTGCAAGGTGTCTTTGAAACGTGTGAACTCCCTTCTGTTTTTGCAGGCTTCCCTATTTCCCCTTTTCCGGGCGGTTCAGCAGGAGGATGGCGGCCAGGATCAGGGCTATGCCCGCCAGCTTCGGAAGGTCGTGGGGTTCCCCGTAGCAGACCATGCCCAGCACCGCCCCCACCA
>CADBKO010000003.1 GCA_902795345.1 Oscillospiraceae bacterium
GACCATCAAGAAGGTCTCCGAGGATATCGAGGCCATGAAGTTCAACACCGCCATCGCCGCCCTCATGACCCTGGTGAACGAGTTTTATGACAAGGGCCTGAACAAGGCGGATTATCAGGTCCTGCTGAAGCTCATGAGTCCCTTTACCCCCCATATCGCGGAGGAGCTGTGGGAGATGACCGGCGGCAAGGACCTCTGCTGCCGGCAGCCCTGGCCGAGCTACGACGAATCCAAGATGGCGGATTCCGAAAAGACCATCGCCATCCAGGTTGGCGGCAAGCTGCGGGGCACCGTGGTGCTCCCGGCGGACAGCCCCGACGACGCGGTGGTGGCCGCGGCGCTGAGCGACCCCAAGATCGCCAAGCTGATGGAGGGCATGGAACTGGTAAAGTCCATCGTAGTAAAAAACAAGCTGGTAAATTTGGTCCTGAAGCCGAAAAAACTTGACAAGGCGGACTGATAGGACTATAATAACCAAGCTAAAGCCCCATCGGAGGGAGGGATAAGAATGTCGGAAGTCAGAGTGAAGGAAAACGAGTCGCTGGACAGCGCCCTCAAGAGATTCAAGAGGAGCTGCGCGAAGGCTGGCGTCCTTGCGGACCTGCGCAAGAAGGAGTACTACCAGAGCCCCAGCGTGAAGCGCCGCAAAAAGTCCGAAGCCGCTCGCAAGAATAAGAACAAGCGCTATTATTGATCCTGATAATCGAAACCCCGGTCATCATGGGATGACCGGGGTTTTTTCTGCGGCTTCCGCGGCGGCGGATGCGTCCTCGGCGCTCCACTCCGGATAGAGGAGGAAGCCCCGCCGCACCCCCAGGGAGGCGGCCAGGTGTACCTTTTTGCACAGGGTCTCCCGGTCGTCGTAGAGGATGAAGCGCATTTCGCCCTTCACCTGGGCCGTGAAGGCCTTGCAGCCCAGCTCCCGGGAATAGCCCGGCTTCGCGCCGCGGCGCAGGAGACTCGCCAGCTCCTGCCTGCTCAGCTCCTCCCCCTCGCCGTCGGGACAGGGCAGGGGAAAGGAACGGCAGAGCCTTTCCAGGTCCAGGCAGAGGCCGGGGCAGCGCGCCAGCGCTTCCTCCATGCGGCTTTGCAAGTCCCCGCCGGAGAGGGCGGAGGAGACCAGCATTTCCGCGCCGCAGCCGTCCTGCCAGGCGTTCTCCGTCAGGATGGGCTGCACACCCAAGCGCAGCAGCCCGTCGCAGAAGCGGGCTGTCTCCAGGGCCGGGCTGTGGCCGAAGCCCGCCAGGGCCGCCGTGAGCCCCCGCCGGGCACATTCCGAGGCGATCTCCCTCGTCCGCCGGGCACTAAGGTCGCCCCCCAGCAGCATCACGCCCTCCGGGGCCTTGGTAAGACCCGTGGGGAAGGGCCTGGCAAAGTCATAATCCACGCAGCAAAGGCGCAGACGCGCGTCCAGGCTCGGCGCCTCCACCGTCCCGGCGGCAAGATAAAGCAGCACGATTCCACCTCCCGGGACGGAAAAAGCCGGGGATCCCCGCCCGTTTTGCTCCCATTCTATGGCTGCGGCGGAAGAAATATGTATATTTCAAAGAAATTACTTGCATCTTCCTCTGATACGCGATAAAATAAAATGTAAAATTCCGAAAGAATGTAATATTACAGGAGAGGAGACTCTTTCAATGATTTCAGCAGGCGAATTCAGAAACGGCGTGACTTTCGAGATGGACGGACAGGTAATGCAGGTGGTGGAATTCCAGCACGTAAAGCCGGGAAAGGGCTCCCCCTTTGTTCGCACGAAGATGAAGAACGTGATCACCGGCGCCGTCATCGAAACCTCCTTCAACCCCACCGAAAAGTTTGAAAACGCCTACGTGGACCGGAAGGATATGGAGTACAGCTACAACGACGGCAACCTCTACTACTTCATGGACCAGGAGACCTATGAGCTGGAGCCCATCGACGAGAGCATGCTTCCCGACGGCTTCAAGTTCGTGAAGGAAAACATGGTCTGCAAGGTCATGTCCTACAAGGGCAATGTCTTCGGCGTGGAACCCCCCAACTTCGTGGAGCTGGAGATCACCGAGACGGATCCCGGCTTCCGGGGCGACACCGCCACCAACGTGACCAAGCCCGCCATCGTGGAGACCGGCGCCGAGGTCAAGGTGCCCCTGTTCATCAACCCCGGCGACAAGATCAAGATCGACACTCGCACCGGCGAATATCTGGAGCGCAGCAAGGGCTGAGCCCCATCCTATCAGGAGGAAAGAATGGACAACATGAAGATCACCGAAAAAGCTGCGTATATCAAGGGCCTGGCCGAGGGTATGCAGCTGGATGCGAATACCAACGAAGGCAAGCTGCTCAAGGTCATCATCGAGCTGCTGGGCGACGTCACCCGGGAGATCGAGGACCTGAATGAGAACGCCATGGATCTGGCCGAGGAGATCGACGAGCTCAGCGACGACCTGGCCGACGTGGAGGAGACTCTGGCGGACTGGTGCGACGACTGCGACTGCTGCGACGACGAGGACGACGAGTGCTGCTGCGACGAGGACGAGTGCTGCTGCTGCGACGACGAGGATGACGACGAGGAGCCCGTCTTCTATGAGATCACCTGCCCGAAATGCAACAAGACCATCACTGTGGACGAGGATGTGCTGAGCTACGATTCCATCAAGTGCCCCGTCTGCGGCGAGACCCTGGAGTTCGAGTTCGACGAGGACGACGAGGCCGAGGACGACGAGGCCGAGGACGACGAGGCCGAGGACGACGGCGCTTGCTGCTGCGGCAAAAAGATCGAGAAGAAGGACGAAGAATAACAAATCTTGCTTTTCAAAGGCTGCTTCCGAAAGGAGGCAGCCTTTTTATATCAAATTATCTGTTGACAAACGTAACCAGACGTGCTATCCTTCAGATAGATTACAGACGTAAACAGCGGGAGCGTGATGGGCTTGGATAGAGAGAGCATTTCCCTCAGCGAAGCGGAATGGAAGGTCATGGAGGAATTGTGGAATTGCGGGTGCGCTACGGGGCGGGAGCTGACTGAGCGCATGGAGCAGCGCTGCTCCTGGAACCGCTCAACGACCCTCACCCTGCTGCGGCGGATGGAAGGGAAGGGAGCCGTGGAGAGCGTCCAGGAAGGGCCGGTCAAGACCTTCCGGCCCCGGCTGCGGCGGGAGGACGCCGCCCTGCGGGAGACGGAGAGCTTCCTCGGCCGGGTCTACCACGGCAGCCTGAGCATGATGGTCTCCACTCTCAGCCGGAAGCAGGCCCTGTCCCGGAAGGAGATCGACGAGCTGTACTCCCTTTTGAGGGAAGCGGAGGTGAAAACGGATGGTCAGGATGATTGAGTGGATCGTTTCTTCCTCGGCGCTGCTGGCGGTGCTGATCGTCCTGCGGCATATTCTCAAGGGGAAGATCAGCCTCCGGCTGCAATATGCCCTCTGGGGCCTGGCGCTGCTGCGGCTGCTGGTGCCCGTCAGCTTCGGAAGCACCGCCGTGAGCGTTGCAAATGCATTGCCGGAGGAGACCCGCAGCCTATATGCACGCGCGGTATCTGCGGACCCGTATGGGTTGGGGACGGCGATCGTGCGGGATACGATCTATCTGGGCCGCGAAGCAACGATCAAAACCGGGACGGAGAGCAGCACCTACCAGTTGCCCCGGCAGCAGGACGCTTATGAGGCGCATCGGGCGGAGCTGAAGCAGAAGGAAGAAACCTTTTCTATCGAATTCGACGAACATGCGCTCCAGGGCTGGATAGAAATCCTGCTTGGCCTCTGGATCACGGGTATGGCCGCCGTAGCCCTCTGCCTTTTTGGCTCTAATCTCCGCTTTGCCCTGCGTCTGCGGAAAAGCCGGAATCTTTTACAGCGGGAGACCCTGCCGGTCTACCTCACGGAGGAAGCGGACACTCCCTGCCTATTCGGGCTTACTCGCCCCGCCGTCTATGTGACGCCGGAGGCGGCGGAGGACCCGGCGCGGCTGCGGCATGTGATCGAGCATGAGCTGACCCACTACCGGCACGCTGACCACCTGTGGAGCCTCCTGCGGGGCCTCTGCCTCATCCTCCACTGGTACAATCCCCTGGTGTGGTGGGGGGCCATCCTCTCCCGGCGGGACTGCGAGCTGGCCTGCGACGAAGCCACCATCCGCCGCCTGGGAGAAGGGGAGCGCTCCGCCTATGGGCGCACCCTCCTCTATATGACCTGCCAGAAACGCCCGGCGATCCTGGTGACCGCCACCACCATGACAGGCGGCAAGGGCAGCATCAAGGAAAGGATCAGCCTCCTTGTCAAGAAGCCCAGGACGGCGATCATTACGCTGGTGGCCGTCCTGCTGGCCGCCGCCGTAGCCGTAGGCTGCACCTTCACAGGCGGAAAGACGAAGGAGACTCCGGAGCCCTCGGAAGCGCCCGCCACGGCTGCGCCTTCCCCGAGCCCGACGGCTGCGCCTTCTCCAGCGCCCACCGCTCTCCCGGAGGACGCAACCCTCTATGACCGCTTCTTCGCCGAAGCGGACCCCGAGAACCTGACATGGACTCTCACCGACGGCGAGAGGCAGCTGTCGGGCTCCTGGGTGGAAGCCCCTTTCCCCATCCCACCGGTGGAGGGCTATGCCTGGTCGGAAGGGGACTCCCTGGCGCTGGACCCGAAGGTCGATCCGCCCCATACATTCGGCTGGGGGCTGTCGATCACGGATAAAACGAGAGACGCGGGCGTGGATTTCTGCGGCCAAACGGCCTATTCCATGGACCTGGTGGTCTGCACCATCGGGGAGGAAAGCCGCATCTATATTTGCCCCTATTCGGAGGATAGGGACCCTGACGCGGCATACCCCAATGACGCCGCGACCAAAGTGCGCCGGGCCGTCGCGGGAGACCGGGAGGTCCCCCAATCTGCGTTCTTCCTGCCCACGGACAGCACGGAGCCGGAGACCGTCGCCAGGGACTACGCGGGGGCCTATGTCGGGCAGTTCATCGAAGCCCTCATGGGGAACCCCTATAAGGCCTATGAAGCGACGGTGGATACCCGCGTCATGGAGGTCCGGGATGACGGGGAAGCTGTCATTTTCCAGGCCCACATCGGCTTTGACCCAGCCGAACCGAGCCGGTTCGCAGCCGTCATGGGCGCGGGAAACGGCGGCTGGAACGAGGAAAAACAGCGCTTCTATGTCTGGCGGTACTTCTGTCTGGAAAAGACGGAGGGCGGCTGGACCGGCGTTGACCTGGATGTGCTTAACTGGTACAGCGAATACACCGCCGTCTACGGGGACTATTTCGCCTCCGTGCCCGCGCCCGGGGCCGACGAAGCCATCCACCGGGCCGTCATGGATTTCAACCGGGGGAACTACAAAAGCGGGGAATTTGCCTGCGAGAGTCATGTCCTGGTGGCTGAGGAATCCGAGCCCGGCAGCGCAGGGACCACGGTGGAGACCTATTATCTTATGATCCTCTATCAGGAATACGACTTGACGGACGGCGCGCCCAAGGTCGTCGGCGGCAGCTATATCCCCTCGGCCCTGACCTTTGAAGTCAGCCCGGAAGGGGAGTATACCCTGCTGGAATACTGGACTCCCCGGGACGGCAGCCACTATTGGGACGATCTGCGCGCCAGATTCCCCTCCGATGTGCCCGACGAAGACCTGAACAACCAAAACCCGAAATATGTGGAGCGCGTCCACGTTTCCTGCGACGCCCAGGCCCGGGCCTACTTCGCAGCGGCAAAAGAACCCGCGCGGGAGGACCGGTCCCGAGTGCAGCTGCGGCTGGACCTGGGGGAGCAGACCGTGCCGGAGCAGGTGGCGCAGTATGCCCAAGAGGTCGCTCAGCAGGAGCTGGACTACTATGAACTCAGCTGCGGCTACTACTTCGACGACGCCAGGATCACCGCCATCACCTATATCGACACCGGCACCGTGGGCCTCTGGGAAGGCTATAACCTCTACCGGCTGGAATGGCGCTTCCACCCGGCGGAGGGCGAGGAGATCATGCTCGCCGGCGGCATGACCATGGAGGACGGGTATCTTACGGAGTGGGGCAGCGCCGGCCAGCCCTATATCCTGATGGGCTGGAAGAGCTCCAACGGCGTGGATAGCTGGGAGCGCATCTGTGTGACGAATACAGACGTGATCGAGACGGAATACGGCACGCCGGAGATGATCGAAAAATACGGAAACGCCTATACCGCCGCAGCGGTGGAGCTTCGGGCGAAGGCCCGGGAGCAGCAGAGCCTGCTGAACCCCCTGGGCTTCTCCGTGGCCTCCCCGGCGTCCGACCCGGCGATGATCGGGCAGGACTGGGCGAAAGCCTATGCCGCGCGCTTCACCCGGGCCCCGGCGGACGACCCGTATTATTGCCGCAGCATGGAGGTGCGCAGCTGCGAGGTCTATGCGGAATCCCTGCTGAACGAACCGAAGCAATATGTCTATGTCATGGGCTTTGCCTGCGACCCGGCGGACGCAGATTCTTTCTGCAGTCAGCTGGCGGGCTGGGGGCAGGACGGAGAACAGCCGGACTGGCTGCGCTTCGACTGGTTCGTGGTGCTGGAGGACGATTTGAAGGGCGGCTGGAGATGCGCCCAGGCGGGCACCGGCGGCTACGGCGGATGGGGTTATCTGAATTACGGCTGGGAAGCGGATGAATTGCTGGACCGCCTGGTCACGGAGCAGGTGGGCGGGGAAGACGTCCTCATGCTCCTGCCCCTGATCGACTGGCATGAATTTCACCAGCTGCCTTCCGACGCCTGGGATGCATCCTTTAACGCCCTCTGGGCTAAGTGCGAAGAAGCCTGCCTTACGGAGGGGCGGTATTGGGACCCGGAGCGCACGGTCCTGTATTCGGATAAATACTTCTATGACCAGATCATCCGGGACCTGTATGTGATCCTTGGATTCCTCCACGCCGACGGAGCCTATGCCGAGGGGCTGGCCTATCTCATGGCGAAGCAGTATGACTATGATCCCTTGAGCTTTGAGCAGTGCCTGACGCAATACCTGAATCTGACGGCGGAGCAGGAACGCAATGTCCGCCTGAGCATAGAGAATGAGGGTGCTTCGATCGTGCCCGGTCAGGCGCGGGATGCGGAGGCGTCCGCATCGGTGGATTCCATCACCCTGAATCTCACGGACTTCACCCTGATGCGCATCGGGGAATCCTATACGCTGCAAGCGACAGTCACACCAGCGGGTACAGGTTTGAAGGTTAACTGGACCTCCGACGACCCGGAGGTGGCGACTGTGGATGAAAACGGGACGGTCACGGCAGTGGACCACGGAACCACCGTCGTCCGAGCCTCCGTCGGCGGCGCTGCGGCGGAATGTATCGTCCGTGTGACTGCCGTTTCCACCCGCACGGAAAAGGTGGACCCCGCGGAAGAGGAACCTGTGACGGTCACGCTGCTTTTCTACGAGAAACCGACACGGGAAAAGACAACGCCGGATATCGGGCGAACGATAACCATAAGCGGAGACAGGCCGGGAGGAACAGAACTTATCAACGAGATCAAGTCTTTTGTTGACAAGTTCCGCTTTTGGAACGACGATTATCTCACGGATCGGGTGCAGTTTTACTTTGACGGGGACATTACGTTCTCCGACAGGGAATCCGTCTACTATTTCTCCTATGAACAGCGTGAACTCTATTATGACCACTACTTTGTGCAGATCACAAGCAAAGACGTGGAATACCTGAAAAGCCTGGGATGAAAAAACCGGGAGGGAACGTGGTTTCGTTCCCTCCCGGTTTTCTGCCGTTCCGTTATATGGCTCCTTCGTGGCGGAGGAGCCATTCTTTTTTGTCCAGCCCTCCGGCGTAGCCGGTGAGACTGCGGTCAGCCCCCAGCACACGATGGCAGGGGATGAGGATGGAGATGGGGTTTCGCCCCACCACGGCGCCCACGGCGCGGGCCGCAGTTTTCCTGCCCAGCCGCGATTCCGCCTTCGCCGCCAGGGCCCCGTAGGTGGTGGTTTCCCCATAGGGGATCTCCCGCAGCAGCCCCCATATGAGCTTTTGAAAATCGCTGCCTCCGGGAGCCAGAGGCAGCGCCGAAATCTCCGGCTTGTCCCCGGCAAAGTAGGCGTCCAGCCAATCCGCCGCCGCGCGCAGCGCGGGCAGAGTAGGGGCCTCCACCGCATTTTCCGGCAGCCCGGCGGCATAGTATTTCTGTCCCGGCAGCCAGAGACCGGTGAGGCTTTCCCCCTCTGAAGCCAGCAGCAGCGGCCCCAGAGGGGATTCGTAAATCGCCGTATAGATCATTTCGTCAGCTCCTCATAGAGAAAATGCCGCCGATACCAGAAGTCCGCGATGCGGAAATCGGAGATGATCTTTGCCTGCTCCGGGTCGGGGGCGGTGGTGAAAGCGCCGTCCCAGCTCACATAAAAGCCATTGGAGGTGAGCACCGGCAGCTGGGACATGACGCTGTCGGTATACTGCATCCAGGCGCTGCCCTTCCAGCCGCAGAGGCGGAAGAGATAGTCCATGAGGAAGCTGGGGCTGAGGGCGGGGCCTTCTCCCACGAAGTCGTTGCCCAGCACTTCCTTGGCCTTGTCGTTTGCCCAGATCAGCCAGGAGGTGGAGTAGTAGTTATAGAAGCCCTCCTCCGTGCTTGTGTCCATGTTGACGCCCAGCTCGTTATAGACGCTGTTTGCGTCCCCGAACCAGGGCTTATGGTCCCCGAAGACTACCAGCACCACCGGCTCTTCACATTCCCGGAAGGCGTCCACCATCTCCAGGAGCCGGTCCGAGGTGTCCTTCACGGAGCCGAAGTAGTTGTTCATGATCATCCAGCTGTCCTGGGTGTAGTCCAGCCTTTCCACCCATTCCCCGAACCAGAGGGTCTCCAGGTCATAGGGCCCGTGGCCCTGGTAGGTCAGGTTATAGCTGAAGCTGGGGCCGTTTGCGAAGTCCTCCAGACAGAGCCGGGTAAGCTCCGGGAAGAAGGTGTTGTCGAAAGCGATGCCGCCGCCGGAGACCGCGTCGTAGTGGTCCTCCAGGAAGTAATAGTCCTGGAAGCCCAGGTAGCTGTTCACGTTCCGCCGGTTGTAGAACCAGTTGTAGCAGGGATGGCTGCCTCCGGTGGAGTAGCCCTGGCTGCGGAGATACCAGACGTAGGAATTGACGTTTTTCCGGTAGTTGTCCAGGATGCCGCTGCCGGTGAGGAAGCAGCGTTCCGTGTTGGTGGTGCCCCCAGCGAAGATGTTGTCCATCAGCTTGCCGTGGACGCTCTCGGCTTCCAGAGCGTGATAGGGGGCGTAGACCTCCTCGCTGAGGCCGGGAATGTCCCAGGCGGACATGTCGCTGAAGGCTTCCAGCATGAGGGTGACGATATTCACCTTCTGCTCTTCGGGGATGTCCGCGTCCGCATAGGGGGCCAGGAGGCTCTTGGCATAATCGGCGCTGTAACCCGCCGGCGCGGTGGGGAAGGCTTCCCCGATGCTGTGGAGGAAGGGGTAGACAAAGCCCCGGGAGAGATAGGCCTGGGTGGCGCTCCAGCGGTTCACATGGTCGAAATTCTGGGCCTTCAGCTCATAGGTGGTATCATCCAGATAAGTTTTCCGCAGAGGGAAAGCGCAGAGGAGCAGCGCCAGAACGCCCACGGCGAGGCGGACGGGCCATTTCTGCCTGCCCCGCACCAGCAGGGCCAGAAAAACCGTGCTGACGGCGAGATAGAGGAGACAGGCCAGAAGCCGGTCGTCCACGGTCAGGTTATAATTCCCCACCACGCCCATGGCCGTGGCAGCGTCCATGATGTCCGCGAACATGAGGGCGTCGTCCCGGAAAAGAAGCATGAAATAGTCCGCCGTGCTGAGTCCCAGCACCAGCAGGGAAGTGACCAGGTGGGCGATCCAGCCCCGCCCGATGGCGCAGTAGAGGATCAGGAACAGCGCCAGCACCGGCAGGACATTCAGCAAGGCGATCAGGGGGTGGGTGAAGTAACCGTAGAACACCTCCCAGGCATAGCGCCCGAAGGCCAGCAATAAGCTCAGCAGCCCCGTCCCCAGAGCGGCCAGCAGGGGCAGCAGCCAATTCCAGAGGTGGAAAACGATCTTTTTCCCGCCGGAGAGCCCGGCGGCGCTTTTTCCGAACAGCCAGAAGCCGAAGAATTTGCTTTTAGCGGAAGCCATACGCGCCTCCCGAAATCAAGGATAGGGGTATTATAGCACGTTTCGGCCGGGAATCCCACCCTATTGCAAAAACTCAACGGATGCTTGGAAAAAGCCAAAAATGCCTTTGTTGACTTGGATAACGCTTTCCGATATCCTCAAAGCAGGGAATGGAGCTCCTTCGAAAAAAACGAAAGGATGTGGATACGATGGAATTCAGCGCGAATTTGCGCCGTCTGCGAAAGGCGGCGGGGCTTACCCAGGAGGCCCTTGCGGAAAAACTGCACCTGACGGGCCAGGCGGTGAGCCGCTGGGAGACGGGGGAGGGCTACCCGGAAATCACCCTGCTGCCTGGCTTGGCGGACCTTCTGGGCGTTACGGTGGACGCCCTGCTGCGAAATGCGGAGCTGACGGCGGAGGAAAAGTACGCTGTTATGGAGAAATTCACCAGACTGTCCCAGGAGGGGAAGGACGAAGAAGCCATCGCCCTTTTGGAGGAACAGCTGCGGCTGCACCCGGACGAGGACTCCATGCGGGAGCGGATGACCACAAGCCTGCTCCTATATGCAAGAAAGCTGAGGCGGGAGGGGAAGGATACCCTGGCGGTGGCCGCGCTGAGAAAAGCAGAGGCCTCCGCGGAGATCCTGCGCAACTCCGAGGATCCCTGGCTTCGGCGTCAGCCGGACGCCAAGCTGCCGGAGATCTACTATCTCCTGGGGGAAAGGGAAAAGCTGAGACAGCAGCATGTGACGACGGTGGATCCCTATTATTCCTCCATGTATAACTGTGCCGTGGGAAAGGATTTCTACTATGTATTTGAGCGGGGGACCCTGGACGCGGTGATCCGGTTGTCGGGCTTCCTTGGGAATCTGGCGTTTCGGATGCCCAAGGGAAGGGAGAGCCTCCTCAGGCGGGGGCCGGACGAGCCGGGGAACCCGCTGGTCTATGAACCCCTGCATGAGGAAGGGGAATGGTGCGTCAGCGAGGCCGAACGCTTTGAGATCGAGAAAAGCCGCTTAGACCTGCTGGAAGCCTTCTCCGGCGGAGAGGGCTTCGGCCCGATCCGGGAAATGGAAAACGAGGTATTCAAATCCATGCTGGACCTGGCTGCGGAGATGGAGGACAAGACGCGGCTGCTGGATACGCTGGAACTTTACACCGCGCGCTTTGCCAACCGGGAGCTGGCGGAGTGGGAGCGCAAGCGCCTGCCGGTCCTGAACCGTTACCGCACATTGCTGAACGGTCAGCTGCGCAAGGGGAGCGGAACGCCGGAGGCGGACGCTGTGGCTCTGCTGACCCCTTCGGAGCGGGAGCTCATGACGGAGCCGGTCAGCCCCGTTCCGGCCCTGAAGCATCTCCAGCTCTGCCGCGTCTTTATGCGGCCGCTCCCCCTGCTGCCCCTCCACCTGCAGGAAATGACCCGGCTCCTGCGGGAGGAGCGCTTCGCTTTCGCGGGGCAGGAGCCGCGTTTCCTGGCCGCCTGGGAAGCATTGGACGCCCTGGTCATGGAACTGGAGAAGGCAGGAGAGATCCCCGTGAAGGGCACGGAAGCGGTTTGGGGATAAAATGACGATTACAGCAAGGGAGAGGACCGATCCCGGTCCTCTCAAGCTGTCGACAAAGTGTCGACAGCTTGAGACGCAAAATCAGAATTGTATTCTGATTTTGCAAGGATATAACGTGAAGGGGGATTCCCGTCCCCCTCGATCCCGGTCCTCTCCTTTGCGCTTTTTCCTGTTATTTCTTCGGCCTGACGATGGTCTGCTGGGCGGACTTTCCGAAGAAATGATAGCCGGAGCCGCCCTCGCACAAGAGGTCCAGCAGCTCGTCCGCGTCCGTGACCGCGATGCCGCCCAGGGTGGTGACGCCCCGCTTGAAGAAGGCGTCCGGCAGCATGCTCACCGTGGGGCCGGTGACGATGATCTCCGCCCCGGGCTTGCGCAATTCCAGCAGCCCCGGCAGGGTATCGTTCAGCACCGTCACGCCGGTGATGACCATGAGGTCAGCCTTGGGGACGCAGTTCGGCGCATCGCTGGGCGGCGCGTAGTGGTCCAGCTCCTTGCCCTTGAGGGTGCGGGGATCCATCTCCATGACGGTGAAGGGCGCATCGGCGGCGATCAGCTTCTTCAGCATGGGCACCAGAGCGCCTACCACCACGCTGTACTCGTATTTCGCCGGGTCCACGTCTTCAAAGGCGTTGCAGCCATATTCGACGGTATAGTCCGTGGGGGGCTTCAGCTGCCAGTAAAGGGAAGTGAGGGCGTTCAGCGCGGCGATGCCCAGGGTGCGCTTGAGGATATTCTTGTCGAAGATGTATTCCAGGTATTCCGCCGCCGTGCGGCCCTTGAGACGGCCCGAAAGAGGCATGGCCCGGGCGGAGCTGGGACAGCATACCGCCTCCGGCATCTCCTTCACAGGCGTGTAGCACACCCCGCCGTGACCGGTGGAGAGCTTCACACCGGAAAAGAACAGGCCGAACACGGCCCGCTCGATCTTGATCATTTCCAGGTCGGAGCCGAAGGCGTCCACGATCTGCCCCACCGTTTCCCGTAGGATCTCCATTTCCATTTCGCGCATCTCCCCGTATTTGTCTGATTTGCGTATAATATACCGGAAGAAGCGGGGACGGGCCGTTGTTTCTGCAACAATAACGGAAACTTTTCCCCGGGAGCGGGGGCCGCCGTCTTGAAAAAAACCGCGGGATGTGCTACTCTGTATTTGGGAAAATGGATGCAGATACAGCTTGCATCGGAAAGCAGACGGAATTAAGAGAAATTCGGATAAAGGAAAGGAAATGAGCCATGTATCAATTCAGCCCCATCACCGAGCGCATCGGCAGACTGCGCGACAAGGTGCGGGATCGGGTCATCATCGCCGACCCGGTGAAAGCCCGCATCAAGAGTGAAGCCCAGGCAAAGTACAAGAATTATCCCCCCGTGGTGCAGAAGCCTGCGGAATCCCTCTATGTGATCTCCAATATGCCCATCGACATCGTGGAGGATGAATACTTCGCGGGCGACGTGGGCAACCAGCACTGGGGCGCCTCCAGCGGCGCCATGTGGGCCATGATGGATATCGAGCATACCTGGGTCATGCAGGAAGACGGCCTCTATCACGCCCCCGACACGGACGAGTATTCCCACCAGAAGCTGGCCATCTCTCCCGAGGATCTGAAGACCATGCGGGAGGACATGATGAAGAACCGGCCCACCGGCCCCATGGTCCGGCCCGAGCAGTGGCTGCCCGAGGGCGCGCAGGATGTGTACCGTCTGGAGGCCGCTCCCTTCGGCCGTCCCGGCGGCTTCGGCGTGCTGCTGCCTCCCGGACACCTGACCCCCGGCTTCCAGAATATCCTGAAGCGGGGCTATGGGGATATCCGCAAGCAGGCCCAGGATTGGCTGGATGCGCATAAGGGCAATGTCATGGGCAACGATATGGGCAAGTATCTGTTCTATTCCGCCGCCGTTCTTGCCTGCGACGGGGCCATCACCCTCACCAAGCGCTATGCCGACAAGGCCCGGGAGAAGGCCCAGACCGAGACCCGGCCCGAGAAGAAGGCCGAATATCTGAAGATGGCCGACGGGCTGGACTGGATCGCCACCGGGACGCCCCGGAGCTTCTGGGAAGCGCTGCAGATGGTCATGCTCTATCATATCTTCCTCATGGTGGACAATGGCCCCGGCGTCACCAGCATGGGCCGCTTCGACCAGTATACCTGGCCCTTCCTGAAGAAGGAGCTGGAGGAGGGCACCATCACCAAGGAATACGCCCAGGAGCTGGTGGACGCCTTCTTCCTCAAGCTGAATATCTTCTACGGCGGCGGCTTCGGCAAGGGCGCCCAGACCGCCGGCATCGGCCACATCGGCCAGCATACCACCATCGGCGGCTGCATCCCCGAGACCGGGGAGTGCGCGGTGAACCCCGTCAGCTACATGGTGCTGGAGGCCATCGCCCGCCTCAAGCTCCATGAGCCCACCGTCTCCCTCCGCACGGACAAGAACACCCCCAAGGAGATCTGGGACTGCGCCATCGCCACCAGCATGAACGTGGGCGGCCTGCCCCTGCTGCAGAACGACGACGTCATCATCGCCGGCATCCAGAAGGAGCTGGGCTTCACCCTGGAGGACGCCCGGGATTACAGCTTCATCGGCTGCCAGGAGATCGTGGGCTCCGGCAACGACTATCCCGCCCCCAATGGCTCCAGCATGGGCATCAACGGCATCTATTGGCCTATCGTTCTGGTCATGGCCATCAACAACGGCATCAACCCCATGAACGGGCAGCAGGCCCCGGCGGAATACTGCTCCGGCTATCTCTATGAGATGAAGTCCCTGGATGAGGTCAAGGCGGCCTATGAGAAGCTGGCCACCTGGATGTTCACCTGGATCGCCACTCTGAACAACTACACGGAGCATGAATACGCCCGGCTGTTCCCCTTCCCGAATCTATCCATCTCCACCATCGGCTGCATGGAGTCCGGCAAGGATGTGTCCGAGGGCGGCGCGAAGTACAACTCCTACGGCGGCACCGCCACCGGCATGGCCACCGTGGGCGACAGCCTGACGGCCCTGAAATACATGGTCTTCGACAAGAAGATCGTCTCCGGCAAGGAATTCCTGGATGCCCTGCTGGCCAACTGGGAGGGCTATGAGCCCCTGCGCCAGCGCATCATCAATGAAGTGCCCCACTATGGCAACGCCGATCCCTATGCCGACGTGGAGCAGAAGTACGTCATGGACACTTATTACGGCATCAGCCGCGCCTTCCACAATGCGCGCTGCAAGGTCTATAAGTGCGGCATGTTCGGCGCCGCGGACCACGTGCCCCAGGGTGAGATCACCTGGGCCACCCCCGACGGACGCAAGGCGGGCACCCCCATCGCCGACGCCATGAGCCCCGTCCAAGGCCGCGACACCAACGGGCCCACCTCCGTCTTCCTCTCCTCCTGCTGCTTCGACCACACCCGGTATCTGGACGGCATGGCGGTGAACCTGAAGATCCATCCCACCTCCCTCAACTCCGACGCCGGCATCGACAAGCTGGAGGATATGACCAAGACCTATTTCGAGGATGGCGGCATGGAAGTCCAGTACAACGTGGTGGACGCCAAGACCCTGCGGGACGCCCAGAAGCACCCCGACCAGTATCACAACCTGGTGGTGCGCATCGCGGGTTACAGCGCCTACTTCGTGGATATGACCGAGGCCATGCAGAACGACGTCATTTCCCGCGCCGAGCACAGCTTCTGATTCTTCAAATGCAACGCGGAGCCCCTGCCGAGAGGCAGGGGCTCCGCTATTTCTTTTTCCGAAACTTGCGAAAAAGGGCTTGCATTATTCTGGGAAGTGTGCTACTATATCCGAGCGTTCAGGAAATCCGGGTGTGGCGAAGTTTGGTATCGCGCTTGAATGGGGTTCAAGAGGCCGCTGGTTCGAATCCAGTCACTCGGACCAAAACCGCTGAGAATTTCGATTCTCAGCGGTTTTTGCTGTATACAGGCAACAGATGATAGTGGACGCATGGGACATGATGAAAGGAGATAATGCATGACTTACGAGGTATCCAGCGGCGCCGTCGTCTTTTCTAGGGAGGGCGGTGGAATCCGTTATGTGATCGTGCGGTCATTGGAGGGATATTATGGCTTCCCCAAAGGCCACATAGAAGGAACGGAGACGGAGGAAGAAGCTGCACTTCGGGAGATCCAAGAGGAAACAGGGCTTACCGTCCGTCTTGTTCCCGGCTTTCGCACCATCGACGAGCATACCATTCCGGAAAAGCCCGGCGTGACGAAGCGGATCATTTACTTCCTGGGGGAATACGAAGGGCAGGAGATCCAATTGCAAAAAGAGGAACTGCTGGAGGCTCCGCTTCTCAGTTACGAGGAAACCATTTCTCGTTTTCAGTTTGAAAGCTCCCGCCGCATATTGAAAGAAGCCAATGATTTCTTGCTTGCCCTGTGATCCTGCCGGACAGTAATGCGCGCCCGTCTATAAAAGCGTATCGAAGATGTATGACATATAAGAGCAGAGGCTTCCCGAAGGGAAACCTCTGCTTTTCTGCTCCCGTCTTTTACTTCAGATACTTATCGAAAAACGGCAGGACTTCCATGCAGTTCTCCGTGCCCATGAAGGCCCCGTCGGAGTGAGTGCGTTCCGGGTACAGCCGCAGGTCCACCCGGTCCTTGCCGCAGACCTTCTCGATCTTTGCCGCCAGAAGGGTGCTGTTCTGCATAGGGACGATGGGGTCCTTGACGCCCTGCTGGATCATGGTGGGCGGAATGTCCTTGTGGACATACTGGATGGGGCTGATAAGGCGCAGCATATTCAGGTCCGAGGTGAAGGCTGCTGCCATGCTGGGAGAGGGGCCGGAATTATCCTGCGCCGGCGCTTCGAAGCTCATGGCGGGGACGCCGCTCTCCTTCAGGAAAGCGTCCCGGTCCGCATCCAGGATGGTGGGCCCGTACATGTCGATGATGGCCTGGACGGCGCTGCTGACGCCCTCCCAGCCATACTGCTCGCCCTCATATTCCGGGTGCCCGGCGGTGAAGCCCACCATGAGCGTCAGATGGCCGCCCGCGCTGTCGCCCACCATGCCGAAGCGGTCCGGGTCGAAGCGGTATTCCTCAGCGTTGGCGCGCGCCCAGCGGACGGCGGTCTTTACGTCAAAGAGGAACTCGGGGAACTTGACGCCGGGGGCCAGCCGGTAATCCACGGAAATGACGGCGTAACCGTATTGGATGGCGTCGATGATGCAGGGGAGGGCGCCTTCCCGCTTGTTGCCCATGCTCCAGCCGCCGCCGTGGACATAGATGATGAGAGGGAAGGGACCGTCGCCTTCGTCGGGAAGGTATACGTCCAACTTCTGCTCCGGCAGCTTGCCGTACTGCACATCCAGGTACTTGCGCTTGATGGGGCTGGGATCAAAGAGGGTGGGAGTGACCATCCGCTTGAAAATGGCCATCTGTTCTTCCGTAAAATGGGGTCTGTCCATGTGATCGCCTCCATATACATTTTTCTGAATCATACCATATGGGTTTGCGGATTGACAATAGCCGTGGTATACTATTTCCGTTGAATCGGTTACCAGAGGGGAGAAAACAAAATGGCGAAGAAAATTGGGAAAGCCGCAAAGATCGCATTGGGGGCGGTGGGCGCCGTGGCGCTGTCCGCCGTGGGAACGGGCGTCGTGCAGTTCTGCAAATGGGCGAAGGACCCCTATTCCACCGAGCTTTGGTTCGGCTTTTTGAAGAAAGGCATCCTCATCACCAAGACCGACGAGCCCGGCCATTACAAGGTGCAGACGGGCTATCGCTGGTTTGACGACGCCGCAGCGGAGGAGCCGGAAGAATTGGAGGAGCCGGAGATGGAGATCACCCTCCCGGAGGAGGCGCTGGACGCCCTGCCGGACGAGCCGGAAGCGGAAGCCGCGCCGGAAGAAGCGAAAACCGAAAGTGAAGCCTGAGATCCAGATCTCTCTCGGCCCGGAGCTGGTGCAGAACTATCCCGCGGCGGTGGAGGCCTTCGGCGGAACCCCCGCGGCGGCCTATCTCCCGGAGCCGGAACCGGAGCATTACGACGGCCTGATCCTCTCCGGCGGGGGCGACGTGGACCCGGCGCGCTATGGGGAGGAGAATACCGCCTGCTTCGGCGTGGACCCGGCCCGGGACGAGGCGGAAATGCGCCTGGTAGAAGCCTACCTCCGGGCGGGAAAGCCCATCCTGGGCATCTGCCGGGGCCACCAGCTGCTGAACGTGTATTTCGGCGGCAGCCTTGTGCAGCATCTGCCTGGTGCAGAGAAGCATGTGCCCACCAAGGCGGGGGACAGCGCCCATGAGACGCGCGCTTCCGCCGGCTCCTTCCCGGCCGCGCTGTATGGGGAGCGGTTCCCTGTCAACAGCGCCCACCACCAGGGCATAGACCGCCTGGCTCCGGAGCTGGAGGCGGTCCAATGGGCGGAGGACGGCGTGATCGAAGCCTGCCGCCACAGGACCCTGCCGGTCTATTCCGTCCAGTGGCACCCGGAGCGCATGTGCCTCCGCCACGCCAGGGCGGACACGGTGGACGGCGGGGCGATCTTCCGCTGGTTCCTGGAACTGGCGGCACGATAATACATACAGGAGGAAACCATGGACAAGGAAAAAGTACAGAAGGGCGAATGGTCCCTGACGGAGCTTTATACGGATTATGACGATCCCCGTTTCACCGCGGACATGGCGGAGCTGGATAAGCTGATCGAGACCCTGGTGAAAAAGAGCCAGGACCTGGGCGGAGACGCGAAGCAAACGCTACTATCCGTGCTGAAGGATTTTGAAGCGCTGACGGAGCTTTCCGGCAAGCTGATGCTCTATGTGAGCCTGCGGCAGTCCGCCTGCACCACCGACGAAAAGGCCAGCTCTCTTTCGGACCAGCTCAGCGGGAAATTCAGCCTCCTGGCTGCGCCGCAGACCCGCTTCAACCAGTATGTCGCCGGGCTGGACGATCTGGAGGAGCTGATCGCCTCCGACCCGATGCTGAAGGATTATGCCTTCCTGCTGCGCAACACCAAGGAGGACGCCAAATACCTGCTGGACCCCAAGTGCGAGACGATCATCGCCCTGTATGAGAACAGCGGTTCCGACGCCTGGGGCAATCTCCAGAGCTACCTCACCAGCACCGTTCCGGTGGAATACCGGGGCGAGACCATCACCCTCTCCGACGTGCGCAATCTGGCCTATGACCCGGACCCCCAGGTGCGGAAGGACGCCTTCCACGCGGAGATCGCCTGCTATGACCGCATCAAGGACGCGGTGGCCTTCTCCCTCAACAGCATCAAGCTGGAGGTGCTGAACCGCTGCCGTCTCAAGGGCTTTGAAAGCCCCCTGGCGGAGACGCTGCATCAGTCCCGCATGACCGCCGCCACCCTGGATGCGCTTCTGGCCGCCATGCGGGAATACCTGCCCCGGCTCCAGCCCTTCTACCGCCACAAGGCAAAGCTCCTGGGCCATGAAGGGGGCCTGCCCTGGTATGACCTCTTTGCGCCCCTGTCTGCCGACGGAGAGAAATACACCAGGGAGAGCGCCAGGGAATACCTCCTCCAGCGTTTCTCCACATTTGACGGAGAACTGACGGAGATGGTGCGCACCGCCTTCGACGAGGGCTGGATCGACTTTTATCCCAGGGAGGGAAAGGTGGGCGGCGCCTTCTGTGCCGAAGCCTTCCCCATCCGGGCCAGCCGCATCCTGACGAACTTCGCGGGCAGCTTTGACGACGTGGTGACCCTGGCACACGAGCTGGGCCACGCCTTCCACAACCTGAATCTCTATGACAACCGGCCCCTGAACCGGGATTACTCCATGCCTCTGGCGGAGACCGCCTCCACCTTCAACGAGGTGCTGGTGATGAACGACGCCATCCGCAGCGCCGGTGATCCGATCAGGCGCCGCGCCCTGATGCACGAGCAGCTTTCCGGCGACCTGCAGATCATCTGCGACATCTATTCCCGCTTCCGCTTCGAGAGCGCCGTTTTTGCCAGTAGGGACGAGAGCTTCATGTTCCCGCCTCAGCTCTGCGAAATGATGCTGGCAGCCCAGAAGGAGGGTTATGGCGACGGGCTGGACTGGACGGAGCCCAACGACTATATGTGGCTCTGCAAGAGCCACTATTACAGCGGCGGTCTCAGCTTCTACAACTGGCCCTATGCTTTCGGCGGCCTGCTGGCCCGCGGGCTTTATGCCTGCTATGAGAAGGAAGGCGCCTCCTTCGTTCCCAAGTACAAGCGCTTCCTGAAGGCCGCGGCAGTCATGTCCGCGGAGGACGCGGGCAAGGTGGCCGACATCGACCTGACGGATGTGAACTTCTGGCGCAGCGGCCTGGAGGGCCTGGCAAAGGAAGTGGAGGAGTTCGGGGAGCTCTGCAAGCTGGGCTGATCCAAAGCGTCGGCGCGCGGCAGGTGAAAGCCGCGCGCCGTATTCATGGAAAGGATGGTGCGCGATTTGCTGACGATCCTCTTTCTCTCTCCCGTCTCCGCCTGCTTCGAGCTGGGAGGACATGAGCCCTGGTTCGCGCCGGAGCCCTACACCCTGACCCTGGACGGCAGGGAGGCGGGCGGGGGAGATACCAACGTCTTCTCCCTGTTCGGGCTGCGGCCCGGCAGGGAATACCGCCTGCTGCTCCGTTTTGCCTCCGGCAGGGGGGAGGAGCTGACCTTTTCCACGCCGGAGGAGCGCTGCGCCCTGGATGTGCGCCAATTCGGCGCGGCGGGGGACGGGGCGAGGGACGACACCGACGCCATCCGGACCGCCATCGCCTGCCTGCCGGAGGGCGGGCGGCTCTGTTTCCCGCCGGGGACCTACCGCACTCTGCCCCTGATGCTGAAAAGCCATATCCACCTGGACTTCATGGAGGGGGCGACCCTGCTGGCTTCGCCGGATCGGGACAAGTATCCCATCCTGCCGGGGGCGCTGCCGGACCTGGACGGGGGCGGGGACGTGCACATCGGAGGCTTTGAGGGGCTTTCGCAGCCTATGTATGCCTCCCTGCTGACAGCGCAGTATGCCGAGGATATCCTCATCACCGGCCCCGGCGAAGCGGATGGGAACGGGGGCGTATTCTGGCAGGATTTCCCCGGCCTACCGGCGGCGCGGCCCCGGCTCTGCTTCTTCAACCGCTGCCGGAATGTCCGCGTCCACGGCCTCCGCGCCCGGAATTCTCCCTCCTGGCATTTCCACCCCTATTATTGCTCGGACCTGGGCTTTTACGACCTCCGGGTGAACGCGCCGAAGGAAAGCCCCAACACCGACGCCATGGACCCGGAATCCTGCGACGGGGTGGAGATCATCGGCTGCCGCTTCGACGTGGGCGACGACTGCATCGCCATCAAATCCGGCAAGATCGAGCTGGGGCGGAGCCTCAACCGGCCCGCCAGCCGCCACACCATCCGCAACTGCCTCATGGAAGCCGGCCACGGGGCCGTGACCCTGGGCAGCGAGATCGGAGCCGGGGTGCGGGAACTGACGGTGGAGCGCTGCCTTTTCCGGGGCACGGACCGGGGCCTGCGCATCAAGACCCGCCGGGGCCGGGGCGAAAACTGCCGGGTGGACGGCGTATGCTTCGAGAATATCCGCATGGAAGGGGTCCTGACCCCCATCGCCATGAATATGTGGTACAACTGCTGCGACCCGGACCGGGAGAGCGAGTATGTGTGGAGCCGGGAAAAACTGCCGGTGGACGAGCGGACGCCCAGCCTGGGCCGTTTCCGCTTCCGGGGAATCCACTGCACGGGGGCTCATGCCGCCGCCTGCTATGCCGACGGGCTGCCGGAAGCCCCCATCCAGGAGATCAGCCTGGAGGATTTCCGCGTTTCCTTTGCGCCGGACGCCCGGCCTGCCGTCCCCGTCATGAAGAATTTCGCCCGGCCCTGCTGCCGTCTGGGCCTGTATTTTGACAATGTGCGCCGCGTCGTGCTGAAGGACGTGGTTTTGCGGGGCACGGAGGGGGAAGCGCTGCAGGCGCAGCACTGCGGGGAAGTCCGGCAGGAGGGTTTCCGCGTCGAGGAGGAAGCATGATCTATCCGGAAGTCTGTGAAGGGGCGTTCCTGGCCAGGCCCAACCGTTTCATCGCCCGGGTGGAGCTGGGCGGGGAGGAAATCACCGTCCATGTGAAGAACACGGGCCGCTGCCGGGAGCTGCTGAAGCCCGGTATCCGGGTCGTCCTGTCCCGGGCTTTGGGGGAAGGGCGAAAGACCGCCTATGACCTCATCGGCGTCTACAAGGACAATGCCCGCCTGTTCAACATCGACAGCCAGGCCCCCAATCAGGTGACGGCGGAATGGCTGGAACCCCAGGGCTTCGACATGGTGCGCCGGGAATACACCTTCGGGGATTCCCGCTTCGACTTCTATATGGAGAAGGGGGAGGAGCGGTGGCTGCTGGAGGTGAAGGGCTGCACCCTGGAAGTGGACGGCGTCGGCTATTTCCCCGACGCGCCTACCCTGCGGGGCGTGAAGCACCTGCGGGAGCTGGCATCCGCCGCCGGGGAGGGATGGCACAGCTGCCTGGCCTTCGTCATCCAGACGGAGGGGGTGACGGAGGTGCTGCCCAACCGACAGACCCATCCGGCCTTCGGGGAGGCCCTGGACGCGGCGAAGCTGGCCGGGGTGCGGGTGCTGTACCTGCCCTGCCGGGTGACGGCGGACAGCCTTTCCATTCTCGACAGGCCGGAAAACCGCATCCTGTCTTGTGCCGGCGGGCGGGATATGATAGAATAAGCCAACCGACACAGAGAGGGAATGGGATATGAAGGTCATCAACGTATACGATCAATACTTTCCCGGACAATGCGTTTATAACGGCGTGGAACGCCAAGGAGCCCAGGTCATGCTCATCGCCACCTCGGAGGAGGGGACCATCCGCTATGAAGCGGCGGTGAATTTCTTCCCCCACCGGGACGAGGAGGACTATGGCGTCAGCGGCGACGCCTACCTGGCCAAAGAGCTGTATTACGCCAAGGGCCGCCGTTCCAAAAAGCGGGAAACGGCGCTGCTGGAGGATCTCCGCAAGGAGGCGGACGCGCTGGCCGCCCAGCTGGGCGGCAGCATCGACTGGGCCCATCCCCTGCGGGACGCCCGGTATGGCTGAAAAGAAATCACTTTAAGGGAGGAACCTATGGACAAGACTGCCTTTTACAAGCTGAGCTACGGCCTTTATCTCCTCACCGCCAGAGAAGGGGAGAAGGAAAACGGCTGCATCATCAACACCGCCATCCAGTGCGCTTCGGAACCGAAGCTGATCTCCATCTGCGTCATCAACAAGAACCTGACCTGCGACATGATCCGGAACACGGGCCGGTTCAATATCTCCGTCCTGACGGAGAGCACCCCCTTTGCCTTCTTCCAGCGCTTCGGCATGCAGTCCGGCCGGGATGTGGACAAGTTCGCCGGGGACGAGGAGATGCCCTATATGGCAAACGACATCCGCTACTATCCCGAGGCTGCGGCTGTGTTCGCCTGCAAGGTGGTTTCCTCCACCGACCTGGGCAGCCATACCCTGTTCATCGCCCAGCCGGAGGACGCCCTCAGCTTCAGCGACGAAGCGCCCATGACCTATGCCTACTACCAGGCGAAGGTGAAAAGCGCCCCCGCCAAGAAAGCGGTCAGCGGCTGGCGCTGCAAGGTCTGCGGCTATATCTACGAAGGGGACGAGCTGCCCGCCGATTTCGAATGCCCCCTCTGCCACCACGGTCCGGAGGACTTCGAGCGCATCGGGCCGGAGGCCCCCGCCCAGGTGAAGAAATGGCGCTGCACCGTCTGCGGCCATATCCACGAGGGGCCCGAGCCTCCCGCGGAATGTCCCATCTGCCACGTGGGCCCGGACAAATTCGAAGAGTATAAGGGCTGACGCCCTCAACAGAAATCGCCCCGTTCCGTGCGGAACGGGGCGATTTTTCTGCCTTGCTTACTTATTGAAGATCTTTTTGTACAGGTCCTCGCCGAAGGCGGTCTCCAGCGGCTCGCCGGGCAGGATGTGGAAGGTGCGCCGCCCGTCGTCCAGGCGCTCCGCCCGGAGATACTGCACCTCCTCCCGGCCCTTGAAGGCCGTGGCGTAGGCGTGGAGGTGGCTGACGGAGAAGACCTCTACCTTGTTTTGGATCAGCGCCTCCGTGACCTGGCGGGCGATCTCGCTGCCCTCCCGCTCGTTGGTGGCGGCAAAGGCCTCGTTGAGGAAGAGCATGTCGCCGGGCCGGATGCTGCCCGCGATGCGGCTCATGCGCTCCAGCTCCTCGTCCAGCTTGCCGCTCTTCATATAGCGGTCCTCTTCCTTCTTGAAGTGCGTATAGAGGGAACCCCGCATGGGCGCGGAAAACTCCTTGGCGGCCACGGGCATGCCGCACTGGGCCATGAGCTGGGCCTGCCCCAGGCTGCGCAGGAAGGTGGATTTGCCGCCCTGGTTGGCGCCGGTGATGAGATAGAGCATCTTGTGCTCCGAGCGGAACACGTTGCCCCCCACGGCGCTCTTTTTCGTGAAGACCAGGGCGATGTCATACATCTCCGTCCAGCTGCGGGAATCCACGTCCTTTTCCGTTACGGTGGGGATGCAGGTGGGCATCCCGTAGCCCTTCATCAGCTCCATGAAGTTCAGGCAGCCCATATAGAAGCCCAGCTCCGTGCGCAGGGCGTCGAAGAAGGAGCTCAGGTGCTCGGCGGATTGGGCCAGGGCGTTGGCAACATTGTTGATCGCCCGGTCCTGACGGGCGCTGATGTCCTCTGCCGCCATGTCCTTGTCCGTCAGCTTATAGGTCTGCGCCTTCATGAAGTCCAGGTTCAGCAGCTTCTTCTCCCGGCGGTGCAGCACATAGTCCACACCCTGGAGGTGGCCGCCCAGACGGGCGCTCACCAGATAACCGTCCTGATTGCTCAGCTCCGTGAGCTGGCTCTTGACCTTATCCAGATAGCTGTCGGGCAGCTCTTCCCGGAGGGCGTTGAACAGGTCCGTGAACCCGGTGGAGCGGAAGCCGGACTGACTGGCTTCCGCCTGCTGCCGCAGCTTCTGGAGGGTTTCGGTGAAATTGATGAGGTATTCGATGGCGCCGGAATAGGTGGAGGAGAGATAGTAGTTGGTCATCCAGTGGACGGTGGCCTTGCGCCTCTTTTCCGCCTCCAGACAGAGATCGTATAGGGCGCGGACAACGTCGGGATGGGCCATGGCGTCGGCCAGCACCGCATGCCGGTATTCCAGCAGCTTCAGATCCTGCAGCGGGGCCATGAGGGCGGAGAGGCAGGAGTTGCGGATGAACTTGTCGCCCTTGGAGATGTTGTCCAGGATGACGTTCAGCTCCAGGTCGGCCTTCAGGGCGTCCCTGGCCAGGACCAGCAGGTTTGCCGGCTTCGGCGCATCCTCGGGGAGCATCAGATGGACCTTCATGCCTTCAGCCTCCTTTCCAGCTGCTCAAATGTAAGCCCGTGCTGCGCCGCGATCTGCATGGCAAAGGCCTGCCCGTCGGGGGCCTGCCGCAGAAGGCGGAAGGTGCGCCGGTGCTTTTCGTCGTTCGTGACCGTAGTCACCATGCTGACGGTCTGGGGCCCGTAATCCACCAGCTCCTCCAGGAAGGTGACCACCATGGCCGGGGCGCCCTTTTCCACGATGGCGTCCAGCATGTGGCCGCCCAGCTGCAAAGCGTCCACCAGGGTGGTGGAGGCGAAGATCTCGTTGATGATGATGACGGTCTTGTGCGTGGCCGCTTCCAGCAGCGCGTGGAGCCGGACCAGGTCGTCCTGGAGCTTGCCGCTGAGGTTCACCAGATCCTCCTCCCGCTCGAAGTGGGTCAGCACCTGGTCGCAGAGGAAAATATCCGCCTCCCGGCCTGGCACCATGACGCCCAGGGAGCTGAGGAAGTGGATCTGCCCGAAGGAACGGGCAAAGGTGGTCTTGCCGCCCTGGTTGGGGCCGGAAACGATGAGGATCTGCTCCGGTGCGGTCAGGGTGAAGGAATTGGTGACGATCTTGTCCGCCTTGTCCATGGCCAGGGCCAGGTCGAAGCAGTCCAGCGCCTTCACATCGTCCAGCTTTTCATGGATGACGGGGAAACAGAAGGGGAGCCCGGCCTGCCGCAGGGGTTCCAGGAAATCCAGCCAGTGGAAATAGAATTGGATCTCCCGGGAGAAGCGCATCAGCGTGTCGTCGTCAAAATGCAGATATTCCTGGCAGAAGGCGGTCAGGTCCTTGAATTCCGCAGGGTAATAATGGGCTACCATCTCCAGGATCTTGTTTTCCAGGTTTTCGGAAAGGGGCTCTTCCTTCAGCTTCCGGCGGTAGTCCATCACGTCGCCCTGACGGAAGCGGGCAAAGAGCTCGCCCACCCGGTCGGCATAGTCCTCCTGCCCTTCGTAGGGCGCGACCCGCACCAGGTTGTCCTTGATATGCAGGCAATAGCGCACTTTGTCGAAATTCGCCCGCAGCCGCGCGGCCCACTCCTGCATCTCCTTGAATTTCGCGGAGGCGGAGTATTCCGCCATATAAGCCCTGAACTGCCGCAGCCCCTCGGATTGGAGCTCTATGTGCTGGATGCCCTGCGCCAGCCCCGCCACCACATTGGAGAACAGGGAGGCGTTTTCCAGAAGATGGCCCATGTCCAGATATTTGCCGGTGAATTTCCCGTCGGTGGTGAGCTTCATGCGCAGAGAGTCCATGAACATGCGCAGGAAGGTGATCTGCCCCACCATGCTTTCGATGGCGAAACGCTTGCCGGGATCCATCAGCTCTTTCATGACGTCCTGCCGGTAGCGGATAACGGCCGGGTCCGGTAAGGGCGTGTAGAAGAATTCCTCCAGCTCCAGCTCCGGCTGTTCCTGGATCACGGGCTTCAGGATCTTGTCGATGTTCAGATCGCGGAAGCTCTCAGGCGCCTCTTTCCGCCGGGGCAGACGGTAGCTTTCCTCCGTGGGGAACAGTACACTGTAAAACATCGTGTCCTCCTTTGTGTATTCAGGCGGTCAAACCACCAGCCGGCGCTTTTTCCAGCGCCCGGAGAGATAGTAGAAGAAACAGACGACGCCGATCACATTGCCGGCGATGGCGCCGCCCAGCCAGTAGCCCTCGATGCCCATGTGCATCACTTCACCGAAGAGCAGGGAGAAGCCGATCCTCGCCACGATGCCGTCCACGACGCTGGCTATGAAGCTGAGGGATGCATAGCCGATGCCGTTGAGCAGGGCGAAGCCCGCGGCGCGGGTGGCGAAGCCCACCAGGCTGATGATGCAGTAGATGGCGAAACGGGGAGCCAGCTCCAATACTGCGGGATCCCGGTCGAAGACGGAGAAGATCGCCTTGGGGAAGATCAGCAGCAGGACCCCCAGCAGCAGACAGAAGACCATGCAGAAGCAGAGGATGCTCAGCAGGGTAGAGGAGACCCGCTGGAATTTCCGCGCCCCGAAGTTCTGGGCCACCAGGGAGTTGCCCGCCGCCTGCATGGCCTGGGTGCAGATGGTGGCGATCAGGGTGATCTTGTTGCCCACGGCGGTGGCCGCGGCGGAGACGATGCCCAGGGTGTTGATGCAGGCGTTAATGTAGAGCATGCTTCCGGAAATGGCGATGCTCTGGATGGAGATGGGGAGCCCCAGGCGGATGATGGGTTTCAGGGCCTGCCTGTCGAGGCGGAAGCTCTGCCGCTTAAAGTCGAAGCCGAAGGAATCCCTGTGCTGATACAGGAATACCATGGAGACGACGAAGGAGACGGTCTGGCTGATGACGGTGGCCAGGGCCGCGCCGAAACACTCCATGTGGAAAACGCCCACAAAGAGGAGGTCCAGGCCGATATTCAGCACGGCGGAGATGGCGATGAAAATGAAGGGGTGTTTGCTGTCGCCCATGCCGCGGAGAATGGAGGAGACCATGTTGTAGCCGAAAACGGGGATCATGCCGCAGAAATAAGTGAAGGCATAATCGTGGGCGTATGTCATGGCCGCTTCGGGGATGTTCACCAGCTTCAGCGCCTGGTCGCAGAGGCAGAGGGAAAGCACCGTGCAGCATGCGGCGATGATAAAGCCGAAGGTGAACAGCGTGCCGATGGTGGCCTTGAGCCTGTCCCGGTTCCCGGCGCCGATGTGCTGGGAGATGATGACCTGCCCGGCATTGGCGAAGCCCATGCCGATAAAGAGGAAGAACATGGCCAGCTCGCCGCTGTTGGAGGCGGCGGCCAGCCCGGCGGAGCCCACATATTGGCCGATGATGACCATGTCCGCCATGTTGTAGACCTGCTGTAAGAGATTGGCGAAAATAAAGGGAAGGGAAAAAACCAGCAGCTGCTTCACCGGGCTGCCGGTCGTGAGATCACGGATGATGGCCTTTTGCTTCAAATCGGAAGACCCCCTGCTTTGATATTCTGTTATTATAAACGCGGCGGCGGGCAATTTCAAGATTCACTTATATAAATCCATGCCGGAATGAATTTACCTTCATTCCGGCATATTTTGCGGACAGAATGTTCAGTTGGCTTCTTCCTCCGGGGCGGCAGCCTGTTCAGCCTGTAATTCATCCAGCAGCTGCCTGTCCAGCTTGGTGGGCTGGAAGCCCTCCAGCATATCGGGCCGCCTGAGAAGCGTCCTGCGCAGGGCTTCCTTCCGCTGCCAGCGGGCGATGGCGGCGTGGTTGCCGGAGAGGAGCACCGGGGGCACATGCATGTCGTGCCAGTTCTCCGGGCGGGAATACTGGGGGTATTCCAGCAGGCCGCTGTAATGGCTCTCGTCCTGAAAGCAGCTGGCGTCCGCCAGCACCCCGGGCACCAGGCGGCATACGGCGTCCGCCACCGTCATGGCGGGCAGCTCGCCCCCGGTGAGGACAAAATCCCCCACGCTGATCTCCTCGTCCACACATTCCTGGATGAAACGCTCGTCCACGCCCTCATAGTGGCCGCAGACCAGGATGAAACGCTCCTGGGTATCCTTGAGCCGGATCGCGTCCGCCTGGGTGAAGCGTTTCCCGGCGGCGGACAGGAAGATGGTGTGGAGCCTGCGCCCGGCCTGACGGCAGACGTCGGCCCAGCAGTCGTAGAGGGGCTGCACCTGCATCAGCATGCCCTGGCCGCCGCCGTAGGGGTAGTCGTCCACCTGCATCTGCTTGTTTTTGGTGTAGTCACGGATCTGGTGGGGTTCGATCCGGATGATGTCGTTCCGCTGCGCCCGGCCCAGGATGCTTTCGCCCATGACGGCCCGGATGGAGTCGGGAAACAGGGTCAGGATGTCGATATGCATAGCGACCATGTCACATTCCCTCCAGCAGGCTTACTTCCAGGTGGCCCAGGGAGGGGTCCAGGGAAGTGAAGAAGCCGCCCTTTTCCGGGATCAGGTGCTCCGTCTTGCCCTGCACCACGAAGACACGGCCGGCGGGGTAATCCAGGACCTCCCGGAGGACGCCGATCTCCTCGCCGTTCTGGTCCAGCACGGGAAGCCCGATCATGTCCTGGATGAAGAAGCTGCCCTCCGCCAGGGGGAGCTCGGCCCGGTCGGCGCGGACCACCTTGCCCTTCAGGACCATGGCGGCCTCCACGCTGTCCACCCCCTCCAGCTTCACAATGACGAAACGCCCGTGGACCCGGCACTCCAGGATGGGGAGGGCCCGGCTGTCCAGCCAGAGGTTTTTCAGAGTTTTCAGCTGCTGGGGGCTGTCCGCCCAGGGCTCCAGCTTCACTTCGCCCCGGACGCCGTGGGTGTTGATGATCTTTCCGATCTCCAGAAAGCGGTTGGGTTCCATTGTCGGCTCCTTTTCGAAGGTTTGAAAATTGCCGGAGAACGACTCTCCGGCAACCTCCAAATTTAGTCTACGATGTCCACGTTGACGCGCTTGTCCTGACGCTGGGCCAGGGATTTCACCAGAACGCGGATCTCCTTGGCGATGCGACCCTGACGCCCGATGACCTTGCCCATGTCGCCGTCCGCGACCCGGAGCTCCAGGGTAGTCTCGCCGTCCTCCTCGCGCTCCGTGACGGTCACCTCGTCGGGATGATCCACCAGGTTCCGCGCGATATACAGTAAGAGTTCTTTCATCGAAAAAATGTTCCTTTCGGCCGGGTGATCCTCAGATCGCGCCCGCCTTCTTGAGAAGATTCTTCACGGTATCCGTGGGCTGCGCGCCGTTCTTGATCCAGGCCTGGGCCCGCTCGGCGTCCACCTTGATCTCGCTGGGCTCGGTCAGGGGGTTGTAGGTGCCGATCTCTTCGATGAAGCGGCCGTCCCGGGGGAAATGGGAGTCGGCGACGACGATGCGGTAATAGGGGGCCTTCTTGGCGCCCACTCTGCGAAGTCTGATTTTGACCATGATGTTACACCTCAATAATAGTATGATTTTTATATATGGAAAAGTCTTTGACTTTGTCCGCCTGGAAAAAGGGAAAACTCAGAATCCGAAGAGGCCCTTCCGGGGCTTTTTGCCGCTCATGAGCTTCTTCATGTTCTTGCCGCTCATCTGCTTGGTGAGGGCCTGCATCTGCTCGAACTGCTTGAGGAGCCGGTTCACATCCACCACCTGGGTGCCGCTGCCACGGGCGATGCGTTTTTTCCGGGAGCTGTTCAGCAGGGAGGGGTTGTCCCGCTCCGCCGGGGTCATGGAGAGGATGATGGCCTCCGTTTTTGCCATGGCCTTTTCGTCCACGGTGGCGCCTGCCAGGGCCTTGGAGTCCATGCCGGGGATCATCCCGGCGATGTCGCTGAGGTTGCCCATGCTCTTGAGCTGGGTGAGCTGCTCGTAGAAATCCGCCAGGGTGAAGCGGTTCTTCATCAGCTTGTCGGCCAGCTCCTGGGCTTTCTTCTCGTCGAAGGACTGCTCCGCCTTCTCGATGAGGGTGAGGATATCCCCCATGCCCAGGATGCGGGAGGCCATGCGGTCCGGGTGGAAGGGCTCGATGCCGTCCAGCTTCTCGCCGATGCCCGCATATTTGATGGGCTTGCCCGTCACGGCCCGGACGCTGAGGGCCGCGCCGCCTCTGGCGTCGCCGTCCAGCTTGGTGAGGAAGATGCTGTCGATGCCCAGGGCGTCGTCGAAGGCTTTGGCGGCGTTCACCGCGTCCTGGCCGGTCATGGCGTCCAGCACCAGCATGATCTCGTGGGGCTCTACGGTGGCCTTGATGTTTTTCAGCTCGTCCATCAGGGCTTCGTCGATGTGGAGGCGGCCTGCGGTGTCCAGCAGGACCACGTCGTTGCCGTTCTTCCGGGCATGCTCGATGGCGGCGGAGGCGATCTTCACCGGGTTTTCCGTCCCCATCTCGAAGACGGGGATGCCCACCTGGGCGCCCACGGTAATAAGCTGCTGGATGGCGGCGGGCCGGTAGATGTCGCAGGCGGCCAGCAGAGGCCGTTTGCCGTTCTTTTTCAGGAGGGCGGCCAGCTTGGCCCCGTTGGTGGTTTTGCCCGCGCCCTGGAGGCCCACCAGCATGATGACCGTGGGGGGCTTGGAGGCCATGTTGATCTTGGCGTTCTCCTTGCCCATGGTCTCGGTGAGTTCCTCGTTGACAATCTTGATGACCATCTGGGCGGGGGTCAGGCTCTCCAGCACGTTCTGTCCCAGGGCGCGTTCGCTGACCCGGGCCACGAAGTCCTTGACCACCTTGTAGCTGACGTCCGCTTCCAGCAGCGCCAGGCGCACGTCCCGCATGGCTTCCTTGATGTCGGATTCCGTCAGGCGGCCCTTGCTGCGCAGCTTTTTAAAGGTATTGGAAAGTTTTTCGGATAAGCTCTCAAATGCCATATCAGCGTTCCTTCTCTGCGGTCCGGCGGCCGCGTCAAAGCCTCATCTCGTCCAGCTTCCCCTGCAGCTGAGCGCAGAGGGACAAAAGCTCCGGGTTCTTGATAGAGGCGGAATTCAGCTGCCCGATCCGGTCCAACAGGGCTTCCGCTTCCCCGATCTGCGCCTGCAAGCGCACATGCCTTTCCGCAAGGCCGGTCTTTTCCTCCGTGGAGCGCAGCACCGATTCCGCCCGGAGCAGAGCATCCCGCACCGCCTGGCGGCTGATGCCGTCGTTTTCCGCGATCTCGCTGAGGGAGAGGTTTTCATTGTAGTAAAGGTCGGCGTATTCCCGCTGCTTTTCCGTCAGCAGCGGCCCGAAGAAATCCAGCAGGAGGGAGAGATAGATCGCTTTTTCCAACCTGTCCGCCTCCCCGCCTGTAAAGTGGAATCCCCTTACAGGCGAGCATTGTAACGGAAAGAAGCGCTCTTGTCAAGAGGAATCTGCGATTTCATCCGGGAATTCATCGGGTATATTGGGCGGGAGGCGAGGAAACATAAGCAAGCTATGAAGAATAACGAATTGGAACTCTGGATCGAAACGGACACGCTGCCCCGCTATGGGGAGAACACCGCCCGGCTGATGACGGGCGCGGGCAGGACAAGCGGCAGGAAAGCATCGGCGCAGCTGCGGGAGACCGAGGCGCAGCTGGAAGCCCTCTGTAAAGCTCCGGACCTTGCCGGGACGGCGCTGGAATGGCTGCGGGACAACCGCTATGTGCTTCGCCGGGACACTGCCGGGTGCTGCCGGGAGCTGCGCGGCGCCCGGAACCTGCGGAAGCTGGGGGACGGCAGGCTGCTGATCCTCGCCGGGATGGAAGCCCTGGTGCGTTCCGGCGGCGGGCATGCGGACGAAACGCGGCTGCGCGCTTTCCTGGAGGGCTTCCAGGAGGTCTGCCCCCTGGAGGAAAGGGAAGTGGCCCTGCTGCCCGCAGCCCTCCGCGCCGCCCTGATCGGCTGGCTGCGAACCCATCCGGGGAGTGGGGAACAGGTTTTCACCGCCTTGAAGTGGCTGAACGACGCGAAGCTCTGGCCGCTCCTGGAAAGCCTCAGTACGGTGGAGCGGATCCTCCGGCAGGACCCGGCGGGCGTCTATGGGCGCATGGACCCGGAATCCCGGCAGAGCTATCGGCGCAGGACGGAGGTGCTGGCGGCCCGGGCGGGCATCACCCAGCGGGAAGCCGCCCAAAAAGCCCTGGAGCTGGCAAAGGCGGAAGGCTGCCATGTGGGGCGGTTCCTTTTCACAAGGCCCTTGGGGAAGGCGGAGAAGGGGAAAACCTACGCCGCCTATCTCGCCTTTCATCTTCTGCTGCCCCTGGTCCCGGCCCTGGCCCTGGCTTATCGTGCGGCCTGGTTCCCGGCTGCCCTGCTGACCCTGCCCGCCCTCCATGACGCGGTGAAGTTCCTTTTTGACCGGGTCAGCGCCCGCTGCGTCCGCCCCCGGCGGCTGCCGCGGCTGGACTATTCCCGCGGGATACCCCCGGAGAGCCGGACTCTGGCCGTGAACGCGGTGCTGCTGACGGAGGCGGGGGACGCCGGAAAAGCGGCGGAAAAGCTGGAGCTGGCCCGCCTGGCCAACCGGGACGCCGGGGAAAACCTGGTTTTCGGCCTCCTGGCGGATCTGAAGGAAGGGGACAGCCGGGAAACGCCCGAGGACGAAAAGATCCGCAAAGCCGCCGAAGCGGAGATAGGCAGGCTGAACGATACCTATGGCGGGGGCTTCTGCCTGCTGCAGCGGGAACGGGAATACAGCCTCCGGGACAAGGTCTGGCGGGTCCGGGAGCGGAAGCGGGGCGCCATCCTGGATCTGACGGCCCTGCTGCGGGGCCGGGAGACCGGCCTCCGTCTGGCCGCGGGGGATTCTGGCTGCCTGCGGGACATCCGGTATCTGATCGTCCTGGACGGGGACACCCTGCTGAACATGGGTTCCGCAGCCCGCATGGCGGGGACTCTGGCCCACCCCCTCCAAAGCCCGGAGGTGGACGAAAAAACGCAAACGGTCCGCCGGGGCTACGGCATCCTCCAGCCCCGGATCAGCGTGTCCCTGGAGGACGCCCAACGCTCTGATTTCGCCCGCATCTTCGCGGGGCAGGGGGGGCTGGACCCCTACGGCAGCACCAGCAGCGACGTCTATCAGGACCTCTTCGGAGAGGGGAGCTACACGGGCAAGGGCATCCTGGACGTGGATGCCTTTCTGACCTGCCTCCGGGGAAGGCTCCCGGCGGAAACGCTCCTGTCCCACGATCTCATCGAGGGTGGCTTCCTGGGCTGCGGCTATCTCAGCGACGTGGAGCTGACCGACGGCTTCCCCGCCGGGGTGCTCTCCTATTTCCAGCGGCAGCACCGTTGGATACGGGGGGACTGGCAGACCCTGCCCTGGCTCTTTCCCCGGGTGCGGGACGAGGCGGGAAATCGGATCAAGAATCCCCTGTCGCCCTTGAGCAAATGGAAGATACTGGATAACCTGAGCCGCAGCCTGACCCCCGCGGCGGATCTCCTGACCCTGCTGCTCTGCGGCTTCAATCCCAGCCCGGCGCTGCTTCTGTGCCTGGGGGCGCAGCTGGCTTGTCTGGCAGTGCGGATCGCGGCTGCTTCCGACGGGAAATGGCGGTATACCCGCCGCTATCGGGCCAAGCTCTTCACCGCCGCCAAGAGCGATTTCCTGCAGCTCCTATGGCTGCTCCTGCTGCTCCCTTACCGGGCCTGGATCCACGGGAGCGCCGTCGTGCTGGCCCTGTACCGCAGCTTCGTGAGCCATCGGAACATGCTGGCCTGGGTCACGGCCTCGGAGGGGGACAAGCGCTTCGGCGGCGGGCTTCTTTTCCACTACCGCTGCATGTGGCCCTGCGCTGCCGCCGCCCTTCTGGGGCTCCTTTCTCCCTGGGTGGTGGTGAAGGCCCTTGGGCTCCTGTGGCTGGCGGCTCCTGCCCTGTGCCATGCCATCAGCCGCCCCAAGAGGGAAAAGCGCCCGCCCAAAGAGGCGGATCGCCTGTTCCTTCTCCACTGCGCCGGGGACATCCTCCGCTACTATGAAGAGCTGGTAACGCCGGAGCGCTGCTGGCTGCCGCCGGACAACTTCCAGGAGACCCCGCTGCCTCTGACGGCGGAGCGGACCAGCCCCACCAATATCGGCCTGTGGCTCCTATCCGCCCTGGCTGCCGCCGACCTGGGCATCTGGCCCGAAGAGCGGAGCTGGGGGTATATCTCCCATACGCTGGACACGGTCCTGAGCCTGCCGAAATCCCGCGGACACCTCTATAACTGGTATGACATCCGTTCCTGCCGCCCCCTGGAGCCGCCCTTTCTCTCCACGGTGGACAGCGGGAACCTGCTGGCCTGCCTTATGACGCTGCTTTCTGCGGCGGAACAGGCGGGGCAAGGGGAGATCGGGGAAAAGCTGGAACGGCTCATCGGGGACATGCGTCTGGACTTTCTCTACGACGAAGATAAGGAGCTGCTGCGCATCGGCTGGGACCCGGTATCGGACAAACCTGTGGGAGGCTGGTATGACCTGTTGGAAAGCGAAGCCCGGATCGCCAGTTTCCTGGCCGTGGCCCGGGGCGAAGCACCCCGGCGGCATTGGCGGAACCTGGGCCGCACCCTGGCGGACGCCCACGGCATGAGCGGCCTGGCCTCCTGGACGGGCACCATGTTCGAATACCTGATGCCCGCCCTGTTCATGCCCAGCCCCGAGGGGTCCCTTCTGGGGGAAAGCCAGGAATTTTGTCTCCACGCCCAGAGAAAGCGCACTTTCGGCGGCGTGTGGGGCATGTCGGAGAGCGCCTTCGGGGCGAGGGACGCGGCGGAAAACTATGCCTACAAGGCCCATGGGGTGCAGACCCTGGCACTGAAGCACGGCATGGACCGGGATGCGGTGATCGCCCCCTATGCGTCCTTCCTGGCCCTGGAGGAGGATCGGCGGGCCGCGGTTGAAAATCTGCGGCGACTGCGTGCCTTGGGCGCAGAGGGGCGCTACGGCTATTATGAAGCCCTGGATTTCACGGAGGAGCGAAGGGGTGACGGGCCCTTCCAGCCGGTGCGCTGCTTCATGGCCCACCACCTGGGCATGAGCCTCCTGGCCATCGACAACTGCCTGACGGAAGGGATCATGCAGCGCCGTTTTTTCCTTGACCCCGCCCGCCGGGCCGCCCGGGAGCTGCTGGAGGAAAAGACCCCCGTGGGACAGCGCATCCGCCCCGTACGGGATTATCGGGCGGACGCAAAACCGGAGCGGGAGCGGGCGGAAGGCTTCCTTGTGCATCACAGCGGCTTTGATCCCCTCCGCCCGGCCTTCTATCCTCTGACCGGCGGGAATTACCGCCTCCTGCTCAGCGAGCTGGGAGGTGGCGAAGTCTGCTGCCTGCTGCCGGACGGTCAGGGCGGCAGGCTCGAGATCGCGCCTCACGGCGGCGTATACTTCTTCGCCGCCGCGGAAGGAAAAACGGTGAGCCTCCAGCCTCTGCCGGAGCTGCGCTTCCGGCAGGATGAAAGCAGCAGCTGGGACGGGAGCCGGGTCCGGCTATACTGTCGGGAGGAAGGCTACACCTTCTGCGTGACCTCCTTCGTGCCGGAGACCGGGGGCGAGGTGCGCAGCGTCACGGTGAAAAACGACGGGAAAAGCGCCGGGGACCTGACTCTCGCGCTGTATCTGGAACCGATCCTCTGCCCCAGGCGGGACTACGAGGCGCATCCGGCCTTCAGCCGCCTTTGCCTGGAAAGCCGCCTCCAAGCCGGGACGCTGGTATGCGCCCGGAGAGGGGGCGGCGGAAGCCCGCCCTGCAGCCTGGCGATCGCAGTTTCCGAGCCCTTTGAAGCGGAGACGGACAAACAGCGTTCCTTCGGCCGGGGCGGGCTGCGGGCCATCCCAGCCGCCCTCCTCAGACGGGGCAGCGACGTGCGCGCCGCCTCGGAGCCCTGCATGCTCATCCGCGTCTCTCTCCGCCTGCGGCCCGGAGAGGAGAAGACCGTCCGCTTTGCCCTGGCGGCAGCGGCGGAGGCGGGCAGCGCCGCTAGTGCTGCAAAAGACCTGCTGAAAAATGCAGGAGGGGTCAGCGGCAGCTTTCGCCGGGCCAGAGCCAGGCTGCAGGGACTGCTGGAGCCGGAGGAGGCGGCGCGGCTGCTGACGCCCCTGTTTGCCCCAGTGCCCGAGAAGCGCAGGGAGGCGCGGGACCGGACGGCCCTCTGGCGCTGGGGCATTTCCGGCGACCTGCCGGTGGCCTATGGGGAGGCGGCGGAGGGGCCGCGCCTGCTGGCTGCCTGGGCATTCCTCCGGGGAATGGGGGTGCCCTTCGACCTGGCCGTCAACACGGAGGACGAGGGGATTTACGGACGCCCCGCAGCCGCCGCGCTCCGGGTCCAGGCCGGGGAATTGGGTCTCGCAGCCTGGGAGGATAAGCCCGGCGGCTTCCGCTTTGTGGGCGGCGGCAGGGCGGAGCTGGAAGCACTGGCGGCTGCGGCGGACGCGGCCGGCTTTGCAGCGCCGAAACGAAGGGAAGAACGGGGCATGGCGGGGGAGAGCCTTCTGCCGGTGTGCGCGCCAAACGGCGCGGCGCGCAGCGGCATGTTCACGGAGGAAGGCTATCTCTGCCCCAGGCTGCTGGGCGTCGGGCCCCGGGCCTGGAGCCTCCTGCTCACGAACGGACGCCTGGGCTGGCTGGCCGCAGACACCGGCTGCGGGAACCTTTGGCTGGATAACGCCAGAGAAGGTCGGCTGACTGCCTGGCTGAACGACCCCCTGGCCCTGCGGGGGACGGAAGAACTCTGCCTCCTGCGGGACGGGCGCAGCATTTCCCTCATGGCGGATGCGGACGAGGCGCCCACGGAGATCCTGTATGGCTTCGGCTTCATCCGCTGGCGGAGGTGGATCGGCGCCACGGAAGCGACCCTCACCGGCTTCATCCCACCGAAGGAAAACCGGCGGTATCTCCTGCTGGAGCTGCGGGAAGCGCGGCCCACGGACAGGCTGCGCTTCCGGATCCGGCCCGGGGAGCCGGGCTGCCTCCGAATAGCCGCCGGGGAGAAAACCCTGCTTCCGGCTGCCGGAGAGGGGGAGGATGGCCGCATCAACCTGGAAGCCCCGGCAGCGGCGCGCTTCACCGTGACCCTCAGCCCGAAGGAGGAAACCTCCCCGCCTGGGGAGGCGGCTGCGCGGCTGAAGGAGACGAAGGACTATTGGCGGGAAAAGCTGTCTGTCCTCCGGGTGGAGACGCCCTGCCCGGCGCTGGACGCCTACCTGAACGGCTGGGCGGTCTATCAGACCCTGGCCTGCCGCCTGATGGGGCGCTGTTCCCTGTATCAGAGCGGCGGGGCCTACGGCTTCCGGGACCAATTGCAGGACGTCTGCGCCCTGATCGACTTCTATCCGGAGCTGGCAAGGGAGCATATCCTTCGCGCCGCCGCCCACCAATATGAGGAGGGGGACGTGATGCACTGGTGGCACCCCAGGCCGGAGGGGGACAAGGGCGTGCGCACCCGCTGCTCGGACGACCTCCTCTGGCTGCCCTATGCCTGCGCACTGTATGTGGAAAAGACGGGGGACGCCGCCATTTGGGAGGAAAAGGCGTCCCTGCTCCGCTCTGCGCCCCTGGGCCCGGAGGAGCGGGACCGCTACGAGGCAGCCCAGACCGGCGGGGAAGTAAGCCTCCGGGAGCATTGTCTCCTGGCCGCAAGCCGGGCGGAAGCCCGGGGCATCGGCCCCCATGGACTGCCCTTCATCGGGTCCGGGGACTGGAACGACGGCTATGACCGGGTGGGGGGCGAGAGCGTTTGGCTCGCTTGGTTCCAGGCCCTGGTCCTGGACCGCCTGGGGGCGTCCCTGGGCGTGGAGGAAATGCGCCAAAAGGCGCGGGAGTTGGGGAAGGCGGCGGAAAACGCCTGGTGCGGCGGCCACTATCTCCGGGGGTATTATGCCGACGGGCGGCCCCTGGGCGCGGAGGGGGACGGGGAATGTGCCCTGGATTCCCTGGCCCAGAGCTTCGCCGTCCTCAGCGGCTTCGGGGACAGGGAACGGAGCCGGGCTGCGGTGGTCAAGGCTTCCCGGCTTCTCCTGGACCGGAAAAACAGGCTGGTGAAGCTCTTTGCACCGCCCTTCGACGGCGTTTCCGACCCCGGCTATATCCGCAGCTATCTCCCCGGCGTCCGGGAAAACGGCGGCCAGTACACCCACGGGGGCATCTGGCTGGCCGCCGCCTGCCTGCGCTGCGGGGAAACGGAGCTGGGCTGGGAGCTGCTGGAGACCATGCTCCCCGCCGGACGCCCGGACGAAATCTATCAGCTGGAGCCCTTCGTGCTGGCCGCCGACATTTATGCGAATCCGGACATGCCCGGACGGGGCGGCTGGAGCTGGTATACCGGGGCTGCCGGGTGGTTTTTGCGGGTGAGCGTGGAAGAACTGCTGGGCGTGAGCACGAAGGCGGGGGAGCTCACCGTGAGGCCCAGGCTGCCCGCGTCGTGGAACGGCTGCCGCCTGCACTGCCGGGCTGGGGGCAGGGAGCATGAGATCACGATCCGGCGCGGGAGTGAAGGATGGGAAACGGAGGTCAGGAAATCGGAAAAGGCATGAATTGCCTATTGTTTCCTCCCGGGAGAGTATGATATAATTCTTTATTATGTGATAACTGTATCCGGAGAGGGGGAGGCGCATGGAAGAACTGGCGCGGGAGCTGTTTCCCGGCGTCCGGCTGACGACGATCCGGACGGACAAATTCCACAGCGGCTATTTCAGCGTCCATCTGCTGCGGCCGCTGCGGGCCGGGGATGCTTCCCGAAATGCGCTGCTGCCCTCCGTTCTCCGCCGGGGCACGAGGACGCTGCCGGACCAGACGAAGATCGCAGACGCGCTGGACAGCCTCTACGGTTCCTCTCTGGAACCGGGCATGCGCCAGATGGGGGAGACCCTGGCCATCGGCTTTCAGGCTGCCTTTCCCGACGACCGGTTCCTGCCCGGCGCGGCGGACTGCCTGAGCCGGGTCGTCGCCCTGGGGGGTGAGATGCTGCTGGACCCGGCCACCAGGGGCGGCCTGCTGCGGGACGACTATGTGCGCTCCGAAGGGCAGAACCTTCATGACCGTATCGAGGCGGCGGTGAACAACAAGCGGGGCTACGCAGCCCTGCGGGCCAGGGAACTCATGTTCCAAGGCGAAGCCTATGGGGTCTTTCCCCTGGGGAAGGCGGAGGAAGCCCTGCGCATCCGCTACCAGCCCCTGACGAAGTATTACCGGGAAGCCCTGCGTACTTCCCCCATGGAGCTGTTCTACTGCGGCAGCGCCGGTCACGAGCGGGTGGAGGAAGCGGTGCGCCGGGCCTTTATGACCCTCCCCGGCGGCTCGGCCCGCGCCCTGCCGGAGACGGGACCGGAGCCGGAAAACAGCGAATTGCGCCATGTCACGGAGGAAATGGACGTGGAGCAGGGAAATCTGGTCCTGGGCTTCCGCTACAAGCGCAGCGGCAGGGCGGACTACCCGGCCCTGGCGGTATTCAACGAGCTTTTCGGCGGGGGAGACGCTTCCCGCCTGTTCCTGGAGCTGCGGGAGAAGCGGTCCCTCTGCTATGCCGTGGACAGCGGCGTGGAACGATATAAAGAATGTATGATGGTCACGGCGGGCATCGACTTTGACCGGCGGGAGGAGACGGAGGAGGCCATCCTGAGGGAGCTGGCAGAGCTGGCAAGGGGAAATATCTCTCCCGAGGAACTGGAAACGGCCCGCAGAAGCGTATCCTCCGGCTATCTGGAAGGTCTGGACAGCCCCTCCGCCGTCTGTGCCTTCCGCCTGGGACAAAACCTGCTGGGCAGCGGCGGGGACCTGCGGCAGTACGCGGCCCTGGCTGCCGAGGTCCGGGCCGAGGATGTGGCCCGGATCGCTTCGGAGATGAAGCCGGAGCTCTCCTATTTCCTCAGAGGGGGTGGAGAGGAATGATCCGGAAGGAATGGCCCCGCTGCGGCGTGGAACGCTGGGAGGGAAAGACCACCGCCGGGCTGCCGGTCTTCGTGTTCCCCATGCCCGGCTTTCAGACGAAATACGCGGTGCTTGCCGTGAAATACGGCGGATGTGACCGGCGATTCCTTCTCAACGGCAAATGGAAGGATACCCCCGCCGGCATCGCCCACTTCCTGGAACACAAGATGTTCGAAATGCCGGGTTATAGCGCCGCAGAACGCCTTACGGCTCTGGGGGCCAGTCCCAACGCCTATACAAGCGGCGGCATGACCGAATACGTGTTCAGCTGCACTGAGAACTTTGACCGCTCCCTGGAAGAACTTCTTCGTTTCGTAAGTACACCCTGTTTCACCCCGGAAGGTGTGGACAGAGAGCGGGGGATCATCGGCCAGGAAATGAGCATGTATGAGGACGACCCAGCCCGCCGGGTGGACCGGAGATTCTTCCGCGCCCTCTATAAGGAGCATCCCATCCGTGATCCGATCACGGGTACGATGGAATCCATCGCTTCCATCACGGCGGACACGCTCTATGAATGTCACCGCTTGTTTTACGCCCCGGGAAACATGGCCCTCTGCTGCGCCGGGGACATCGACCCGGAGAAGGTCATGGAGCTGGCAGAGAAACTGCTGCCACCGGGAAAGGAAGTTCCCCGGCGGGACTACGGCGACGAGGATGGGCTGAATCCCGTCAGCGTGCGGTTGGAGGAGAAAATGGCGGTCTCCATGCCCATGTTCGAGCTGGGGGCCAAGCTGTCCTGGCGCTCCGACAGCAGGGCGTGGGCGCGGTACATGCTGCTGGCTGACCTGAGCTGTGAGCTGCTGCTCGGCTGGGGTTCGCCGCTTTACTCGCAGCTATACGATGCAGGCGTTATCAATCAGAGCTTCTACGTAGAGACTTATGATTTCCCACACGGCGGCGTCTGTTATGCCGGGGGCCGGTGTCCTGACCCCATGAGAGTGCTGGGAAGCATCACCGATGCGGCGTCGGCATTCCGTATGGACAAGGCAGCCGCAGAAAGACTTGAACGGTTGAAGCGCGCCAGGCTGGGCGGCTTCCTTATGAGCCTGGATGCACCTGAGGATCTGGCGGACCTGCAGGCGGAAAGCTATTTCGACGGATGGGAGAGAATGGAACTCCCGTCTCTGGTGGACAGCATAAGCGAAGCGGAGGCGGAAGGATTCCTGAGAGAAGTATTCCGACCAGAACGGCTGGCCCTTTCTGTGATTTCCCCGCTTTGATGGAAATACATCGCACCGAATTGAGAGGAGGGTCGAAATGGAAATACCCGGCATTACATTTCCCCTGTTGGGAGACTTTGAACTGAATTTCCTGCCCTATTTCACCGTTTTCGGCTGGAAGATCTATTGGTACGGCGTCATCATCGCCATTGGCTTCCTGCTGGCGGTGATCTACACCGTCAAGCACGCCAAGGAATTCGGCCTGACGGAGGACGACGTGATCGACACACTGCTCTGGGCGGTGCCGCTGGGCATCATCGGCGCGCGGCTGTACTACGTCGTCTTTTATCGGGACGCCGCAGGGACCAATCCCTATTTCGACGGCTACGGCGACCTGCGGGACATCGTCGCCATCTGGGAGGGCGGTCTTGCCATCTACGGCGGCGTTATCGGCGGCGTCATCGGCCTGGTGATCGCCACGCGGATGAAGAAGATCAGCTCCCGGGCCATGCTGGACGTGGTTTCCTTCGGCCTCCTGATCGGCCAGGCCATCGGGCGCTGGGGCAACTTCACCAACCGGGAGGCCCACGGCACGGAGACCATGGTGCCCTGGCGCATGGGCCTTGTGTATTCCTACAAGACCTTTTACTATCACCCCACCTTCCTCTATGAGAGCCTTTGGAACGTGCTGGGCTTCCTCCTGCTCCACTTCGTCATGCGGAAGCGGCGGAAATTCGACGGGCAGCTGTTCCTGTGCTACCTGGCCTGGTACGGGCTGGGGCGTCTGTTCATCGAGGGCCTGCGCACCGACAGCCTCTATGTGGGCGCTTCCAATCTCCGGGTCAGCCAGCTCCTGGCGGGCCTCACCTGCATCCTGGCTGCGGGCTGCATCCTCTATGTCCTGGTGTTCCGCCGTCCGGAGCCGGAGGATCTTTGGCTGAACCGGGGCAAGAAGGCCGCCACCGCGCCGGAAGTAAGCGCCCCTGCGCCGGAGAAGTCGGAGCTGATGAGCGAGGAGCGTTTTGATGAAGAACTGAGCGACGCTTTCCGCATCCTGGGCGGCAAGGCTGCCGCCGGACCGGAGGAGAACCTGGAGGAAGCGGTGGAGGAGGCCGCCGCGGGAGACACGGTTTCCAGCCTGACGGAGACTGCGGAAAAGACGGCGGAAGTCCTGGCAGAAGCGGAGGAAGCCGCCACCGAGACCGGGGAGGCGGCGGATGAAGAGACCGCGGCGATCCGCCAGACCGTCTCCGAAGTTTTTGAAAGCGCGGAAGCGGAAGGGGAGACCCCCGCGGAGGAAGAAACTGCTAAAGAGGAAACCAGCGATGCGCCGGAGGAGCCCTCCGGAGAATCGGATATTTGAGGATTGGATGATAAAACAATGGAAAGAATAACCATCAGCGAACTGTATCGCGCTCCCGGCGACTATGCCGGCAAAGAGATCACCGTGGCCGGCTGGGCCCGCACCATCCGGGATATGAAGAGCTTCGGCTTTATCGAGCTGAACGACGGCAGCTGCTTCAAGGGCCTTCAGGTCGTGTTTGAAGACGGCGTGGTGGAAGACTATAAAGGCGTGACAAAACAGAATGTGGGCGCTTCCTTCGTGGTGAAGGGCACCTTCGTCCTGACCCCGGAGGCCAAACAGCCCTTCGAGCTGAAGGCGGCCTCCATCCAGCTGGAGGGGGCTTCCGCGCCGGAATACCCCCTGCAGAAGAAGCGGCACAGCGTAGAATACCTGCGCACCGTGGCCCACCTGCGCCCCAGGACGAACCTGTTTTCCGCCGTGTTCCGCATCCGCAGCGTGGCGGCCTTCGCCATCCACAGCTTCTTCCAGAACCGGGGCTTCGTGTATGTGAACACCCCCCTCATCACCGGCAGCGACTGCGAGGGCGCTGGGGAGATGTTCCGAGTCACCACCCTGGACCCCAAGGATCCGCCTCTGACCGAGGACGGGGAAGTGGATTGGAGCCAGGATTTCTTCGGGAAGATGACCAGCCTGACGGTCTCCGGCCAGCTGAACGGGGAGACCTACGCCATGGCCTTCGGCAATATCTATACCTTCGGCCCCACCTTCCGGGCGGAGAACTCCAACACCACCCGCCACGCCGCCGAATTCTGGATGATCGAGCCGGAGATCGCCTTTGCGGACCTGGAGGACGATATGGACCTGGCGGAGGACATGCTGAAATATGTCATCCGCACCGTGCTGGACACCTGCACCCAGGAGATCGAATTCCTCAACAGCTTTGTGGACAAGGGCCTCAAGGACCGGCTGGAGCTGGTGGCCTCCTCCGACTTCGCCCGGGTCAGCTACACCGAGGCGGTGGAGATCCTCGCTGGCTCCGGGGCCGAGTTCAAGTACCCGGTCTATTGGGGCTGCGACCTGCAGACGGAGCATGAGCGCTATCTCACGGAGAAGCAGTTCGGAAAGCCCGTGTTCGTCACGGATTACCCCAAGGAGATCAAGGCCTTCTATATGCGCCTCAACGACGACGGCAAGACCGTCGCCGCCGCGGACTGCCTGGCCCCCGGCATCGGGGAGATCATCGGCGGCAGTCAGCGTGAGGAGCGGCTGGACGTGCTGGAGAAGCGCATGGAGGAGCTGGGCCTGGACAAGAGCAGCTACGACTGGTATCTGGACCTGCGCCGCTTCGGGGGCACCCGCCATGCCGGTTTCGGCCTCGGCTTCGAGCGGCTCATCATGTACTTAACGGGCGTGGGCAACATCCGGGACGTGATCCCCTTCCCCCGCACCACCGGCAGCGCCGATTTCTGATAATTAATAACAAAATATATGCGGGCGTTTCCGGAAAGGAACGCCCGCAAGCTGCATCGGAGGGACCATGAGCTTTCCTAGCCTGGGATTTGCCGCCTTTTTCCTGATTCTCTCCCTGGGCTGGCATCTCCTGCCCGGAAAACTGAAAAAGCCCTGGCTGCTCCTGGGCTGCCTGGTCTTTTATGCCCAGGGCGGCGGCCTTTGGCTGCTGCTCCTGATGGGCGAGACCCTGGCGGTCTGGCTGCTGGCACTGGCGGCGGAGAAAGGAAATTGGGGCAAAAAGCGCCTCTGGACGGCGCTGGGTCTGGGCTTGACCCTGGGCGGCCTGGTGGTTTTCAAGTACACCCGCTTTTTCCTTCGTGACCTGCTGGGCGCTTATCCGGCCTTTCTGCCGACCTGGGTACTGCCCCTGGGGATCTCCTTCTTCAGCTTCACCCTGGCAGGATACCTGTTCGATGTTCAAAAGGGGAAGTACCCCGCGGAGAAGAACCTTCTGGACTTCGCCATTTTCGTCTGCTTTTTCCCCACGCTGCTTTCCGGGCCCATCGAGCGTGGAAACACCCTGCTCCCCCAGATCCGAGACCTGCCCGCATCCGGCGGGGAAGCCAGACGGCGAGGCCTCCTGCGCTTTGCCTGGGGGCTTACAAAAAAGCTGGTGGCGGCGGATACCTTCAGCCTCTATGTGGACGCGGCCTATGCCGACCCATCGGCGGTATCCGGCGGGGCCATGCTGCTGGCCGTGATCCTCTATTCCTTCCAGATCTATCTGGATTTCTCTGCCTATACGGATATGGCATCTGGCTGCGCCGGGATGCTGGGCTTCCGTCTGACGGAAAACTTTTCCGCACCTTACCTCACCCTCAGCGTCAAGGATTTCTGGAAGAAGTGGCATATTTCCCTTACCTCCTGGTTCCGGGAGTATCTGTATTTCCCCCTGGGCGGCAGCCGGAAGGGTAAAGAACGGACCATCCTGAATATCCTGATCGTCTTTGCGGTCAGCGGGCTCTGGCACGGCGCGGCATGGACTTTCCTGCTGTGGGGACTGGTGAACGGGCTTTACCAGGCGGCGGGCATGGTGACGCTGCCGCTGAGGCAGAAGCTGTGGCGACGTCTGGGACTGGGGAAAAAGGGGAAGCTGCTGCCCATCATCCGCTGCATTCTGAGCTTTGGTTTCATCACCGCCTCCTGGATCCTTTTCCGTTCGGAAACCCTTGGACAGGCGGTCTATGTGGTGAAGCATATCCTGCTGATCCTGCGGTACGGTTTCGGCTGGGATTCTCTTCTTTCCCTGATCCCTTTGCGCCAGCTCCGGCTGATCCCCCTTGGGCTCCTGCCCTTCGTATGGGAGGATGTGCGGATCGCCAGGGGAAAACCCCGGCTGCCGGCGCTGCGAAACCCCTTTGCCTTTTGGGGCGTGATGCTGCTCCTTATGCTTACGCTTGCGGTCTTCGGGGTCTACGGGCTGGGCTTCGATGCAAAAGAATTCGTTTATTTCCAATTCTGAGGCGGATAAGATGGAGAAAAGAAAACCTGGCCTCGGCCTGCGGCTGCTTGCCTTTTTCCTCGCTTTGCTCCTGTTCCTTACCCTCACCTGGCTGCTGGGCTGGCTGCTCATGCCCCAGCGCAAGGAATACGGCAGTCTTTGGGAGCAATACCGGCAGGAACCTGAGAGAAGCCTCGATCTGCTGTTTTTCGGCAGCTCTATCGTCTACTGTGACGTGTCCCCTGCCTGGATATGGGAGGAAAGCGGCCTGCAAAGCTGGGTCATGGCCGGTCCGGAGCAGACCATGGCCCTCACATATTACTATATGAAGGAAGCGTTCAAAACCCAGTCGCCCCGTCTGGCAGTGCTGGAAGCCGGCAGTCTGCTGTTTCGGAAATATCAGGATTATTCCAGGGCAAACGTCAGCACCATGCCCCTCGGCCTGAACCGAATTTCCGCTGTCTTCCGGGCTGCGGAGCGTTCAGAGTGGAAGGGACTGCTGTTCCCACTGTATAACTACCATGCCCGCTGGACGGAAGCGGAATGGGCGGATGCGGAAGAACATCTGCATCCTGCCCAGGACATGATGGCGGGATACACGCCATTGGCCCGGTCGATCCCCCAGGAGCCGCGGATCAACCGCGACCGTGTCCCGGAGGAGGAGACTTACCTGGCTAACCTGGCATGGCTGAAAAAGATAGGGGACCTCTGCGAAAAAAAGGGGATACGCCTTTTGGTGTATCTCGCGCCGTCGGCGGCGCGGACGCCTTACGAGGTCACCGAACGGATCGGCGCGGACGTACGGGAAATGGGCATCGAATTCCTGGACCTGAGCGACATCGCTTCGGAACTGGGTGTCAACGACGAACTGGATTGGTACGACCCCCTGCATTTCAATATCAGCGGAGCGGAGAAATTCAGCCGCTGGTGGGGGAGGATGCTTGCCGGAGAACCAGCGCCAAGACCGGAAGCGGAGACAGAGCTTTGGAAAAAAAGGCTGGAAGTTCTGGAAGCCCGCAAAGAAGAACTGCAGAGCGGATAACAAGGGACCGCAGGTATTTCACCTGCGGTCCAAGTCATTTTGTTATCATTCCAGAACGACGGTAGCCTGATAAGCCAGGCTCTGCTTGAATTTGGGGGCGGGGTAAAGGCGCTGGATGGTGGGATTGTAGCCCGCGTCCCGGGCGCCCAGCTCCAGGTGGGCCAGGGCGACGCCGCTGTCCACACACTGCTCGAATTCCTTTACCGGATTGGCGAATAGCTTCTGCCTGCGGTAGAGGTGGATGCGCTTGCGGTCGTCGGTGACGAAGACGCAGGGCTGCCGGTTGTAGGCGGAAGGCGCCAGGCGGCCCAGCTCCAGGATGGGCTTGTATTCCGCCACCCGGTTATACGTCGTCTTTTCTGCGGGCAGCCGGTCAAATTCCGAGGCGTCGGAACGAAAATCCTCGTCGGAGTAACCGATGGCGACTGCGGTGACGAAGGGAAGGCTGCCGTAGAAATCATTTTCCGAGGTGATGCTGGCGCTGCCCTGCCAGCAGGTGGCCACGTTCCGGCTCGTCAGCCAGAGCACCGCCATTTCCCCCAGATAGCCGCAGTTCTGCAGGCTGAAACGCTTCCGCTCCGCCCGGAGAAGCAGATAGCAGGGGGCCTTGACGCCCGGCTCGCTGATGCAGAGCTTCACCATGTCCAGGTAGGGCAGGGTATCGAAATTCCAGTCGATGTTCGGTTCCGGCGGCGTCAGGTCGGAGAGGAAATCCACAAGCTCCTCCATCAGCTGGGGATCCGGGGGATCGTCGCGGAAGCTGCGGAAGCTCTTGCGGCGCAGGATCTGAGAAGCGAGGAGATCAGCCATGACAGTGGTGGACCTCCTCTTCGGTCTCCGGCGCGGGGGCGGTTTCCGGCGCACATTCCTCTTCGCAGCATGAGGGCGTCTCTTCGGCCTTCTCCCCGGTGTCGAAGCGCCGGGAAGTATCCGTGAGGGAGGAGACGATCCCTTTCAGCTTATCGCCCAGACGCTGCAGCTCTTCGGAGATGAAGCCTGTGCTGGCTTCCGTTTCCGCAGCTGCGCCCCGGAGGTTTTCCCGGAATAGGCGGTAATTCTTGTCCCTCTGGGCAAGAAATTCCTCGTTTTCCTGCCTGGTCCTGTCCAGCAGGTCCGCGGCGTCCTGCTCCGCCTTGGAACGCAGCTCCCCGGCCTGCTGCTCCGCCTGCTCAAGCAGGGCGCGGGCTTCGCTCCGGGCAGCTTCCTCGATGTCGGCGGCACGGCGGGAAGCATTCAGCTCCAAAGTGGCGATCCGGTCCCGCATGCTGTCGTATTCCTCTGCTTTGCGCACCGTTTCCGCCTGCTTCGCCTCGATCTCCGCCAGCCGGGCTTGCAGGGCGCTCACCTCGCTGCGGAGGGCTTCCGCCACGGCGGGATCCTCGGTGGGCCTGGCCAGGGCGTCGTCCCGCTCCCGGGTGACGGCTTCCAGAGAAGCGCGAAGGCTCTCGCACTCCTCCTCCTTGGCCCGGAGCTGAGCCAGGGCTTCTGCGGTCTCCTGGGCAGCCTGCTCTTTGATGTCTGCGGCTTCCTCCTGAATACTCTCCAGCTCCTTCACACGGGCCTGCTGCTCCGTGCGCATGCGGTCCAGCTCGTTCCTCTCCTTTTTCAGCGCTTCATAGCGCTGAGAGGCGGATTCCAGATAGTCCATCACGTCCTGACGGTTGAATCCGTTGATGGCGCTGCGAAATGTTCCCGTATTTGCCATGTTATCCGACTCCTTTCAGCATAAAAAGGGGCTGCGCTCCCGTCAGCGGACGCCGACCGGCAGGGTATCCTGCGCGTCGTCGGAGAGCAGGAAGCTCTGGTTGGGGGAATAGATATAGCCCTGGCCGCCGCCCACGAAGAGGCGCAGGCCGGTGACATAGGAGGAAAGCTCGGAGGCGAAGAACAAGGCCACGTTGGCGATGTCCTGGGATGTACCGGCGCGCTGCAGCGGCACTTCCTTCTTGGCGATCTGGGCGGTGAAAGCCAGCTGCTCCTGCTTGTCGGGAATCAGCTCGTCCCAGAAGCCGGTGAGGATGCAGCCGGGCTTGATGCAGTTGACGCGGACCCCGTAAGCCGCGCCGTCCAGGGCCATGTTCACCGCCAGAGCCTCGCAGGCGCCCTTGGCCATGTGGTATTCGTAAGCGGGGGTGGTGGGATTGAAGGCGCCGTTGGAGGAGCAGATGATGATGCTGCCGCCGCGCTGTTCCTTCATGCCGGGCATGACCGCCATGCAGCAGTCGTACATGCCCTTCATATTCACGTCCATGGTCCGCTTCCAGTGCTCGTCAGGGGGCAGATTGTCGTTGTCGAAGCTCTTGCCGGCGAAGGCGGCCAGGATATCCACCCGGCCGAATTCTGCGATGATCTTTCCGTAGTGCTCCTTGATGTTCTCCGGATCGGAAACGTCCAGCGGCCCGTAATACCGGGCGGTGCCGCCCATCTCCTCGATCTTCCGGCAGGTCTCCATGGCGGGCTCCTTCCGGCGGCCGCCGCCCACGATCACAATGGCCCCTTCCCGCCCGAAGGTCAGCGCGGTGGCCTCTCCCATGCCGCTGGATGCGCCGGTGACCCATGCGACTTTACCTTTCAGCATATCTTTCATGGCGATTCTCCTTATCTGAAATAACATATAGGTAAGTATATCAAAAATGTACGGAATTGCAAGACCCGACGCCGGGAGATGGGGCAGGAGTAAAGGGATTTCCCGGAATAGGGGAATCGGAGATTGACCTGGTTCCGATCTTGAGATATAATATTATGAAATTCTGTAAGCAGATAATTCCGACTTTTGGTGAGCTCTATTTCGGAAATCGCGGAAAGGGATCGGTCTAGCCTATGAAGAACAGATTTGAGCCTGACAAGAGCAGCATATGCAGCTTCAGCCTCATGGGGCCGGAGAGCGGCGGGCCCTGCATGGTGGATTCCACGGACGGGCGCATCACCCGGATCAGGCCATATTTCTATGATACGGAGTATACGGAAGCAAACTGCAATCCCTGGAAGATGGAAGCCAGAGGCAGCAGCTTTTCCGCGCCGGACCGGGTGACCATCACCCCCTTCGGCCTGGGCTACCGCACCCGGGTCTACTCCCGCAACCGGGTGCGCTGGCCCCTCAAGCGGGTGGACTGGGACCCGAGGGGGGAGCGCAACCCCCAGAACCGGGGCGTCAGCCGCTATGTGCGCATCTCCTGGGACGAAGCGGCCCAGATCGCCGCGGACGAGCTGCGGCGCATCAAGGATACCTATGGCTGCGAAGCCGTCCTCTGCCAGGCGGACATGCACGGGGAAGGGAAGAACACCGCCCCCAGCCACGGCTGCCCCAACCGCCTGCTGAGCCTCATGGGAGGCTATACCCTCCAGATGCGCAACATGGATTCCTGGGAGGGCTGGTTCTGGGGCGCGAAATATGTCTGGGGCTGCGAACCCGTGGGAGAGATGGCCCCCCAGACGAATCTTTATCCCGACATCGCCAATCATTCGGATATGCTCTTTTTCTGGGGCTGCGACCCGGAGACCACGCCCCGGGGCTTCGGTATGAACCTGCCCAGCCGCCTCTGCTCCTGGTTTACGAAGATCGGCATCCGGAGCGTCTATGTCTGCCCCGATCTCAACTACGGGGCGGCCATCCACGCCGACAAGTGGATCCCCATCCTGCCCAATACGGACCCAGCCATGCAGCTGGCCATCGCCTATGTCTGGATCACGGAGGGGACCTACGACAAGGAATATATCGCCTCCCACGCCTATGGCTTCGATAAGTTCGAGGATTATGTGCTGGGCCGGGAGGACGGCATACCCAAGACGCCGGCCTGGGCCAGCGAAAAATGCGGCACGCCGGAGTGGACCATCAAGGCCCTGGCCCATACCTGGGCGAAGAACACCGCCAGCATCATCCACGGCAACGGCGGCCCCTATATCCGGGGGCCCTACGCCTCGGAGCCTGCCCGTCTGGAAGTCATGCTCCTGGGCATGCAGGGCCTGGGAAGGCCCGGCGTCCACCAGGCCAAGATGATCGAATGGAACCTGTGGAACCGGGAATACCCCGTGCCCTACCAGGGGCAGTTCGTGCCGAGGATCCCCGCCTGCGGCGACCCGCTGCGGCCCGTGGAGGGGGACGTGGACCCCATCATCAACATGGACCGCTTCGTCCTTTCGGAGGAACAGAAGAAGCGGGCGCCGGAGCTGGTCGAGCTGTATAAGCAGCTGCCCGCCCCCAAACAGTTCATTCCCCGCTGCCTGGTGCACGACGCCATCCTCAACGGCCACGCAGAGTGGCGGGGCCTCCAGTGCTTCTCCTCCAGCCAGCAGCCGGGACCGGGCAATCACCGCTATCCCACCCAGCAGTATCAGTTTGAGAAGATGCAGTATCCCCGGCCGGGCATGAGCAGGGTCCACATGATCTGGACGGACGCTCCCTGCCAGGTCACCTGCTGGAACGACGGGAACGCCAGCATCCGGGCTTACCGCCACGAGAGCATCGAGACCATCATCGCCCAGCATCCCTGGCTGGAAAACGACTGCTATTTCGCGGACCTGATCTTCCCCGTGGCTACGAAGCATGAGGTGCCGGACCTGGCAAACGACATGTCCTCCGGCGCCTTCACCAGCATCTACCTGGCGGAGCCCAGCTGCCCGCCGGTGGGGGAGAGCCTCAGCGATTTTGACGTCTGCGCCAAGGTGGCCGAGAAGCTGGGTAAGGAATACTACGACGCCTACACCGGCCGCCTGACCCACGAGGAGCGGGTGCGCTTCCTCTACAAGGCCTCCGGCTGCGAGGATTATATGACCTGGGAGGAATTCAGCCGCAAGAAGATCTTTGTGATCCCCTGCCGGACCCAGGAGGAGCTGGATAAGCTGCCCGCCGGTCTGCTGGAATTCTATCAGGACCCGGAGAACCATCCCCTCAGCACCCCCACGGGGAAGCTGGAATTCTACTCCACCCAGATCGCGGAGCTGACCCCCGACGATCCGGAGCGGCCTCCGGTGCCGCACTGGATCGAGAGCGGCCCCAGCCACGACGAGCGCCTCAGCAGCTTGAGGGCGGAGAAATACCCCCTCCTGTGCATGTCCAACCACGGGCGCTGGCGCATGCACGCCCAGTGTGACGATATCCTCTGGACGCGGGAGATCGAGACCATGAAGGTGCGGGGAGAGGACGGTTATCTCTATGAGCCCGTCTGGCTCCATACCTCCGAGGCGGAAAAACGGGGCATCCGGCAGGGAGATATTGTAAAGGTATTCAACGAGCGGGGCATCGTCCTCTGCGGCGCCTATGTGACGGAGCGCCTCATGCCCGGCGTCTGCTATGTGGACCACGGCTCCCGCCTGGATCCCATCATCCCCGGCTGGCTGGACCGGGGCGGCGCCATCAACACCATCACCCCCACCGCGCCCACATCCCGCAACGCCACCGGTATGGCCGTCAGCGGCTTCCTGGCGGAGGTGGAGAAGGTGACGGCAGAGGAGTGGGAGACCTGGAAACGGGAGTACCCGGAAGCCTTCGGAAGAAAGCTGGACGACGCCTGCGGCGTCTGCCTGGACGGCTGGCTGATCTCCGGCGCGGGCTGAAAACGAAGTTCATCCCATGGGGGCGCCGGAAAGCGAAGCCTGTCCGCTTTATGCCGGGACCCGGTGGGGATCGCAAAAAGGAGCGAAAAAGAATGAAAAACAAGGTTTTGCAAAGCATCCTGGTATGCAGCCTCGCACTGCTGCTGATCCTGGGACTGAGCGCCGGGGTCGTGGGCCTGTCCCTCTCCGGCGTGCGCATCGTCCGCGAACCGGCAGAGGAGGTCCGCGCGCTGGGGACCGTTCTGGAGGCTGATCTCACCTCCAGATGGTACGGCGTGGAGCTGGACCCGGAGACCCTTTATGAGAGGGCTTGCAGTCAGACGGCATATATTTATTGGGAGGGGAAGCTGGAGGACGGCGGAACGCGGACGCTCTCCGGCTCCGGCATCATCATCACCAACGACGGTTACATCCTGACAAACGCCCACTGTATCACCGACGCCCAGAGCGTAGGGGAATCCATGCAGGTGGAGCTGTATGACGGCAGAATCTTTGAAGGGCAGATCGTGGGCGCCGATACGGAGACAGACATTGGCCTTTTGAAGATCGAAGCGCAGGGGCTGCAGGCGGCCACCATCAGCAGCGCCAGCCCCAAAAACTGCCAGAAGGTGTATGTCATGGGCCATCCGGACGAAAACCTGAAGTTCTCCATGACCACCGGGATCATCAGCGGTCTGGACCGGGTCGTGGAATTCAGCGACGGGACGGTTCTGGATATGTTCCAGATCGACGCCGCCGTCAACCCCGGCAACTCCGGCGGACCTGCCTTTGACGCCTACGGGAACGTGATCGGCATGGTCACCGCCAAATATGTGAGCCTCACCACCGAGGGGATCGGCTTTGCCATCCCCGTAAAGAACGCCATAAGTATCGCTGAGTATCTCAAGGAATACGGGTATGTGCCCGGCAGACCGCTGTTTGGCATCACCGTCATGAACGTTACCGCAGGACTGATCCGCCCCGAATCTCCCGCCGGCGCGATGGTTTACAGCGCGGAACCGGGACTTCCCGGCGAGCAGGCAGGCTTCATCAAGGGCGATATCATCGTCAGCATCGACGGCAAAACGGTCGCTTCCCTGGACGACCTGAGCCGCATTAAGCAGGACTATCGCGCAGGCGATACCGTGCTGATCCGCTTCTGGCGCGACGGCGAATACCTGGAGACGACCTTGACCTTCGCGGAAGAGACGCCGGAGCATCCCACCGGTCCCGTGACCATCGAGGAAGAGCCGGAGGAGGGCGGCGAGGAAGCGCCTCCCGCCGCCGAGGATATGCCGGAGATCGAGGAGGAAACGCCTCCCGAGGATACGGAGGATCAGCCGGAGGAACCCAACGAAGCGGCTGCCTGAGGATTGAGAAAAATGCCCTCCCGCCTAGCGGAGTACGCCGCAAAGGAGGGGAAAGAGGTGCGAGTCTGGCGGCTCGCACCTCTTATTTATAGTTTCCGACAAAGACTAACGGGAATTCAGCGATTCCACCATTCTTTTAATCGAATAAACACTTCTTCCTTATCTTCAGCGGGTATTGCCCCGCTTTTATTCACCGCATAATGATGACCGAATTCGCTATCCAAATAAACGTTCCCGTTGAGCATCACGGGCTTATCATATCTTGGCCTTACGTGAATATGGAGATGGGGATCAGGCGAAGGATCCTTGTAAAAATCATTCATCAAACAGCTCCAGTTACACAGAGCTGCGCCTAAAACAGCCTTTAAGCATGCCTCCGCTTTACAAATCAGAGTGCGGAGCTCGCCCCATTCCTCCTCTGTCAGCTCTGACAATGCCTGGCAATGACGCTTCAAAACCAATATACACCGTCCGATATAATCCTGTTCATCTGCAAGGAAAACAGACCAAGATTTGCTCTCGTATACCTGAAAGCGCTTGTCTTCTTCAGACAGGTTACACCAATCACAATTATCCATTTATTCACCTATATAATAACGGTCAAAAGGAACGAGGCGCAGGCTTCTGCCTGCGCCTCGGATGCCGGTACGTTCAGGGCCGGATCAGAACCAGTTGCACTTGGCGATCAGACCGGCGAAGACGATGGAGACCATGCTCATCAGCTTGATGAGGATGTTGATGCTGGGGCCGGAAGTATCCTTGAAGGGGTCGCCGATGGTGTCGCCCACGACGGCAGCCTTGTGGTTCTCGGAGCCCTTGCCGCCGAAGTGGCCGGCCTCGATGTACTTCTTGGCGTTGTCCCAGGCACCGCCGGAGTTGGACATGAACACTGCCATGATGAAGCCGGAAGCGGTGGCGCCGCAGAGCAGGCCGATGACGCCGCTGCCGCCCAGGATCAGACCCACGATGATGGGAGAGGCGATGCCCACGATGGCGGGGGCGACCATTTCCTTCAGGGAGGACTTGGAGCAGAGGTCAACGCACTTGGCATAGTCGGCTTCCACGCCGGGCTTGCCTTCCAGCAGACCCTTGATCTCCTTGAACTGACGGCGGACTTCCACGACGACGCTCTGGGCAGCGCGGCCCACGGCGCTCATGGTCATGGCGGAGAAGAGGAAGGGCAGCATGGCGCCCACGAAGATACCAACCAGGACTTTGGGATCCATCAGGGACAGGGAATAGGAGCCGCCGTTGATCTCCATCTTTTCCACGAAGTTGGCGATCAGCGCCAGGGCGGTCAGAGCGGCAGAGCCGATGGCGAAGCCCTTGCCAGTGGCAGCGGTGGTATTTCCCAGGGAATCCAGAGCGTCGGTGCGCTCCCGGACCTCCTCGGGCAGACCGGCCATTTCGGCGATGCCGCCGGCGTTGTCGGCCACAGGGCCGTAAGCGTCGGTAGCCAGGGTGATGCCCAGGGTGGAGAGCATGCCGACAGCGGAGATGGAGATGCCGTAGAGGCCGAGGGAGGCATTGCCGCCCTCAACGCCGATCTGGGCGCAGAAGTAAGCGATGATAACGGCGGCGCCCACGATCAGGATGGGGAGCAGGGTGCTCATCATGCCCAGGCTCAGGCCGCTGATGATGAGGGTGGCGGTGCCGGTCTTGGAGGACTCGGACAGTTTCTGAGTGGGCTTATAAGTATCGGAGGTGTAGTATTCCGTGACCTTGCCGATGGCGACGCCGGCCACCAGACCGGCCAGAATGGCGATGTAGACGCCGAAGTGACCGGGAAGCAGCCACAGCACGGCCAGCAGGCTCAGCAGGGCAGTGACGATGGCGGCGAAGTTGGTGCCCCGGGACAGAGCGCCCAGCAGGGCTTTCTGGGTGGCGTTTTCCTTGGTCTTGACCAGGAAGGAGCCGATCAGGGAGCAGATCACGCCGATGGCAGCCATGACCAGGGGAAGGGCGACTGCGTTGATGGCCCGGATGCCCTCGATGCCGTTGAAGGCAACGACGCCCAGCGCGCAGGTGGAGAGGAGGGAGCCAACGTAGCTCTCGTAAAGGTCGGCGCCCATGCCGGCCACGTCGCCCACGTTATCGCCCACGTTGTCGGCGATGGCGGCGGGGTTGCGGGGGTCGTCCTCGGGGATACCGGCTTCCACCTTGCCCACCAGGTCGGCGCCCACGTCGGCAGCCTTGGTGAAGATGCCGCCGCCCACACGGGCGAACAGAGCCATGGAGGAAGCACCCATGCCGAAGGTGATCATGGTGGAGGTGGTGACTTCCAGAGTCTCTTTAAAGACCTTGGTCAGAAGAGCATACCAGATGGAGATGTCCAGCAGGCCCAGGCCCACCACGGTGAAGCCCATGACGGTGCCGGCGGAAAAAGCGACCCGAAGGCCCTTGTTCAGGCTCTTCTGAGCGGCGGCAGCGGTGCGGGCGTTGGAATTGGTGGCGATCTTCATGCCGATGAAGCCGCTCAGACCGGAGAAAAGGCCGCCGGTCAGGAACGCGAAGGGCACATACCAGGTCAGCAGCCCAAGGGCGGCCATGACCGCGATGATGATGACCATGCATACGAAGAAGATACCCACGGTCTTGTACTGGCGGCTGAGGAACGCGCCGGCGCCCTTCCGCACATTCTGGGAGATGCGCTTCATGAGGTCAGTGCCTTCATCCTCGGCGAGAACCTTCTTGGCCTGGAGAACGACGAACACCAGCGCGATGACGGCGGCGATCAGGCTCACAAGCCAGAGGTTTTCCAGAATAAAGTCCATACTCTGTCTCACTCCTGTTTCTTGTTTTTTTGTGTTTTGGGTTAGCAGCAACGTGCATTATAGCATAATGATTCGCCTCCGACAAGGAAAAAGATTCACAAAATACAGAAAAACTCTAAGAAATAGTTATTGATTTTTCCGGGCAAAAACACTAATATAGCGATAAATCATACCATAGTAAAATGGGAGGAAAGCGTTAGACACATGAAAGAACGCATTTTTATCGACGAGACCGAGATCGTAGCCGGCGTCACCATGGGCACCCAGGCCACCCGCATGAGCTGGAAGGCCGACGAGCTTCAGGAGATCACCGTCATGAAGATGGAGGTCAAGAAGCTCTTCAAGAAGGAAATGCAGGAAATGATCACCATCCGCAAAAAGTCGGAACCCATGGGCACCCCCATCATCAAGGTCAAGGCGGACGATAAGTATTGGGAGAGCTACAAGTCCCAGCTCCAGAAGTTCTGCAAAAAGAACCGGGTGAATTACATCGACATGACCAATATGCCCGCTCCCGGCGCACAGCCGCCCCAGACCTGATAGAAAAGCATGAAAGAAGACGCGCAGCCTTTAGCTGCGCGTCTTTTGTCGTATAATGTCACTTCTGATGTCACTTCACGTGTTTTTCCGCGATCTTCACCAGCAGCTCCACGATCTTTCGCATCTGGGGCACGGAGGCGAACTCGAAGCGCCCGTGGCAGTTGCCGCCGCCGGTGCAGAGGTTGGGGCAGGGTATGCCCATATGGGTGAGCATGGCCCCGTCGGTGCCGCCGCGGATGGGGGAGACATGAGGCTGGATGCCCAGCTCCTCCATGGCCTCCCGGGCCTTGTCCACGATCTCCATGCGGGGAAGGATCAGCTCTTTCATGTTGTAGTAGGAATCCCGGATCACGGTCTCGCAGGCGCCGGGCCCATATTTCCGGTTGAGAAACTCGCCGCAGTCGGCAAAAAAGGCCTTCTTTGCCAGGAATTTCTCCTTGTCATGATCCCGGATGATGTAGTCCGCTTCCGCCTTTTCCACGTCGCCGTGCAGGTCGCAGAGGTGATAGAAGCCCTCATAGCCCTCGGTATACATGGGGGCCTCCGCAGGAGGCAGCAGGCTCTGGAATTCCATGGCCATCAGAAGGGCGTTGCGCATGGTGTTCTTGGCGCTGCCGGGGTGGATGCTGCGCCCGTGAAGGATCAGCCGGGCGGAGGCGGCGTTGAAATTCTCATACTCCATGCCGCCCAGGGGACCGCCGTCCACCGTATAGGCAAAGTCCGGGTCGAAGCGTCCCAGGTCGATCCTGGCCGTGCCGCCGCCCACCTCCTCGTCGGGGGTAAAGCAGATGCAGAGCCTGCCGTGGGGCACCTCCGGGTGGGTCAGCAGATATTCCGCCATGGCCATGATCTCCGCCACGCCGGCCTTGTCGTCGGCCCCCAGCAGGGTGCTGCCGTCGGTGACGACCAGGTCTTCTCCGATAAACGCCTTCATGAAGGGGAATTCCCGCAGGCTCAGGATATACTTCCCGTCGCCCCCCAGGTCGATGTCCTCCCCGGTGAAGGGGACGATGCGGGGCTTCACGCCCGCGCCGCTGACGGCGCTGGAGGTGTCCATGTGGGCCATGAAGCCCACGCCGGGCGCGCTTTTCCCGGCGGGCAGATTGGCGGGGATCACCCCGTAAACATAGCAGAATTCCTCGTCCAGGGTCACGTCGGAAACGCCGATGGCCTTCAGCTCCTCCGTCAGCAGCCGCGCCAGATCGAACTGCTTTTCCGTGCTGGGATGATTCCCGTTCTCTTCCGACTGGGTGTCGATCTTCACATACCGCAGGAAGCGGTCCAGTACGTCTTCCATTATTATCCTCCCGAAGAATGGTTTTTTCTCCCATTATTGACGCCTGCGCCTCCTTTGTCAAGTTGACTTTGTGCCGGGAAAGCACTACAATCTGCATAGAATCATGATGGGAGGACGGAAATGGAAAAAACGGAAGAACTGACCGCGCGCCTGCGCGCGCTGGTCGCCAAGATGCACGCCTACGCCCACGCCGAGGGCGTCCTTTACTACGACGCCGCCACCATCGCCCCGCCGGGAGGGGCCGAGGACCGGGGCAAGACCCTGGCGGTGCTCTCCGAGGTGAGCTATGAGCTGCAGACCGGGGAGGAGACGGGAAAGCTGCTGGCCGCCCTCATGGAGCGGCGTGAAGAGCTGGACCCCATCACCCGGCGGGAGGTATCGGAGCTTTGGCGGGATTATGAGCGCACGAAGAAGATACCCAAAGAGGAGTATATCGCCTATCAGGTGCTGCTGAACGATGCCGAAGCGGTATGGCACAAGGCAAAGGTGGAGAGCGACTGGCCCTCATTCCAGCCTTATATGGAAAAGATCGTGGCCTTCAACAAAAAGCTGGCCGCCTGGCTGGAACCGGAAAAGAAGCCCTATGACGCTCTGCTGGACCAGTACGAGCGGGGGCTTACCATGGAGACGCTGGACCGTTTCTTCGCCGTGCTGAAGGAACGTCTGGTGCCCCTGATCCATAAAGTCGCGGAAAAAGGACAGCCGGACTGCGCCTTTATCCACAGGGAATACCCCATCGAACAGCAGCGGAAGCTGTCCGACTGGCTCATGGAGGCCATCGGCATTGACCGGGAATACTGCTCCATCGGGGAGACGGAGCACCCCTTTACCGACGGCTACTCCAAGCATGACGTGCGCATCACCACCCACTACCATCTCAACGATCCTCTATCCAGCCTGTTCAGTGTGGTGCACGAGGGCGGCCACGCCCTATATGAGCTGCACACCGGGGACGAGCTGCAGGACACGATGCTGGCCGGCGGCGCTTCCATGAGCATCCACGAGAGCCAGAGCCGCTTTTTTGAGAACATCATCGGCCGAAGCCGGGGCTTCATCCACATCCTGCTGCCCAAGCTGCGGGAGCTGTTCCCGGAGCAGATGGAAGGGGTCACGGAGGAAATGCTCTACCGCGCCGCAAATATCGCAGAACCGGGCCTGATCCGCACGGAGGCGGACGAACTGAGCTATTGCCTCCATGTGATGCTGCGCTATGAGCTGGAAAAGCAGCTGATTGAGGGCAGCCTGGAAGTGGCGGACCTGCCGAAGGCCTGGAACGCCAAGGTGAAGGAGTACCTGGGCCTGGATGTGCCGGACGACAGGCGGGGCGTGCTGCAGGACAGCCACTGGTCCGGCGGCAGCATCGGCTATTTCCCCTCCTATGCCCTGGGCTCCGCCTACGGCGCGCAGCTGCTGGCAAAGATGAAGGAGACCGTGGACGTGGACAAAGCGGTGTCTTCCGGGGATATGACGCCCATCCTGGATTGGCTGACGGCGCGCATCTGGCGCAAGGGCTGCCTCTACGATCCCCAGGAGCTTTTTGAGCAGGCTGCGGAAGCCCCCTTCGATCCCGGGTATTACACCGATTATCTCAAGGAAAAATACAGCGCGCTGTATGATCTGGACTGACGGCCCTTCGGAAAGGATGAGCCTGTGAAAAGACTGACTGTTCTCATTCTGCTGTTCCTCCTGTTGGCCGCAGGCTGCACGGGGAAGACCGGACAAGCAGACCCGACTCCCGCGCCTGCGACGCCTGCGGCGACGGCAGCGCCCACGCCGGGATCGGCTCCCGCTGTCACGCCGGAGCCAGCTCCCGCGCCGAAGCCCTCCGAGACTCCCGTATCGGCGGAGAGCGACGGGTCGGAAAACCTGGGCTACTTTGTGCTCCGACCCTCGGACGGGGTGCTGGAAGTGCCCATGATGGGGCTGCGCATCCCCCTCAGCGGGGAACTGCTTGACGCCCAGGACCATCTGACCGCGGAGGTGTGGGTGGAACGGCAGGAAGCGATCCTCTATCTGGCCCTGAAGAACGAGCACCCGGACACGGATATTTATGCCTATCCCTATGATTATATCTTCCTCTCCATCTGGGGAGAGACCCAAGAGGATGACGACCCGGATCTCCGTTATCTGGGGAAGAACGATGCGTTCTATTACTACTATCTGAATTACGCCGACGTCGTCTCCCAATACCCGGATTACTTCTCTGAGCAGGCCGATTGCATGACGGAGGAGGAGCTTGCCCGCTACGACGCCCTGATGGCGGACGCCGCAGGGGTGATGGCGGAGGCCGAGATCCTGCCCCTGACCCTGCCGGAGGTCCCGAAGCCGGAGGATCTGGGGGAATGGTTCGCCTCCGCCGAGGTAATGAACCTGAACGGCATCTGCGTCTCCCTGGGCGAGTTCATCGCTGAAAACAAACTGACGCTGCTCAACATCTGGGGCACCTTCTGCGGGCCCTGCATCCGGGAGATGCCGGACTTGGCGGACCTGGCCAGGGACTATGGGGAACAGGGCTTCGGCATCGTGGGCCTCACCTGTGATATCCTGGACGCAACCGGCGGGATCCAGCAGGATGTGGTGCAGGACGCCCTGGACATCCTGGAGAGCACGGGGGTGGAATACCCGGTGCTGATCCTGAGTCCCGAGCTGGAACGGGCCACCGACCTCATGTATGTGCCCACCTCCTACTTCGTGGACGCGTCGGGCAGGGTCCTGGAAGGGCCCATTACCGGCAGCATGTCCGGCGAGGACTGGAAGAAAAAGATCGAGGAACACCTGGCAGCTCTGGGCTGAAGAGGAGAGAATAATGAAACGGAAAGTGCCGCTGGCCGTGACGGTGTTGCTGCTTGTGCTGGCCGTCGCCTCCTGCGTCTTTGGCGTCAGCCGGGGAGAACTGAAAACCGTCTACCGCAAGGCGGCCACAGTCTGCCTGGAATGTATCGGGATCGGCTGAGATGAAGGATCGTTTCGCCCTCCTTCGCAAGGCGGTGCAGCTGGGCTGGGGGCTCCTGACCAACGCCCACATCACAGGCTTTGTCAAGGGGACCATCTATCAGGGGCCGCTGAAGAATTTCTGCGTGCCGGGCATGAACTGCTATTCCTGCCCCGGCGCGCTGGGCGCCTGTCCCATCGGGGCCATGCAGTCCCTGTTTGACGCCCGGCGGCGGAAATTCGCCTTCTCCGTGGTGGGCTACCTGGCCGCCCTGGGGCTGCTGGTGGGCCGCTTCATCTGCGGCTGGCTCTGCCTATTCGGGCTTATCCAGGAGCTGCTTTACAAGATCCCTCTGCCGAAGCTGAAGGTGCCCAAAAAGATAGACCGGGTCCTGCGATACCTGAAATATGCGGTTTTGCTGATCCTGGTTTTCCTTTTGCCCTTCTTCTGGCGCAGCGAGCTGGGGGTCGGGGAACCCTTCTTCTGCAAATACCTCTGCCCTGTGGGGACGCTGGAAGGCGGCGTGCCTCTGGTGCTTTTGCAGGAGCAGCTGAAAAGCGCGGCCGGTTTCCTGTTTCGGTGGAAGTTTGCCCTGATGGCCCTGGTGCTCCTCAGCTCCGTCTATATCCACCGCCCCTTCTGCAAATATCTCTGCCCTCTGGGGGCTTTCTATGCCCTGTTTCAGAAGGTGAGCGTCCTGCGCCTTAAGCTGGACGGGGAAAAGTGCGTTTCCTGCGGGAAATGCGAAAAGACCTGCCCCATGGGCGTGGCCGTGACCCGGGATCCCAACAGCGCGGAGTGCATCCGCTGCGGGGCCTGCGTCCGGGCCTGTCCCGCCGGGGCCCTGCGCTTCGGCAGCGGGGCAAAGAAGCCGGGTCTGAACAAAAATGAGAAAATGAACATACGGGAGGAATGAGCATGCTGACGCTGGAAGAGATCAATGACGTGGGAAAGGAGCTGGAGGAGCTTTTCTGCCTGCGCACGGCGCCCATGGCCATCAAGCTGATCGACCGGGACGAGGTGCCGGAAGGTTGCCGGCAGCCCTCCGGGGAGGGCATCCATTATGCCCTGTGTCAGGCCTTGGCCTTCGTGCGCCGGACCCGCAACCACCTGGCGATCTTCGCGGAGGATCACTGGTGCCTCTGGCCCATCATCAATTTCCGGCTGCGGACATTGGACGAGGCGGACAAGAAATATGTGGGCAGCGGCTACTTCATCCGGGATCCCCAGGTGAGCTACAAGCATTTCTGCGAGAAATTCCCCTATATCGACGAGGACAAGACGAAGGACGGCATGGCCGTCGCTCCTCTGGAATCCTGCAGGTTCATCCCCGACGCCGTCATGATCTACTGCGAACCCAGCCAGCTGCGGCAGCTGCTCATGGCCGCGAAGTATCACACCGGGGAGATCACCCAGGCCTGCCTGGATACCTGCGATTCCTGCGGCGCGGCGCTGGTGCCGGTGCTGAACGGCACCATGCGCTACAACCTGTCCATGCCGGACGCGGGGGAATACGAACGCAGTCTCTGCGGGGAGAATGAGATGATCTTCACCCTCTCCGGGAGCACCCTGGAGGATTTTGTCCAGGCCGCCCGGGACCTGAAAAAGGCGGGCTTCGGCTACAAGGAGCTGGCCTATGACATCCGCCCGGATTACGCCCGGCCCAAGTTCTACAACGACATGTTTGCCAAGTGGGGCCTGGAGACTGGGGCGGAATGGATACCCGGCAAGCGGTAAGACAGCATACAATAAGGGCGTGCTGCAAAATGCCAGATCCCCGTCATTCCGAGACCAGTCCGCAGACCGGTCGTGGGAATCCGTCCTCTTCTCGAAAGAAAACGGATTGCCGCACCCGCTTCGCGGGTTCGCAATGACGAGAGAGGGACATTTTACAGCACGCCCATTTTTCATGCTTCTTCCAGGACCCGGCGGATCAGGGCGTCCGTCTCCTCCGTCATCCCGGCGAAGTCGATAAAGGGGCGGACGGCGGCTTCCAGGGCGTCGTGATCCCGCTTGGCCATGGCCAGCTCCGCCTGCGCCCGGTCCAGGAGGGAAGCGCGCAGCTTTTCCAGCTCCCGCAGCTGCGCCGTTTCCTCCCGGGAGGGCGGCGGCCCCAGCTTTTCCAGATGGATGCGCCGGTCCCCCGGTCCGGTGGTGATCCCCAGGCCCAGCTCCGGCAGCAGCAGATGGGCGGTCTGCCGGTCCTCCGTGGGGTCGGGGCAGAGGATCACTTCCCGACTCCGCTCCAAAGCGGCCCGGAGGAAAACCTGCAGAAATACGTCGGTACGGGCGCGGCTTCCGCTGAGGGAGAGCAGGCGGGGGGCAAGGGCCCGGCGGCTTTCCTCCAGGGAGAGAAAGCCCCGGCAGGTGAAAGCGTCGGTGTAGAAGCGGCGGAGGCTTCCTTTTCCTCGCCCGCGTCCCAGGGTCCTGGCGGCAAGGGCTTCGGCCCGGCGGGAGACGGCGGCGCGGGTCTCCTCGGAGCAGCGGGGGATTTCCTCCAGGCTCCCCGCCGCCGCAAGATAGCGGTAAGCCCGCCGGTAATGCTCCCGGTAGGCGGTATCCGGGGTTTCCAGGCCCTTCGCAGGCGAAGTATAGAATCGGCTGAGGTCCAGGTAAAAGCCCTGCTGACCCGTGAGCGCCGGTTCCAGAACGTGGGGCGAAGTCCCGTCAAAAAACGCGATCCCCCGTTCCGGTATGAGCACCCCGTCCAGGGAATCCGGGTCGCCGGAACAGAGGACGCGGACGCAGCCCAGCCCCATTCCGGCGGCGCGCTCCGAAACGCGTTTCATCAGCCCGGATTTCCCGCAGCCCGCGCTGCCCTTGATCACATAGAGCCGCCGCAGGTCCAGGCTTCCGATGTATTCCTCATAGAGGGAGCGGAAGCCGCGGGCGGTGTTCGCTCCCAGAAAAATGGAAATATCCTTCATACAGCACTCCCAAGAACCAAATTCTGTTCCACATTATGCTTGCTCCCTCCGGCGGGTGACGGTTGAAAAGCAGCCGGGGCTGTGGTAGAATCAGCTGTATTCACCGAGCGGGAGGAAGACCATGAGAAAGAGGCTTATGGGGCTGGGAGCGTGCCTGCTGGCCCTGTTCGGGCTTTGCATCGGCGTCAGGGCCGCCGCGGGCGGCGCGGACGATCCGCTGCTGTCCGTCAGCTATCTTTACAATACCATATTGCCCCGTTTGCAGTCCCTTTTCCAGCATGAGACCGGGGAAGGGCTGGATGCCCTGGCGGAGAGCTATACCCAGCGTCTGGATGCCCTGCAGCCGCCGGAGGAGAGCCTTTGGGACCGGGCGGAGGGCTATCAGCCCCTGAGCCTGCAGGACGGGGGAAGCGTGCGCCTGGGCGCCTTCGGCAAATTCGTGATGACCGAGGGGAGCGCCCGGCTCCATATCTTATCGGGAGACGTGATCGACCTTTCGGAAGGCCGTCTCTGCGGGGAGGGCGAGGAGCTTACGGCGGCCCATCGCTATTTCGCCGCCGAAGAGTCGGAGGCGCAGATCCGTTTTTATGGGGAGTCCCAGGGCTTCGTGGAAGGGGATTACCTGGCGCAGCTGAGCGGCGATTTCGACATCACCGAGCGATTCGTGGACCTGGAGGGCCATTGGGGACGCAGCCAGATCCTGACCCTGGCGGAAGCCGGGCTGGTCAACGGCATGGACGCCCACCACTTTGAGCCGGACCGGAAGGTGACCCGGGCCATGTTCGTGACGATCCTGGGCAGGCTGTATGGGCTGCATGATGATTTCGTCGCCCCCATCAGCTTTTCGGACGTGCAGGAGGGGGACTGGTTCGCCCCCTATGTGACCTGGGCCGCCCTCAGTGGCATCGTCACCGGCTATGACGACGGGACCTTCGGCCCCAACAAGGAGATCACCCGGGAGCAGATGGCGCTGATCCTGGTCCGCTACTGCGAGGCCTATGACTGCCGTTTGGAGGAAGATGTGGACGTGCCCGCCTTCACCGACGAGGAGAGCATCAGCCCCTGGGCGCTGGACGCCGTGCTTCGTTCCCGGCGCTGCGGCCTCATAAACGGCAGGGAGGACGGTAGCTTAGACCCGGCGGGAACGGCGACGCGGGCGGAGATGTGCGCCGTTATGGCGCGGCTCATGGAAAAAACAAAGGAAGAGGGAAGTGACGCAAATGACGATACAGGAGAAGATCAGCAGCTGGGTTGACAGCAGGCGGGCGGATTACCTGCGGGATGTGAGCCGCCTGGTGGCCATCCGCAGCGTGAGCGGCGAAGGGAAGGAGGGCATGCCCTTCGGAGAAGGCCCGGCGGCAGCCCTGGCGGAAGCGCTGAAGATCGCAGGGGAGCAGGGTTTCTCCACGAAGGATTACGACGGTTATGTCATGACTGCCGACCTTATGGAAGGAGAGCGCGCCCTGGATATCCTGGCCCATCTGGACGTGGTGGGCGAGGGGGACGGCTGGGAGACGGACCCTTATACCGCCGTGGAAAAGGACGGCTGTCTTTACGGGCGGGGCACCGACGACGACAAGGGGCCCGCCGTGGCGGCCCTGTACGCCATGGCCTGCGTCCGCGACCTGGCGGGCGGGGAACTGAAAAAGAATGTCCGCCTCATTCTGGGGACGGACGAGGAGAGCGGCTCCCGGGACATCCGGTATTATTACGCCCGGGAAAAGAGCGCGCCCTATACCTTCTCCCCGGACGCCAATTTCCCCGTTTACAACACGGAGAAGGGCGGTTTTGTGGGTTCCTTCCGGCGCAGCTGGGCCAAAAGCGGCCTTCTGCCCCGGGTCAGCGCCTTTGACGGCGGCTACCGCATCAACGTTCTTCCGGCAGACGCGGCGGCAAAGGTCCTGGGCCTGGGGAAGGCGGAGATCGAAAGGATCTGCGCGCCGCTGGCCGCGGAAATGAACGTGGCCCTGACCGTGACGGAGGAGGATGGCGGCATGACTTTGGCCGTGCGGGGCCTGGCGGCCCACGCCTCCACGCCCGAGCAGGGGCGGAATGGCATCACCGCCCTGATTGCCATGCTGAATAAGCTGCCGCTGGCCGCCTGCCCGTCCACGGAGGCTCTGGCCGCTCTGGGGAAACTGATGCCCTATGGGGATGGGGAAGGAAAAGCCCTGGGTATCGCCATGGAGGATGAGATCTCCGGCCCGCTGACCCTGGCTTTCAGCCTATTCAAGCTGACGGAGGAGGGCTGTGAGGGCAGCTTTGACAGCCGGGCGCCCCTCTGCGCTAGGGAGGAGAATTGCCGCGCCGTGGCGGAGAAGCGCTTCACGGACGCCGGATTCCGGTTCCAGGGGACCATGCGCCCGCCCCACCATACGCCGGGGGACACCCCCTTTGTGCAGGCCATGCTCCGCAGCTATGAGCTTTACAGCGGCAGGAAGGGCGAGTGCCTCTCCATGGGCGGCGGCACCTATGTCCACGATATTCCCGGCGGCGTTGCCTTCGGGGCGGCCATGCCGGATTTCGAATCCAACCTCCACAGTGCAAACGAGCGCATGAACATCGACGATATGCTGACGGCGATCAAGATATTCGCCCAGGTGATCTACGATCTCTGCACCTGATGAAAGACAAATAGGGCGTGCTGCAAAATGCCCGTCCCCCGTCATTGCGAAGCCCCGAAGGGGCTGTGGCAATCCGTATTCCTTGGAGCATAGGACGGATTCCCACGCCAGCGCGAGCGCTGGCTCGGAATGACAGGGCGAATTGCATTTTGCAGCACGCCCTTGGTGTTTTCTGAAAAGTCAGGGTTCGGTGAAGTGTACGTGGCTGTGGATGTGGTCGGCGCAGAAGCAGTGGTAGCCCACGCACTGGGAGCAGTAGCGGAATTCCAGCTCCGGATAGTCCGTGTCCGTCCGCCCGCAGACAGCGCATTTGCGGGTGTAGGTGCGCCCGTCCTGCCCGTTTTCCGCCCGTTTCACGTTCCGGCGGAACTGCCGCGCCTGGCTCCGGTTGCGCATGCGGAAAAACTTGAGGGAAGCCAGAAGGCTGGTGCCGCAGAAGAGAAAGTAATTGGCGAGGCCCACCAGGGGCAGCAGGGTCCGCCCGGTGATCATGGTCAGGAGAAAGACCGCCGCCTCGAACCAGGCCAGCCATTTGACCTTGACGGGGATGAAGAAGAACAGCAGGACCTGGTTATCCGGCCAGAGGGTAGCGTAAACGAAGAACATGGAGAGGCTGAGATAGCTCCCCGTGAGAGCGAGGCTCCGCCCGGTGATGAGACTGGCCAGGATGCCGTAGACGACGGTGATGGCCATGCCGCAGAGATAATAGACGGTGAATTTGCCCACGCCCCAGGCCCGCTCCAGGGTGCTGCCGATCAGGTAATAGAAATACAGCTCGATCACCAGGAAGATCAGCCGCCTGGTGTTGGGCACGAAAACGAAGGTCACCAGCCGCCAGATCTCCCCCTTGAGCAGACGGTCCGGCACCAGGCAAAGATACCAGGCCAGCATTCCGGTCCGATCCATCATGGTAAACAGATAGACCAGGGCGTTGCCGATGATGAGATAGAGCATCAGACGGGGGATGCCGAAATTGGGATGGTTGTAAAGAAAACGGCTGACGCCGCGGTTGAAACGTTCCAAAAGCTTCATAGTTCCTGCCTCCAAAGCCATTTTACATGATTCCGGCCCGCTTGTCCACGAAAGAAACGCAACATCTTGGGTAGAAACAGAAAATTTACACTTTCCACCGGAAGAACCCTGTGCTATAATATATAAACTTGATATCATAGGACAATTATCGGAGTATGTCATGGCAGAGAACAAAAGGGAAGCGGAGGACCGGGTAGAGGGCAAAAATGCCGTCATGGAAGCCCTGAAGGCCGGGCGTCCGCTGGACAAGATCTATATCGCCCGGGGCGAGCAGGACAAGGCCCTGCGCTTCATCGCCCAGAAGGGGAAGGCGGCGGGAGCCGTCATTTCCGAGGTGGACCGGCGAAAGCTGGACGCCATGAGCGTGACCCACGCCCATCAGGGCGTCATCGCCGTGGCTGCCGTGCGGGAATACGCTTCGGTATCCGATATCCTGGCCCTGGCCCGGGAAAAGGGGGAAGCGCCTCTCGTCGTCGTCTGTGACGAGATCTCCGATCCCCACAATCTGGGGGCCATCATCCGCACGGCCGAGTGCGCCGGGGCCCATGGCGTGATCATCCCCAAGCATCGCAGCGCGGGCGTCACCGCCGTGGTGGAGAAGACCAGCGCCGGAGCGGTGGAGCATATGGCCGTCGCCCGGGTGGGGAATCTGGCCGCCGCCCTGAAGGAATTACAGGACGCCGGGGTCTGGATCTTCGGCACGGCGGCGGACGGGGACCGGAGCCTATGGGAAGCGGACCTGAAAGGACCTGCCGCCCTGGTCATCGGCTCCGAGGGCAGCGGCATGTCCCGCCTCACCAGGGAGAGCTGTGATTTCCTGGTCTCCATTCCGCTGCGGGGGAAGGTGTCCTCCCTGAATGCGTCCAATGCGGCCGCCATCGTGCTGTACGAGGCCGTGCGGCAGAGACTCGGCTGATTCTGCATAAGAAGGTACATATATGTCGGAGCAGAGCCCTGAAAAACTGAATAGTTCGGAAGCGCCTGCTGAGACTTATTCTCTGGCTTCCATCCTCTCGGAGTACAAGTCGGAGGCGTTCATCCGCAACGAGCGCCGCCTGAGCAAGGAGGAGCTGGAAAAGCGCGCGGATGAGATCATCCGGGAGATGAAGCGCAGCGTGGAGGAGGAGCTTTCCGAGCCGGAGCCCAGTGCGCAGGAGCCGGAGGCGGAAAAAGCCCCGGAAGAAGCGCAGGCGGAAGCGCCTGCCCCTGCGGAGCCGCTCCCGTCGCTTTCCGAGCTGGCTGCGGCGGACCTGCTGCCGGACCCACCGGCGGAAGCGCCCGGGAACACAGCCGGACCGGAGCCGGAGCCCCCGGCGGAAGCGAAGGGCGAGCCTGCGCCCCAGCCCCGGGAGGAGGAAAACAAGGAAACGCCCCCGGCGGCGGAAGCGCCCCAGTCCGAGGCGCAGCCTCAGCCGGAAGAACCGGAGCCGGAACCCACGGCGCAGCCGGAGGAAGCGGAGAAGCCCGAAGAAGCGGGGGAGACCGAAGGACCGAAAACGCCGGAGGAGCCTGACGAGCCGGAACCGGAGGAAGAGAAATGGCCGTCCCCGGCGGAAGAACGGAAACGGCAGAAGCGGGAAGCCCGCGCGGAGAGGGCCCGCCGCAAACGGCAGCAGCGGGAGGAAAAGGCGCGCCTGCGCAAGGAAGCCCGGGAAAAGGAGCCGGAGAACGTTCCGGAGCTGACGGCGGAGGAAGCGGCGAAGCAATATGCTTCCGGCGTGGCCTCCCTGCATCGGCGGATGATCCCCGCCTTCACACTTTCCGTCGTGATGGCCCTGCTGCTGTTCCTGGGCGGCGGTTCTCTGGGACCCGAAGCGCTCCGGGGCGGCAGGACCCTCTGGATCCTGCAGGCAGCCATGCAGCTGGCGGTCATGATCCTGGGGCTGGACGTGCTGGCCAAGGGCGTGACGGACCTCCTTTCCGCAAAGCCCGGCTGCGAGACGGTGGTGCTCCTTGCCAATATCGCCGCGGAGATCGACGCGGTGCTGATGATTTCCGGCCACGTCGGCGAGCCGGGCCTTCCGCCTTACTGCGTGACGGCGGCTTTCACCCTGGCCTTTGCCCTCTGGGGCAGCTACTGCCGCCGCAGCGCCTTCCGGGAAACGATACGGGCCATGCGCCTGGCAAGCGTCCCCACCGTGGTCTCCTCGGAGGACAAGCTGGCGGAGGAGGGGAGCATCCTCAATAAGAAACTGGGCACTGCCAAGGGCTTTTTGCAGCGCGCCACGGAGCCGGACCTTCCGGAGCGGTTCTATCACAAGGCCGTGCCGCCCTGTCTGCTCCTGCTGCTGGTGCTGGCTCTGGCCGCCGCCTATCTTTCCGGCACCGGCGCGATCTTCCGCTGCTTGGCGGCGCTGAGCTGTGCTGCCGCAGCCATGAGCGCCACGATGGTCTATGCCCGGCCCTTCTTCCTGACCGCCAAGAGGCTGAGCCTCAGCGGCGCGGCCCTGGCCGGCTGGCGCGGGGCGGAGGATATGGCGAAGGCCGTGGGCCTGGTGATCCGGGATCTGGACATCTATCCGGAAAACTCCGTGATCCTCAATGGGATGAAGGTCCTGTCCGGGGCCCATGTGGAAAAGGTGGTGGCCTACACGGGCAGCGTCATCCTGGCGACGGGGAGCGGTCTGCGCCGGGTATTCGGGGAGCTGATGCGGCAATATGCCGCGCCGCTCTACCGGGTGGAGGATTTCGACTGCGGCACCGAGGGGGGCGTCAGCGCCTTCATCGGCGCGGAGCAGGTGCTGGTGGGCACCGGCGCTTACATGAATCTCATGGGCATCCGCGTCCCCGGCAGCGTGGACGTGGCAGGCGCGGTCTACACCGCCATCGACCATGAGCTCTGCGGGGTCTTCATCGTCAACTATCTGCCCCAGGAGCTGGTGCAGAATGCGCTGTACCGGCTGGAGAGCGGGCGGATGCGCCCCATCTTCGCCATTCGGGATTTCAATATCAGCCCCTCCATGATGATCCAGAAATTCCGCCTCAACGAGGGGAGCATCAGCTTCCTGCCGCCGGAGAACCGCTATCAGCTGAGCGTGGAACCGGAAACGGAGGGGAAACCCGCCGCGCTCCTCAGCCGGGAAGGGCTCTGGCACTATTCCGAGACCGCCCGGGGCGGGCGGCGGCTGTGGCGCACCACCCGGCGCGCCCTGCTGATGACGGTGCTGGGGTCGGTGCTGGGCGTGCTGATCGTGTTCATCTCCTGCGCCAGAGGGGCCTTCGCCTCCGTCAGCCCGGTGAAGCTGCTGCTGGCGATGCTCCTTTGGGCCTTTGCCACCCTGATGATCGCGGAGTCCGCGGAGGGAGACTGATATACCGCGCATATTTCCCGGGTGGGAAAGAAAAAAACTTGTAATCCAATTGTATTTCGTGTATAATCAAAATCTGTGCAGAACTTCAATAAGGAGAGGTAAATATGTCTGAGAAAATCCGCAATATATGCCTGCTGGGCCACGGCAGCACCGGCAAGACCAGTCTTGCAGAGAGCATCCTGTACCTGACCGGGATGACCGACCGTCTCGGCAAGGTCGTCGAGGGCAACTCCGTCTGCGACTTCGACGCAGAAGAGATCAAGCGCCAGATCAGCATTTCCACCGCCACGGTCTATGCCAAGTATCAGGGCACCAAGATCAACATTCTGGACACCCCGGGTTTCTTTGATTTCGCCGGGGAAGTGCAGGAGGCCCTTCGCGTCGCCGATGCGGGCATCATCTGCGTTTCCGCCAAGGACGGCCTGAACGTGGGTGCGGAGAAGTCCTGGAAATATCTGAAGGAGGCCAATAAGCCCCGCGCCATCTATATTTCCAAGACCGACGAGGAGCATGCGGATTTCGACCGGACCTTCAACCAGCTGCGGGAAAAGTTCGGCAGCACCGTCAGCGCCTTCACCATGCCCGTGGTGGAGAATGAAAAGGTCACCGGCATCATCGACGTGATCGCCAAGAAGGCGTTCCACGTGGTCAAGGGCAAGCGGGAAGAGATCCCCGTGCCCGCCGAGGCCGCCGATCGCCTGGAAGAGCTGTATCAGGAAGTGGTGGAGAACGCCGCTTCCACCAGCGAAGAGCTGATGGACAAGTACCTGGAGACCATGGAGCTGAGCCAGGAGGAAGTTTACGGCGCGCTGAGCACCGGCGTTGCCGAGGGTGAGATCTGCCCCGTCTTCTGCGGCTGCGCCATGACCGGCCTGGGCACCACCGTCCTGCTGGATGCCATCGTGAACCTGTTCCCCGATCCCATGGAAGGCGGCGAGCCCGTCAAGCCCGACGAGCCGACCCGCGCTATCATCTACAAGACTATTTCCGACCAGTTCGGCAAGTTCTCCCTCTTCAAGGTCATTTCCGGCAAGGTCACGCCCGATATGACCCTGGTGAACGCCCGCTCCGGCGCCAACGAGAAGCTGGGCCACATCTATATGATGCAGGGCAAGAAGAACGTGGAAGTGCAGGAGATCGGCTGCGGCGACTTTGGCGCCGTTGCAAAGCTCAGCGATTCCAAGACCGGCGACACCCTCTGCGACGCCCGCAAGGTGGAAGCGGCCCCCGGCATTGAGTTTGCCGAGCCCTGCTACTCCATGGCCATCGCCCCCAAGATCAAGGGCCAGGACGACAAGGTGGCCCAGGGCCTCAGCCGTCTGGGCGAGGAAGACCCCACCTTCACCGTGGTGAACAACGCCGAGACCAAGCAGATGGTCATTTCCGGCGCCGGCGACATCCATCTGGATGTGCTGTGCTCCAAGCTCAAGAGCAAGTTCGGCGTGGAAGTGGTCCTGAGCCCCGCCCGCGTGCCCTACCGGGAGAAGATCCGCAAAAAGTACGAGGCCCACGGCCGTCACAAGAAGCAGACCGGCGGCCACGGCCAGTTTGCCGACGTAAAGATCCGCTTCGAGCCCCAGGACGAGCAGGAAGACATGATCTTCGCCGAGGAAGTGTTCGGCGGCAGCGTGCCGAAGAACTTCTTCCCCGCCGTGGAAAAGGGCCTGCGCGAGAACTGCGCCAAGGGCGTTCTGGCCGGCTACCCCATGGTCTATCTGAAGGCCGTGCTTTACGACGGCGACTTCCATCCCGTGGACTCCTCCGAAATGGCCTTCAAGACCGCCGCAGGTCTGGCCTATAAGGAACTGGTCAACGCCAGCCCCGTAATCCTGGAGCCCATCGGCACCCTGACCGTCACCATCCCCGACAACTACCTGGGCGACATCATGAGCGACATCAGCTCCAAGCGCCGGGGCACCGTTCTGGGCATGAACGCCCACGACGGCATGCAGGTCGTGGAAGCCGAGGTCCCCATGGCCGAGATGTCCTCCTATACCATCGACCTGCGCAGCATGACCCAGGGCCGCGGCTCCTTCTCCCTGAAGTTTGCCCGCTATGAGGAAGCCCCCGCCATGGTGCAGCAGAAGATCATCGAGGATGCAAAGGCGGAAGCCGAAGCCGAATAAACTCCACAAGCATAGAATCGCCCGCCGCGGTCTCACGCGGCGGGCTTTTTCATGGGTTCACGCAGCAAGGCCATAACGCTGCATCAGCGATATGAGTTTGGCCCGCTTTTCCCCGCTCAGTTCCGTCAGGGGCAGCCGCAGTTCCCCGGAGCATAGCCCTGCCGCTGCCATGGCAGCCTTGACGGGGATGGGGTTCACGTCCAGAAACAGGGCTTCCATCAGCTCCAGGTATTCATAGTGGAGGGAGGCCGCGTCCCGATAGTCGCCCGCCAGGCAGAGCCGCGTCAGCTCGCTCATGGCCTCCGGTATCAGATTGGCGCAGACGGAGATCACCCCTTTGGCGCCCAGGGCCATGAGGGGCAGGGTCAGGGAGTCGTTGCCGCTGTAAAAGCTGAAGTCGGCGGGGCAGAGACGCATGGCCCGGGAAATGGCGTCCAGGTCCGTCCCCGCCGCTTTCACTCCGGCGATGCGGGGGTGGCGGCTCAGCTCTGCCAGGGTCTCCGGCGCGATGGTCATGCCGGTCCGGGCGGGCACGTCGTAGAGCAGGATGGGCTTTTCGGCCCGGTCAGCCAGATAGGAATAATGGCGGATCAGGCCCGCCTGGGAGGTCTTGTTGTAATAGGGCGTCACCAGCAGCGTTCCGTCCGCGCCGGCATCCTCCGCCTGCCGGATCAGGGTCAGCGCGTGGTCCGTGCTGTTGCTGCCCGCTCCGGCGATGACGGGGATTCTGCCCCGGGCGCAGCGGACGGCTTCGCCCACGATGGCCTTGTGCTCCGGATAGGAAAGCACGGCGCTCTCCCCGGTGGTGGCGCAGACCACGACGGCGGCGCAGCCCCCGGCGATCTGGAGCTCTATGAGCCTGCCCAGGGCAGGGAAGTCCACTTCCCCATCCTTGAAGGGGGTGACCAGGGCGGCGGCGCAGCCGGTGAAGACAGGTTCCTTCATGGGTTTTCCTCCTTTCCTCATAAAAAGAAAAGGACCGGGACGCATCAAACGTCCCGGTCCCCGGTGTCTTAGAGGTATCAGATATAATTCTCCGCGCAGAGCAGCTCCGCCAGCAGCACGGCGCCGCCGGCAGCGCCCCGCAGGGTGTTGTGGCTCAGGCAGACGAACTTGTAATCGTACTGGGTGTCCTCCCGCAGACGGCCGATGGAAACGGCCATGCCGTTCTCCAGATTGCGGTGCAGCTTGGTCTGGGGCATGTTGTCCTCCGTGAAATAGTGGAGGAACTGCTTAGGCGCGGTGGGGAGCTGCAGCTCCTGGGGACGGCCCTTGAACTCAGCCCAGCGCTTCAGAATCTCCTCCTTGGAGGGCTTGTCGCGGAAGGTGGCGAACACGGCGGCCATATGGCCGTTGGAAACCGGTACGCGCAGGCACTGGGCGGTGATGGCGGGCTTGAGAGCGTTGACGATCACGCCGCCTTCCACCTTGCCCCAGAGCTTCATGGGCTCCTTCTCGGATTTCTCCTCCTCGCCGCCGATATAGGGGATCACGTTGTCCACCATCTCCGGCCAGGTCTCGAAGGTCTTGCCCGCGCCGGAAATGGCCTGATAGGTGCACACCAGGACCTTCTCCAGCCCGAAGTCCCGCAGGGGGTTCAGGGCGGGGACATAGCTCTGGAGGGAGCAGTTGGATTTGACGGCGATGAAGCCCCGCTTGGTGCCCAGGCGCTTGCGCTGGCTCTCAATCACAAGAATATGCTCGGGGTTGATTTCCGGTACCACCATGGGCACGTCCGGCGTCCAGCGATGGGCGCTGTTGTTGGAGACCACGGGACACTCCAGCTTTGCATAGCGCTCCTCCAGGGCCTGGATCTCGTCCTTTTTCATGTCCACGGCGGAGAAAACGAAATCCACCATCCCGGCGATTTTTTCCGCGTCGGCGGTGGCGTCCATGACGATGAGGTCCTTGGCGCAGTCGGGCAGGGGCGTCTCCAGCTGCCAGCGGCCTTCCATCACGTCCGCATAACGCTTGCCCGCGCTGCGGGGGCTGGCGGCCACCACGGTCAGGGTGAACCAGGGGTGACCCTCCATCAGAGTAACGAAACGCTGGCCCACCATACCGGTAGCGCCGATCACGCCGACTTTGTACTTCTTCATAGCAATCGCTCCTTTTCACCCAATGATAATATTTGCATCTTGTCGGATCGGGGAAAATCCTGTATAATACCAAAATGGACTGCCCGCTGCCGACGGACGCCTGCTTTAACGATATAGGGCATCATAGCACTACCGTACAAGGAAAGTCAAGGCGGCAGAGCAAATTGAACAGAAAACTTCGATGCGAGGAACCTATGATACACAGAATGAATAAGCTCCGGCGAACGCTGCTCCTCACCCTTATCTGCCTGCTCCTGTGCCTGCCCATGACGGCGGGCGGCGCGGAGGACCCGGCGCCTTATATCCGGGTGGGCCTCTATTGGGGGGACCGGGCCCTGGAAGGGGCGAATCTGCTCAACTATGTGGGAAGCGGCTACGACCTGGGTTATTTTGACGGGAACCGGGAATTCATCCCCCTCATGCACACAGAGGAAAAGGGCATCAGCATGCTCAAGGACTGGAGCCTCTATTATGTGGGCGGCCAGTATACCTCGGAGGGCTCCTCCGGCAATCTGCGGGTAGGCTGCTACCACATCCGCCTGGGCAGCTGTGAGAGCTATGAGGAAGCTGCGGAGATGGCCTCCGCCTATACCGACGGCTATGCGGCCTTCATGAACGGCAGCTGGTACGCTTTCTGCGGCAGCTATCTCAGCCAGTCCGCCGCTGAAGAAGCCGCCGCCGACCGGGGCATCTACGGCACGGCCATGACCGCCTCCAGCCGCTGCGTCACCGTGGTGGTCACCGGCACGGACCGGGTCATTTTCCAATATGACGGGGGCACGGAAACCTCCCTGGGCGTCATGCCGCAGCCCGACGAAAACGGGGAGAGGCCCATCACCTGGTTCCGGGGCTACAAGTATTACGGCGGCTTCCAGTATACCCGGCGGGACGGCGGGAATCTCACGGTAGTGAACATGCTGGAGATGGACGATTACATCTGCGGCGTGGTGCCCTATGAGATGAGCCCCAGCTGGCCCCTGGAAGCGTTGAAGGCCCAGGCCGTCTCCGCCCGCACCTATGCCGCTTCCCAGATGGGGAAGCACGCTGCCAGCGGCTTCGACCTCTGCAACGGCACCTGCTGCCAGGCCTATCTGGGCGTGAATGTGGACGCGGCGGACTGCGAGGAAGCGGTGCGCTCCACCAGCGGCGTATACGTCACTTATGAGGGCGAAATGGCGAGTACGTTTTATCATTCCTGCGACGGAGGCGCAACCGAAAATTCGGAAAACGTATTCTACGAGGCCATTCCTTACCTCAAGGGCGTCAAGGACCCCTATGAGAGCTATGTGGACACCGGCTATGAGCAATGGTCCTATGTCTATACCGCCGACGAGATCACCTGGATCTTGCAGAACAAGGGATATAACTGCTCCCGGATCGTCAGCGTCACCCCTACATATACAGAAATGGGGAATATCCTATCCCTGCGCTTCGATGATTCCGCAGGGGTCAGCTGGACCTTCTCCCGCAGCCGCGCCTCCACCATCCTCAACAGCCAGACCTATAACCGCATCATCCACAGCCAGCGCTTCACGGTGACGGACGCCAATGCGGAAACGGAGCCCCTCTGCGTCAATGAGGCGGTGAATCCCCTCTCCGGGACGGACAGCCTTTTTGTGGTGGACGGAAGCGGCCAGGTGCAGAACCTGGGAGAGCGGGGGACGATCAGCGTGGTCACCGGCTCCGGCACGGAGACGGTGAACCTCAGCGGCAGCGGCGCCACCATCACCACGGAACGGTTTTTGATCTCCGGCTCCGGCTGGGGCCACAACGTAGGCATGAGCCAGTATGGGGCCAAGGCCATGGCGGAGCTGGGCTTTACCTATGATGAGATTTTGAAGTTCTATTTCAGCGGGGTGGATGTAGGGTGAAGACAAAGGATTTTTACTATGACCTGCCGGAGGAGCTGATCGCCCAGACGCCCCTGGATAAAAGGGATTCCTCCCGCCTCATGCTGCTGGACAAGATAACGGGCGAGCTGGAACACAGCGTTTTTTCCCGGCTGCCGGAGTATCTGCGGCCGGGGGACTGCCTGGTGATGAACGATTCCCGCGTCCTGCCCGCCCGGCTCATCGGCCATCGGGCCACCGGCGGCGCCGTGGAAGTGCTGCTGCTGACGGACAAGGGGGACGGCGTATGGGAATGTCTCACCCGCCCCGGCAGAAAGACCCCCGTGGGCACGAAGCTCTATTTCGGGGACGGGGAACTGAGCGGGGAAGTGGTGGAGGCCGTCAGCGACGGCAACAAGCGCATCCGCTTCACCTATGAGGGCATCTTCCTGGAGGTATTGGAGCGGCTGGGCCGCGTGCCCCTGCCGCCCTATATCAAGGCGGAGCTGAAGGACCCGGAGCGGTATCAGACCGTCTATGCCCGCAGCCCGGGGAGCGCGGCGGCCCCCACGGCAGGGCTGCATTTCACCCCGGAGCTCTTGATGGAGTTGAAGGAAAAAGGCGTGGAGCTCTGCTATGTGACGCTCCATGTGGGCCTTGGCACCTTCCGTCCTGTGAAGGAAGAAGAGATCGAGGGCCACGAGATGCATTCGGAGTTCTGCATGATCCCCTCGGAGGCGGCCCAGGCGATCAACGCCGCCAAGAGGGAAGGGCGGCGGGTCATTTCCGTGGGCACCACCTCCTGCCGGACCTTGGAGGCGGTGGCGGATGAACAGGGGATGGTGGTGCCCTTTGCGGACTGGGTGAATATCTTCATCTATCCCGGCTACCGCTTCAAGTGCGTGGACGCCCTCATCACGAATTTCCATCTGCCGGAGAGCACCCTCATCATGCTGGTGAGCGCTCTGGCGGGCCGGGAGCATGTGCTGGCTGCTTATCGGGAGGCCGTGGAGCGGCGTTATCGCTTCTTCTCCTTCGGTGACGCCATGTTTATTCACTGATAACATAAGGGCAGCCCCGCAGGGCTGCCCTTGCGTTATTCGTCAGGATCACAGGTCCAGCTTATCCAGCAGCTCACGGATGGCCTCCGTGAGCTTTTTTGCACCTGCGTGGTCCTTCCCGCCGGCGGTGACGCCCGCCACGAAGCTGTCCTTTCGGGCGATGCCGGGAAAATAGAAGTCGCTTTTGTGCCGGTCACTGCTGACGTTCACGGGGATCCCAAGACGCTTGCAGTCGGCGTACACGGCTTCGTTTACTTCCTTGTTATCGGTGGCAGCCAGCACCAAGGCGGCCCCCTCTATGTCTGCCGGAGCGTAGGGGCGGCGCAGGACCGTCAGCCTGCCCGCTTCCTCCAGGGGCAGCAGGTCCGGATGAAGCTCCGGGGAGACCACGGTGACTTTTTCCGTGAACTGCGTCAGGGTGCGGATGCGCCGCAGCGCGATCCTGCCGCCGCCCACCACCACGATCTTTTTTTCGCTCAAGTCCACGAAAAAAGGGAACCAGGGATAGTCCGCCATAACCTTACCTGCCTTACGTTATTCCGCGTCCGCCTGCCGCGCCTTTTCCACATACATGGCCCGCAGCTGGGGAAATTCGCCCATTCCCTTCAGGATACATTCCACCCGGAAGCCTTCCTTCCGCAGCATGCTCGCCCAGCTGTCCTCTTCCTCGCCGGCCATGTCGTTCAGGGCGTGATCCCCGGCAACCACCATGAAGGGCAGCAGGTGGATGCACTTCGGCTGCTGTTCCTTGGCGGCAGCCAGGATCGGCTGGAAGCCGGGTTCCTCCTCCACGGTGCCCACGCAGAAATTGGGCCGGGAGTCCTTGCGGAAAGCCTCGGCCAGCAGCAGATAGAAGTTCTCTTCCGCCTCTGCGCTGCCGTGGCCCATCAGGGCCAGCATTTCATCCTTCCCCACGTCGGAGAAGGTTTCCTCCAGGACGACGGCCACCGCCGCCACGTCCGCCTTGCCCGTCAGCAACGGCTTTCCCAGCTTCAGCCGCGCAAAGCGGGAGGAGAAAGCCTGCACGGCGGTCGTGACCTTGCCGTATTCGCCGCCGGGGAGCATATGGGTGGGCTGCACCAGGAGGTCGGTGATCCCGTCTGCAAGCATCCGCTCCATGGCTTCCTCCACGGAATCCACCAGAAGCTCGCCGGAAGTGCGCAGCTTGCGCCGGATGATGCTGCTGGTCCAGGCCCGGTAGGCTTTCCGTTCCGGGAATGCGGCGGCCAGGTCCTTTTCCAGGGCCTCGATGGTCTTGATCCGGGTCTCAGCCACGGAGGTGCCGAAGCTGACGACCAATAAACCTTTGCTCATATTCTGTCCTCGCTTTCATAGAGTTTTTGTTTTTTATGGACCGAATGTGGAGCAGCAGCCGGACCGCCGCCGCATAACCGCGAAATATGGTCTGCCCGGGCAGACCGATCATTTTTCCTTGGCGATGATGAGGGAGAAATAGCCCGCGTCGTCGGGGATCTCCTCGGCGCTGTGGTAGACGGCTTCATTCTCCATGCCGCAGTTCACCACGGCGCTGACCTTCCGCCCGCTGGAGAGCAGCAGCGCCTTGACCTCCTTCATGTGGCTGGCGGACTTCATGAGCACATAGTTCCCGTCCTGTTCCAGCCTGTCCTCCGTCTTGTGCACCGCAGGCACGATATGGATGGGCTCGTCCCACTCCGCCAGGGGGAGATTCAGCCGGGCGGCCGCCGCACAGAAGGAGGTGATGCCGCTGACCAGCTCCACGGGGTAGCCGTCGGCTTCCAGATAATGCTGGATATAGCTGAAGGTGCAGTAGATGCTGGGGTCGCCCAGGGTGAGGAACACCACGTTTTCCCCCCGGTCCAGATAGGTTTTCAGCAACTCCGCGCCCTTGCGGTGCTCCGCGTCGATGAGCTTGCGGTCCTTCACCATGGGCATATAGACCGGCACCAGCTCCTTTTCCGCCAGCTCCGGCACGGCCTGCACCGCGATCTTATAGGCGGCGGATTCCTTGGCCGCCTGACCTGGCACGGCGATCACCCGGTTTTCCCGGATGAGGCGGACGGCCTTCAGCGTCATGTATTCCGGATCGCCGGGACCCACGCCCACGCCGTATGCGATTCCCTTCATTCCTTTTCCTCCTTGTTTGCTCTGTCTTCCGCGACGGCAGTGCGCAGACAGTCCGCCAGGGAAGCCAGGGTCGCCTTTTCCGCCACCCGGACCTGCATCCCCAGGGCTGCCGCCGCCAGCGCCGTCTGTCTGCCGATGCAGACTGCCTTCACGGTGGAATAATCCATCTCTCCCACGGCCTCGGCAAACCCCTTCACCGTGGAAGCGCTGGTGAACACGGCATAGTCGATCTCCCCGGCAGTCAGAGCGGCCTTTTCGTCGATGACGGGAGAGGACGCGTAGACCGTGTCGTAGGTGGGGAGGTCCGTCACGGTCAGCCCGCCGCCCTTGCGCAGCTCGTCGATCAATGCCTGATTGCCGATCCTTGCCCGGGGAACAAGCAGCTTTTCGCCGGGCTTGCAGACCTGCCGCAGTTCCCGGCCCAGGGTCTCCCCGTCGAATACCGAGGGGACGAAATCCGCCTTGACGCCGAATGCCCGCAGGGCCTTTTCACTGCCCTGGCCGATGGCTGCCACCCGGACGGAGCCCAGCGCACGGATGTCGCTCAGCTCCGTGAGCTTGCGGAAGAAGATGCGCACTCCGCTGGGGCTGGTAAAGACCAGCCAGTCATAGCCGCCCTTCTGAAGCGTCTGCATGCTTTCTTTCAGGGCTTCGTCGTCCGGCAGGGGTTCCGTGCGGATGGCGGGCAGCTCCAACACCTCCGCGCCGTCCGCCCGCAGCAGGGCGGCCATGCGGGAGGAGAGCTCCTTCGGCCTTGTAAGCAGGACCCGCACCCCGGCCAGGGGGCGTTTTTCATACCAGGAGAAGGTCTCGGCCAGAGCACAGACGGCGCCCACGACGATGATGGCCGGGGTCTGTACCTTACGCTTCTCACATTCCGCCGCCAGGGTGGAGACCGTCGCGCCGATCCGGCGCTGCCGGGCAGTGGTGCCCTTCTCCAGCACCGCCGCCGGGGTGTCCGCCGCCATGCCCGCTTCCAGCAGACCGGCGCAGATCTCCGGCAGGGTGGAGATACCCATGAGAAAGACCAGGGTCCCCTTGGTGCGCACCAGGGCTTCAAAGTCGATATCCAGGGAGGAATCCGCCCGCCGGTGGCCGGTGATGATATGGACGCTGGCGCAGTAGTCCCGATGGGTGACGGGTATGCCGTTATAGGCAGGCACCGCGATGGCGCTGGTGATACCGGGCACCACCTCGAAGGTAATGTTATGTTCTGCCAGCAGTTCCAGCTCTTCGCCGCCCCGCCCGAAGAGGAAGGGGTCGCCGCCCTTGAGACGCACCACCTTCCGGCCCTTCTGGGCTTCCTCCAGCAGCACGCGGTTGGTTTCCTCCTGACGGAGGTAATGGTTCCCGGCCCGCTTGCCTGCGAAAATGAGCTCCGCGCTCTCCGGGATGAGGTTCAGGACCCCGGAGCCCACCAGTGCGTCGTAGACCACCACATCGGCCTCGGAGAGGACCTCCTTGCCCTTGAGGGTGAGCAGCCCCGCATCGCCGGGGCCAGCGCCCACCAGCCAGACCTTGCCCGTCATGCCTCCGCCTCCTTCCCGAATTCGCTGCGCAGCTTACATGCCAGAGCTTTCCCCAGGTATTCCGCGCTTTCCGTTTCTCCCGCGGATTCTCCGGTGGTCCAGCAACCGCTGTTCTCGTCGTAGTAAAGGCCCAGCACGCGCAGCTTGCCGTCCTCCGCCCAGGCATGGGCGCAGACGGGGGAGGTGCAGCCGCCTCCCAGCGTGCGGGCAAAGGCGCGCTCGCAGAGGGCCGCCGCAGCTACCTCCGCGTCGAGGATGCCGCCCAGCCATGGGTATTCCTCCCCGGCGCGGCCCTGGATGGCCAGGATGCCCTGCCCGGCGGCAGGGATCATTTCATGAATGTCGAAATAGCGGCTGATCCGCGCTTCCAGCCCCAGGCGCTTCAGCCCGGCGGCAGCCAGCACCAAAGCGCCGTACTGCCCCTCGTCCAGCTTCCGCAGCCGGGTCTGCAAATTGCCCCGCACGGGCTGCACGTCATAGCCGGGATAGAGCTTTTTCAGCTGGATGCAGCGGCGCAGGCTGGCGGAGCCGATGGGTTTGTCCGGGTCAGGCGCATCCGCGCCTTCCGGCAGCACCAGCACGTCCCGCGGGTCCTCCCGCTTGGAAAAGCCCAGCAGGGGAAGGTCCTCCGGCACCTCCATGGGCACGTCCTTGAGGCTGTGTACCGTCAGGTCCGCCCGCCTGTCCCGCAGGGCGGCGTCCAGCTCCTTCACAAAAAGGCCTTTTCCGCCCACCTGGTCCAGGGTCCGGTCCAGGATGCGGTCCCCGGTGGTCTTCATGGTGAGAAGGCGCACTTCCGTATCCGGCAGGGCCGCCTGCAGATGGCGCACAACCGTCATGCTCTGGGCCACCGCCAGGGCGCTGTCCCGGCTGCCTACGATCAGCGTTTTCATCCCAGGGCCTCCCGCGCGGCGGCCAGGGTCTGCTCCAGGTCCGCGCTGCTGTGGGCGGCGGATAGGAACATGGCCTCGAACTGGCTGGGGGCCAGGTAAATACCCTTGTCCAGCATTTTGCGGAAGTAGTCCGTAAAGCGCTTCGTGTCGCTGGTCTGGGCGTCCTCATAATTGCGAACGGTCTTGTCCGTGAAAAAGACGCAGCCCAGGGATCCCACATGGTTCAGACAGAAGCCTTTGCCCGAAGCGCGGAGCAGATCGCCCAGCGAAGCAAAGAACCCGTCCGCAGTCCTGTTCAGCTTTTCATAGAAACCGGGCGTCTCCTTCAGCAGCCGCAGCTGGGCGAGGCCGGCGGCCATGGCAACGGGGTTGCCGCTGAGAGTGCCCGCCTGATAGACGCTCCCCAGAGGGGCCACCATGGACATGATCTCTTTTCTGCCGCCGTAGGCCCCAACGGGCATGCCGCCGCCGATGATCTTGCCGAAGGTGCAGAGGTCCGCCCGGACGCCGTAGTATTCCTGGGCGCCGCCCAGGGCCAGCCGGAAGCCGGTGATGACTTCATCGAAAATGAGCAAGGCCCCATACTGATCACAGAGACGCCGGAGGCCGGAAAGGAAGCCCTCGGCAGGGGGGACTACCCCCATATTGGCGCCCACCGGCTCCACGATCACCGCCGCGACTCCCCGGGGATCGGCGGCCAGCAGCTGCTCCAAACCCGCCAGATCGTTATACACGGCGGTGAGCGTGTCCTTGGTGCAGCCCGCTGGCACGCCGGCGCTGCCGGGCAGGCCCTGGGTGAGCACGCCGGAGCCGGCTTTTACAAGCATGGCGTCGGTGTGGCCGTGGTAGCAGCCGGCGAATTTGATGATCTTGTCCCGCCCAGTAAAGCCCCGGGCCAGACGGATCGCGCTCATGACCGCCTCGGTGCCGGAATTCACCATCCGCACCATGTCAAAGCCCGGCACCACAGCGCAGATCAGCTCCGCCATCTCCACTTCCCGCCGGGTGGCCGCGCCGAAGCTGAGGCCGTCCTTCACGGCCTTCGCCACCGCTTCCTCCACGGCAGGGTGGGCGTGGCCCAGGATCATGGGGCCCCAGGAGCCCACGAAGTCGATGTATTCCCGGCCGTCCTCGTCCCAGAGGCGGCTGCCCGCGCCGCGGGCGATGAAGGGCGGCGTCATGCCCACGGAGCCGAAAGCCCGGACGGGGCTGTTCACGCCGCCGGGGATATGCGCCTTGGCCCGGGCAAAGAGTTCCTCCGAAATCGGCATCATCCGATCCTTCCTTCCTGAATGAATCCGGCCAGCTCCTTGGCGAAATAGGTGATGTAGAGGTCTGCCCCGGCGCGGAAGGCGGAGGCCGCCATCTCACAGACGATGCGGTCCTCGTCGATCCATCCCTTTCCGGCGGCGGCCTTCACCATGGCGTATTCGCCGCTGACGCTGTATGTCGCCAGTGGCAGGCTGGTGGCGTCCTTCACCTCCCGCACCACGTCCAGATAGGACATGGCGGGCTTCACCATGAGAATGTCGGCTCCTTCCTCCACATCCAGGAGGGCTTCCTTGAGGGCTTCCCGCCGGTTGTGGAAATCCATCTGATAGCTTTTCCGGTCCCCGAAGGAGGGGGCGGAATCCGCCGCTTCCCGGAAAGGACCGTAGAAAGCGGAGGCATATTTCACCGCGTAGGACATGATGGGGGTCCCGGTGAAGCCGACGCCGTCCAGCGCTTCCCGGATGGCCCGGACGCGCCCGTCCATCATGTCGGAGGGGGCCACCATGTCCGCCCCTGCCCGCACATGGGAGAGAGCTTCCTTTGCCAGCAGCTCCAGGGTGGCGTCGTTCTCCACCTCCTGGCCGCAGAGCTTCCCGCAGTGGCCGTGGGAGGTGTATTCGCACATACACACGTCGGTGATGAGGAACAGGTCGGGGTACTTGGCCTTGGCCTTGTGAAGGGTGCGCTGCACGGCCCCGTCCTCCGCCCAGGCGGAGGATCCGATCTCGTCCTTGTGCTCGGGGATGCCGAACAGAAGGATGCTGCGCACGCCGGCTTCCGTCAGCTTGTCCAGCTCCTCATCCACCCGGTCCACGGTATAGCGATACTGACCCGGCATGGAGGGGATCTCCTCCACCCGGTTTTCCCCGTCCATGACGAACAGGGGATAGATCAGGGCGCTCTTGTCCACCCTGGTTTCCCGCACGATCTTGCGCAGCGCCTCGCTGCCTCTCAGCCTTCTGGGCCGGATCGTCAGATCCATAGCTTTATCCTCCCTTGTTATCGGTCTGCGGGAGCATGGGCTTCCGCCCCTTGTTCCCGAAATACTTCTTCCATCGCGTCCACGCACTGGGAAAACACGTCCTCCGGCAGCTTGGCCCGGGCGCCGAAAAGCAGCCGGTTCATCATCCGCTGGGCCGCCCCTTCCACCTCCCGGCGCAGGGCGGCTTTATCCTCCGCCTCCAAAGGCACGCCCCGGAAGACCGGGGTGAGCCGGGCGTCCACGTCCCGGGCGGAAAGCTGCTTGAGAGCCTGGATGCGGGGCACGATGTCCCGCCCGGAATACCAGTTGTAAAACTCAGCCTTTTCCTCTGCAAGGATCGCTTCCGCTCTCGCCAGGTTCCGCTGGAATTTCTCCGAACGCAGGTCGATCTGGAAGGCGTCGATGTCATAGAGAGTGAAGCGGGGGAGCTCCCCGGCCTCCACCTCGATGTCCCTGGGTACGGCCAGGTCCACCAGGAGAATGTCGTGGTCCGGCGAAAGCTGCTCCAGGTCCTTTCGCTGGATGGTGTAGTTGGGGCTGCTGGTAGCGCTCACCACCAGCTGGCACTGGGGCAGCAGGGAATAGCGTTCCTTATAGCCGATGCGCTTGCAGTCCCGGGGAATGTCCACGATGCCGCTGTGGTACTGCCGCACCGTCACCGTCACGTCTGCGCCCCTTTCCGCCAGGGTCGAAGCGCTGATGCGGCCCATCATGCCGTTGCCGATGACCATGCATTTCTTCCCGGCGACGGAGAAACCCTTCTCCTCCAGCATCCGAAGGGCCGTGTGGATGACGCTGCTGTCCGCACTGGAAAGGTCCGTTTCCGTTTTCACCCGCTTCCCGGCGGTGATCCCCCGGCGGAAAAGCACCTCCAGGGTGTGGTCCGCGGCATAGCATGCGCGGCTGAGCTGCAGGGCTTCCCCCACCTGGGTGATGATCTGATCCTCGCCCACGATCCGGGATTCCAGCCCGGCGGCCAGGCGGAAAAAGTGCTCCACCGCCTCATCGTCCCGGCGCTCCGTCAGGTAAGGGCCATAGGCCTTTTCATCCAGGCCCAGGAAACCGCAGAGCAGCGCGGCAGGGTCGAAACCGGCGTCCTCCGAAACGCTGAGCCACCACTCCATCCGGTTGCAGGTGGAGAGGATCACGCTGCCGCTGAGCCCCCGGCAGCTGCGGAAATGGTCGTAGGCTTCCTGGATCTTTTTCTTTGTGAAGGAGAAAACGCTGCGGACGTCGATATCCGCCCGCGTATGATCGACGCCGATCATCCATACCGCCATGGCAGTTCCTCCGTGTTCCTTTATCCTAATAAATATGCGGCGATAACGCAAGGCTATCGCCGCAGCCGTGTTTTCTGCAGGCAGGGCAAAAGACCGCAGTCCCGGCGGTCCTTTTGCTTTGCTCACAGCAGGTCTTCTGACTTGCGCTTTCCGGCCCGGGGCCGAGCGCACGCGCCTGCCTTCTCGGGCCCAGGCCCAATGACCGACTTTCGTCCCGGTGCGTGCATCCGCGCTTACAGCGGCGGTTCCGTCCATGATTTCCACATGGTTCTCTATTCTCCCGGAGCGGCCCTCCGCCGCGCCGGGCACTGTGAGCTTTGATTGTCCGCTGCGGCCTGGCCGCAACATACAAAATATAACATATCCCGGCATGGTTGTCCACAGCGGATTTGCCTTTCCCGGGGCTTGTGCCCTGCCGGGATTTGCGGTAGAATCAAGGAGAAAGAAAAGATCACAGGAGCGAAGGATGAAAAGAAAAGCCTATTTTGCAGGGGGCTGCTTCTGGTGCATCGAGCCCGTGTTCGAAGCGCTGCCGGGCGTGTCCGCCGCAGTCAGCGGTTATTCCGGCGGCGAGGAGGCGGCTCCCCGCTATGAGGATGTGAAGGCCCAGCGCACCGGCCACCGGGAAACTGTCTGCGTGGAATATGACGACGAAGTCTGCTACTTCTCCGCGCTGCTGGAAGCCTATCTGGGCAGCGTGGATCCCTTCGACGACGGGGGCCAGTTCATCGACCGGGGCCATTCCTATACGCTGGCCGTTTACCATACCTGTGCCGGGGAGCGGGAGATCACGCTGGAAAAACTGGCGGAGCTGGAACAATCTGCCGGAAAGCGCGTCTGTATCAGTGTGGAACCCTTCCGGGATTTCTGGATGGCGGAGGAATACCACCAGGATTATTACCTGAAAAACCCGGAGGCCTTCCGAAAGGAACTGGAGGAATCGGGAAGGGCGATGCCCGGACCGGAAAGGACAGGTGCGTGAATGAAGCGACGGACCGGGAAGCGAATCTGGATCGTGATGGGAGTGATCGCCATGCTGTTCAACCTGTTCGGCTGCAAGGCCGGGCCCGGCAAAGGAGGAGAGAAGATGGAGACCGGCGGGACCTGCGGAGAAAACATGAGCTGGAAGTACGACAAGCGCACCCAGACCCTCACCATTTCCGGCAGCGGCGAGATGGTCACCACGGACCGTTTCATGTGGAGCGACTATCCCATCAAAAAGCTGGAAATATCCGAGGGCGTCACCTCCATCGATAAGGAGGCCTTTTATTCCAACCACAAGCTCCAGGGGCAGCTGAAGCTGCCAAGCACCCTGAAAAGCATCGGGGATTTTGCCTTTTACGGCTGCGACGGACTGAAAGGCCCGCTGGAGCTGCCCGACAGCGTGGAAACCGTGGGCGGCTATGCCTTCACCCGCTGCGAGGGCTTCGACGCCATCCGCCTTTCCAAATCCCTGCGCAGCGTGGGCGACGAGGCTTTTGAACAGATGAAGGGGCTCAAGGGGGATCTGGCGCTGCCGGAGGGGCTGGAATCCGTGGGGCGCTGCGCCTTCGACGAATGTGAAGGGCTGCGGGGAGACCTGATCCTGCCGGACTCCCTGGTAAGCGTGGGGGATTACGCCTTTGCGCGCTGCGGCTTTGACGGGGTCCTCAAGCTCTCCGCCGGGATGACGGAGATCCCCTTTAACTGCTTCAGCTGGAGCGCTTCCCTGAAAGGCGATCTGATCATCCCCGACTCCGTGCGTGTGATCGGGGAATCCGCCTTTGCCGGCTGCACATTCGACGGGAAGCTGCACCTTCCGGATGGGCTGGAGCGCATCGAGCGCTATGCCTTTTCCCATTGCAAGAAGCTCACGGGGCCGCTGGAGATCCCCGACAGCGTGGGCTTCATCGGGGAGCACGCCTTCGAGAATGCCGAAGCCTTCACCGGCCTGCATCTCCCCGTCGGGCTGACCCTGATCTGCGAGGGCAGCTTCCAGGGCTGCAGGGGCCTCAGCGGCGCCCTGGAGCTCCCCGCCGGGCTTCTGGTGATCGGGGATAAGGCCTTTTCCAACGCCGGCTTCACGGGAAAGCTGGAGCTGCCCAAAGAGCTGCGCTCCATCGGAAGCGAAAGCTTCTGCGGCTGCAGAGGGCTTACGGAGGTATCTTTCCCCGATACTTTGGAGCACATCAAGAGATTTGCCTTTGCCGACTGCGAGGGCCTAACAGGGACCCTGACGATCCCGGACAGCGTTTACAGCATCGGACTCGGCGCGTTTTCCGGCTGCGGCATCACGGGGGTCAGCTTCGGCGCCCGCCTCCGCAGCGTTGGCGCAGGCGCTTTCCTCAGCTGTGCCCGCCTCACGTCGGCAGCCTTCACCGGCAGCCTGACGCCGGATTACTATGGACCGGAGGAGAAAAGCCCCAGCTTCCCGGATGGCTGCAAGGTGAACGCTTTGCCCGGCGCGGCCTCTTATCGGGAAAAGTGGGAGCAGGAAAAGACCACAGCCCCGCCGCAGCCGGAAAACGGCGGCGGGGGAGCGGCAAAGGAAATGCCCTATCTCTGGACCGACGGGCTGAGAAACGACGATTTCTGCGGGGCCGGGATCTATGCGGATGTGGTACTCAATTTCGACGGCGCGAATATCCGCATCTCCGTCAACGGCAGACCCATGGGCGAAGCAAGCTACGCCGCCGACCATAACGATTATGAAAACAGGATCGTGCATACCGAGGGCTTCCGCTGCGTGGACGGGATGATCGGAGATCTGGAATTCCGGGATGGCTACAACCGGGACCGGCAGCTGTTTGCTAAGCTCACCGGTGACGACGGGGAAGTGCGGACCGTCGTATTCCACACCGGCTCTGAAGAATCCCTGTATCTGGACGGGGGAGAATAAAGGCAGCATAAAAGGCGCGCTGCAGAAAAAACTGCAACGCGCCCTTTTTTGGCACCCTCGGCGCGATTCGAACGCGCGGCCTTTCGCTTAGGAGGCGAACGCTCTATCCTGCTGAGCTACGAGGGCACGATGGGAAAAGCCTCTTGCCCGGTGCGGGCAAGAGGCATTATAGCATACTTACCTGAGATTGCAAGGTTTATTTGCCGCTCAGGGAGGCCCGGCGGCGCTGGATGACCTCCGCCATGACGCTGACGGCGATCTCCGCCGGGGTCTCGGCCTTGATTTCCAGGCCGATGGGGCAGCATACGGCCTGGAGCTGCTCCATGGGGAAGCCCTCCTCCTCGTGGAGCTTCCGGTAAAGGGCGTCCCGCTTGGACTTGCTGCCGATCATGCCCAGGTAATAGGGCTTCTTCCCGAGGGCCCAGCGCAGCACGTCCTTGTCATAGGAGTGGCCCCGCGTCATGATGACGACGTAGCTGGCCCCGTCGGCGGGGAAGTCGGGCATGCGCTCAAAGCTGTCGATCACGATGCAGTTGCAGCCGGGGAAGCGATCCGCGTTGCAGAATTCCGCCCGGTCGTCGATGGCGGTCACATGGAAGCCGCAGTTCACGGCGATCTTCGCCACCTCGCAGGACACATGGCCCGCGCCGAAAAGATACATCCGCGGGGCGGAGCCCACATCCTGGGCGATGAAGCGCATCCCGTCCGCCATCTCCCCGTGGATGGCCACCCGGATGGGGTTCAGCAGCAGCTGCCGCGCGAAATTCTGGTTGCCCCGGAAGGAACCCACCAGCCGCTCGCCCCCCACGTTGAGGCAGAGCTGGAAGGGGAGAGCGCTGCCTTCCTTCTCATCCAGGATATAGAAGAGCCAGGCGGGCACACCCTCCGCCTCCGCCTGGGCCGCCGCTTCCATGATGGCCTGCTGCTCCGGCTCCATATAAGCCAGCAGCACCTCGCACACACCGCCGCAGATGAGCCCGGCGGTGGCGGCTTCCGTGCCGCTCATGTCATAGTGCATGATCCGGGGCTTGCGGTCCCGAAGAACGGACTCCCGGGCCATGGCCATGACCCCGCCCTCCATGCCGCCGCCGCCGATGGTGCCCACGATGCTGTCCGCCAGCACCAGCATGCGGCTTCCCGCGCTGCGGGGGGTGGAGCCGTCCTGTGAAATGATGGTCGCCCAGACGAAGGGCGTTCCCGCGGCACAGAGGGCCGCAGCCTCCGAAAAAATGGAACTCATGTTGTTCTCCCTGTATGCTTTGGCGTTCCCACGAACGCCTCTTTATTTTTCTGTGAGTATCATAAGATATCCGCAGGGAAATATCAAGTGGTTTTTTCCCGCCGGGTTTTGCTTATTATTCACAAAAATCCTGCTTGACAGGCGGGGGCGCGAAGTATAAAATAACATAGATAATATATAAGAGCTAAGGGGAAGTTCGTCAGGCTGAGCAATCAGCCGTATATATTTTTCAATCTAAAATAGGAGGTATACCGCGTACATGCCGTGGTGGTTAACAGTCATCCTGGTCGTCGTGTTTGCCGCCGTTGCGTTTTTCCTCGGTATTACCTACCGCAAGAAAGTATCCGAAAGGGAGATATCCAGCGCCGAGGAGGAGGCCAGGCGCATCATCAATGAGGCCATCAAGACCGGCGAAAGCAAGCAGCGGGAAGCCCTGCTGGAAGCCAAGGAATCCATCCATAAGGAACGCACGGAATACGAGCGGGAGGTGAAGGAGCGGCGCAGCGAACTGCAGAAGCAGGAGCGCAGGCTCCAATCCAAAGAGGAAAACCTCGACAAAAAGACCGACAATATCGAGAAGAAAAGCGAGCTTCTGAACAAGAAGATCTCGGAGGCCGACGCCATCCGGGAGGAAGTGAAGCTCATCAAGCGCAGCGAGCTGGAAATGCTGGAAAAGCTCTCCGGCTATACCCAGGAAGAGGCCAAGGAATACCTGATCCAGGAGATCGAATCCGAAGTGACCCATGAAAAGGCCATGAAGATCAAGGAGCTGGAAGCCAAATTCAAGGAAGAAGCCGATGAAAAAGCGCGGGAATACATCACCCTCGCCATCCAGCGCTGTGCTGCGGATCACGTCGCCGAAGCTACCGTCAGTGTGGTTCCCCTGCCCAATGACGAGATGAAGGGCCGCGTGATCGGCCGTGAAGGCCGCAATATCCGCGCCATCGAGACCCTGACCGGCGTCGATCTCATCATCGACGACACGCCGGAAGCCATTACCCTCTCCAGCTTCGACCCCTACCGGCGGGAGATCGCCCGGGTCGCCCTGGAAAAGCTCATCACCGACGGGCGCATCCACCCGGCTCGCATTGAGGAAACGGTGGAGAAGGCCCGGAAGGAAGTGGAAGCCACAGTCAAGGCGGAGGGCGAGCGCGCCACCTTCGAGACCGGCGTCCACGGCCTGAATCCGGAGCTGGTGAAGCTCCTGGGCCGTCAGAAATACCGCACCAGCTATGGGCAGAACGTGCTGAAGCACTCCATCGAAGTCTCCCATATCGCGGGCCTGCTGGCCGCCGAGCTGGGCGTGGACGTGGCCCTGGCCAAGCGGGCCGGTCTGCTCCACGACATCGGCAAGTCCATCGACCATGAGGTGGAGGGCAGCCACGTCGCCATCGGCGTGGAGCTGGCCCGTCGGTATAAGGAAAACGAGCAGGTGGTCCACGCCATCGAGGCGCACCACGGGGACGTGGAACCCCAGACCCTGATCGCCTGCATCGTGCAGGCCGCCGATACCATCTCCGCCGCCCGCCCCGGCGCGCGGCGCGAGAACATCGAGAACTATATCAAGCGTCTGGAAAAGCTGGAAGAGCTGACCAATTCCTTCCCCGGCGTCGCCAGCTCCTTCGCCATCCAGGCGGGCCGCGAGATCCGCATCATGGTCAAGCCCGAGGAAGTGGGGGAGGACCAGATGGTGCTCCTGGCCCGGGACATCGCCAAGAAGATCGAAAGCGATCTGGAATATCCCGGCCAGATCAAGGTCAATCTCCTGCGGGAGACCAGGGCCGTGGAATACGCGAAGTAAAGAGAGCTCTTTGCATCGGACGGATGATTCATCCGTCCGATGCTTTTTTTCCGGAATTTATCTTGACAAAGCTGGTCTAATGGATTAAACTCGGAATAGGTTTAAAGAATTAAACCGGGAGGGAACATTCGTGGAATCAAAACGTCTTTCCTACGGAGAAGCGCGGTTTCTCGATGTGATCTGGGCCAGTGAGCCGGTGCCCTCCGGCAAGCTGGTGGAGCTGTGCCGGGAGAAGCTGGGCTGGAAAAAATCCACGACCTATACCCGGCTGCGTCTGCTGGCGGAGAAGGGCTATGTGAAGAATGAGGACACGGTGGTGACGAGCCTGCTGAGCCGGGAAGAAGTGCAGGCCGCCGAGAGCGCCTACGTGGTGGCCGAGACCTTTTCCGGCTCCCTGCCGGGCTTCCTGGTCTCCTTCCTGGGCGGGAAGACCATCTCGGCGGAGGAGGCGGAGGAGCTGAAGAAGCTCATCGACGAGCACAAGGAGGGCTGAGATGGAAAATGTTTTCCTGCGCGTTCTGGATATGAGCCTGTCCGCCGCCGCGGTGATCGCGGTGGTGGTCCTGCTGCGTCTCGTCCTGCGCGGCGCGCCGAAGAAATGGCGCTATCTCCTGTGGAGCGCGGCGGGCTTCCGCCTTGCCTGCCCGGTGAGCTTCCGGGCCGCCTTCAGCATCTTTCGGCTTGGACCGAAATCCGCAGCTGCACCTGCTGCCTCTGCCGGGGCTGCGCAGCTGCGATATATCCCCCGGGCTTCCGTTACCGCCGCACCGGTGATCCACGATCCGGTCATAGTGACCGGCGCGCCGATCCGGGTCCCCGCCGACGCAGTTTCGGTACAGGCCGCCGCCCCTGCCGTTCAGGCCGCCTCTGTGGACCCGCTGGAGGTGCTGCTGACGGTGGGGACTGTCCTTTGGCTGGCAGGGCTTGCGGTCATGCTCATCGTCGGCGTCGTCCGCTATCTCCGCATGAGAAAGCAGCTGGCCGACGCGGTCAGGCTGGAAAATGGCGTCTTTGCCTCGGATTCCATCCGGGCGCCCTTCATCCTGGGGCTGCTGCCGCCCCGCATCTATGTGCCCGCCGGGTTGGAAGGGAAGGAACTGGACTATGTTCTGAAACATGAGCGCGCCCACCTCCGCCGCTGCGACCACTGGGCAAAGCTGCTGAGCTATCTCCTTCTGTCCCTCCACTGGTTCAATCCCCTGGTGTGGCTGGGGTTTTATCTCATGAGCCGGGATATGGAAATGAGCTGCGACGAACGGGTGCTGGCTTCCTGCGAAGGCGAAGCGAAAGAGTACAGCCGCACCCTGCTGGCCTTCGCGGTCGGAAGGCGGTTTCCCGCCCCCGCGCCGCTGGGTTTCGGGGAGAGCGACGTGTCCAGCCGGATCAAAAATGCCCTGCGCTGGCACAAGCCGAAGCTGTGGGTCACCGTGATCGCGGTGGCGCTCTGCCTCGCCGCCATCGCCGCCTGCACCGCGAATCCTTCTTCCGGCTGGCTGGAGGACGACGACGCGGTGCTGGACTATGCCATGAAAAACTACCAAATCGAGGGCGAGGCCATCACCGGCGGGAAATATCTGGACAGCGGCGGCCTGATGGACGGGTCTATTGCCTACAAGCGATTCGTGGTGGAGCTGGAGGACGGAACGACTTACCTGCTCACGGTGAACGGGTCCCTGCGCAGGACCCTATGGGGGGTCGTGTCGGCGATGCAGGTGAAAGATTTTGCGAGTGCGAATATCGAGGGCTCGCCCTGGCTCTGGTTTTATTCCCTTCGCAGGGATTTTCTTACGGAAGCGACTTGGGGAGAATACGGTCCGGAAGCGCGGGAGCAATCCCTTTCCGACGAACAGCGGAGGGACCTGGTGGCGAGATTGAATGCCCTGCGGCCGGAAGAGATCCATCCCGGCCGGGGCGGCCCCATGAATCGCTATGTGAAGCTGGTCACGGACGACGGGACCTTTACCCTGCGCTTCGACGGCGGAATGATCGAACTGGCGATGGACGACGCGGCCAGGGCCCGCTATCCCATCCCCGAAGGGGATCCCTCCCCGGAATGGGTGATCGACAGCAGTTTCCTCTATGGTTTGCTGGACAGCCTGGGAACGGACGCGGCGGGCGGAGAACAGGAACCCGCCCCGACGCCCAAAAGCCTGACGGTCCCGGAGGTCAGCGCCGACACAACAGGCGATACCGTATTCTTCAGCTTCTCGGACGGCAGCCTGGCGCTCCTGGGCGTGGAGGGAAAGACCATTCAGGATGTGATCGACGCTGTTCCCTATGATGATTGCAGCTGCCGCCCGGAGGACAACTTCCTTTTGCCCGGAGACCCGGCCATCCTCTCCGGCGGCGCTCTCCGCCCCGGCCTGAACGTAGCGGAAACGCGGCTGGCACTTTTTGGATATACCTACCACAGCAACTTCGGGGAGGAACAGATGCGAAAGCCCCAGATCGCCCTGCATTCGGAGGAAGGCTCCGATTATCCGGTCACGGGCATCTATGCCGGGCAGCTCTTCGACCTGACCCTGCATTACAGCGACTATGACGGCGGTTGTTTATCCCGAGCCACCCTCGCCTTCCTGCCCAACGAGGGCGAGGATCATGCCCTGGAACTTTTCGCCATGCTCCGCGACGCAATGACGGAGCAGCTGGGCGCACCGCGATCGGAGGAGCTGAACGGCCATTATGACCGGGAAGAAGCGGAATACGACAAGAATGGTAATTATGTAAGCAGCTGGTACGAGCCGACGGACTATGTGCAGGCCGCCTGGTGGGACGAGGACGCGACCCTGACGCTGCGTCTGGAGATCGGACAGTATTACTCCCGGCTTCTGTGCATCGACTTTTATGAGAATATCTACTATACGGATGAACCTGAGATCCCGGAGCGACCACTGGACGCCATGGCGGCCCTGAAAGCGGAAGACATCTATGTCCGGAGCTCCGGCTATTCCGCGCCGGACGAGGAGACCCTGGCAAAAGCCGTGAACGCGGCGGCGCAGCATCGGAAAAACTTCCCTCTGCCGGAGGATTCCCAATATCTCTTCTGGCAGCTGGAAGCCTATTACAATGACGCCATGCCCTACGACTATTCCGCCATGCTTCGCCATTTCACGCTGGAAGCCGGGCTGGCGGAGGACCTGGTGAAGGTTTCCTATTACGACGGCAGGACGACCACCCCCGCCGCCGTCTGGGTGGAGGATCATGACCTCTATGAGCTGGTGCGGGATTGTTACCGCCGGGAGCCGGTCATCGAACGGGACGCCTGGGAGAAATACGGCGCTTTCCTGGAAAACCAGGCGCAGAGCTTTATAGACAGCTATTCACCCACCGGCGCCTGCCCCTTGACGGGGTACGTATTTACGCGCCTGGAAAAAACGGCCTATGTCATGGAAAACGAGGAGGGGGCAATCATTCCGGTCTATTTATACGACGTGGCTTATATACCGGAGGAAGTGCGCCAAGTGGGTTGGGCCGGCGGCATGGGGCTGGACGCGGAAGAGCACGTCACCGGCCTGAACACCGGCGATTCATTCGGCGTCGGGGGGACCGAAGCGGCGGTTTTTATCTGCCAGGCTCCCCTGGACGCGGGAATGCTTTACACCTCTTTCACCAGAGGGGACGCGGCGCAGCGCCAGGACTATACGCTGTGGAAAAAAGCCTACTGGGAGCTGATCGTGATGAGATCCTGCCCAACACGGAATACCTTGGCGCGGTAAGCGGCCCGGTGACCCATCTGGCCCTGGCGACACTGCGGGGCGGGCCCGTCCCGGAGCTGATCTGCTATCTACCGGGAGCGGGAATAAGCGCCGCCGCTGCTGTGTTTACCTTCGAGGAAGGGGAAGTCCGGGCCTTCAATGCCGAGTGCAGCTTCGGCCTGCCCCTGGCGAAAAACGCGGTGGAAGGCTGCTTCTGGGCTAACCCCGAAATATCTGTCCCCTATGCCGCCGCTTTCCGCTACGACGAGGCACAGGGGTTCTGGGTGCTCAATTCCGCTAACGGCAGCAACCGGGACAGAAGCAGCCGGTGGCTGCGCTTCGGCGCGGACCGCTGCGGTTATCTGGCTTGCGAGCAGCTGATCGACCTGGACCTGTGGTACGACGACAGCGAGCAGGAAAACAGCTGGAAGGTCAACGGAGAAGACGTGACGCCGGAGGAATACCACGCCATAGAAAAGGAATACTCTGTCTGGCTCGAAAACCTGAACGGGCAGGAAGACCCGCCCATAGGCGTCATATCCATTCGGGACAGGGACGAGGGCCTTTTGGAAAGGCTGGCGGACTGGCTGGGTTACGAACCGTGAAAACAATATGCAGGAGCTTCCCAAATCGGGAAGCTCCTGCTGTTTCTTAACATAATGTTTTTATAGCTTTATCTTTTTCCATTTGCCCGTGTTGTAGCGCCACATGATGATGAGGCTGCGGGCGATCTGGTCCGCCGCCACGGCGATCCACGCACCGGTGAGCTCCATGTGCAGCAGCGTCACCAGCAGATAGGCCAGAGCCGTGCGGATGCCCACGATGGTAATGAGCATCACCATGGCGGTGAAGCGGGTGTCCCCCGCGCCCCGGAGGGAACCGCCCAGGATGAACTGGTTGGCCTGGAAGGGCTGGAGGATCGCCACAAAGATCATGATGTAAGAGCCCAGGGCGAGCAACTCCGCGTCCTTGTTGTAGAGGCCCACCAGGAAGCGGCGGAAGAGGAAGAAGAGGATGCCGATGACGAAGGCGGCGGCCAGGCCGAAGTTGCGGCAGCGGCGGCTGTAATGCTCCGCCATGTCGGGCCGCTTCTTTCCAAGGCTCTGGCCCACCAGGGCGGTGGAGGACACGGCGAAGCCCTGGCCGATCATGAAGGACATGGACTGGATGTTCATGCAGATCATGTGGGTGGCGAACTGGACGCTGCCCAGGGAGGTGACGGTGCGGGTGAAGATGATCATACCGACACGCATGAACAGCTGTTCGACCACGCTGGGGACGCCCACCTTCACGATGCCGGAAACGGTGTCTTTCTCAAAGGAAAGCAGATGCTTCATGTGCATGGTGCAGTAGAAGCGGCCGGAGAACACGCACCAGAGGGCGATGGCCAGGGCCACGGTCTGCCCGATGCCGGTGGCGATGGAGGCGCCCACCACCTCCAGGCGGGGGAAACCCCAGTGACCGTTGATGAGCAGCCAGTTGAAGCAGATATTCACCAGGTTGGCGATGGTGTTGTAGACCATGCTGGGCTTGGCCTGCCCCGTGCCCTTCAGGGCTGCGGTGATGGTGCTGGCGATGGCCAGGGTGGGGAAGAACAGGAACTGCACCTGAAGGTAGCGGGTGCCTGCCAGAAGCACGTCCGGCTCCAGACCTTCGTTTGCCATGAAGCGCACCATAGGTTCCGACAGGGCATAGCCCAGAATGGCGCTGACCACGCCGATGAAAGTGACCAGGACCATGCATTGCCGCAGGATGCGGTCCGCCTTTTCCCGGTCCTGGCGGCCCCGGGCCCGGGAGATCATGGCGGTGGTGCCGGTGTTCAGAGCCATGATGAGGTTCATGAAGATGAATCTCGGCTGGGTCGCCAGGCCCACGGCGCTGATGGCCCAGTCGCCCAAGTTCCCCACCATCATATTGTCCACCATGCTGACGAGGCTGGTGAGGAACAGCTCGCAGAGGGAGGGCCAGGCAATCTGGATGATGTCCCGGTAAAGCTCCCGGTTTTCGATGGTGTCCGGCAGGCTCCGCCGCTCCCTGCGGCTCTTGCGGAATTCCGCCTCCAGGGTTTCGTCCGTCCCCGGCGGCAGCTTATCCAGGGTGATGGGCTTCACCCTTTTTTGCGCTTTCTTTTCTTCTTCCATCTCGGACAGAAATCCCTTTCCCATTCTTTTCTTTCTTTTAACCTATTGTAGCACAGCAGGAACGGAAATGGAATACATAGTATGCTCCTCTTTTGCGAATAAGAACCGGGACCGGCGTTCGCCGGTCCCGGTTCAGCCTGTAGACAAACCCTTTTGGCGGAGTTTCGATAAGCATGGGGGATTTGTGAAGGGGGACGGGAATCCCCCTTCACGTTATATCCTTGCAAAATGTTCGCCGGTCCCGGCTGAGACTTGCTTTATTTCTTGTAGCTGTCTTTCAGGGCCACGACCCGGTTGAAGACCAGGTGGTCGGGCCTGCACTCCGTATCGGGGCAGAAGTAGCCGGTGCGGAGGAACTGGAAGCCCTTGGCGGACTGGCAGCGTTCCGGTGCGCGGGCTTCGGCAAGGCAGGCCTCCAGCTTGCAGTCCTCCAGGGTGATGAGACTGCTGGGATTCAGGTAATCCATGAAATCCTTCCCCGCGCCGTCGGGGTCCAGGTCGCTGAACAGGCTGTCGTAAAGCCGGACCTCGGCATTGATGGCGGTGGCCTCGTCCACCCAATGGATGGTGCCCTTGATCTTCCGCCCGTCGGCAGGATCGCCGCCCCGGGAATCGGGATCATACTCGCAAAGGACCTCCGTGATGTGGCCCTTCCGGTTCTTCACGCAGCCGGTGCAGCGGACCACATAGGCCCCTTTGAGGCGCACTTCGTTGCCGGGGTAGAGACGGTTGTATTTCTTCGGCGGCACTTCCTCGAAATCCGTGTTTTCGATCCAGAGGTGGCGGGAGAAGCTGACGGAGCGGACGCCCTCCTCGGGTTTCAAGGGGTTGTTCTCGATCAGCACCGTCTCGCTCTTGCCTTCGGGGTAATTCGTGACCGTCAGGCGCACGGGATGCAGGACCGCCATGACCCGGGGAGCGCTCTCATTCAGATCTTCCCGGACGCAGCTTTCCAGGAAAGCCCAGTCCACGGTGGAGTCCACCTTGGCCACGCCGATGCGGTCACAGAAATTGCGGATGGATTTGGCCGTATAGCCCCGGCGGCGAAGACCGCAGAGGGTGGGCATGCGGGGATCGTCCCAGCCGGAGACCACCTTGTCCTCCACCAGCTTGCGCAGCTTCCGCTTGCTCATGACGGTGTAGTTGATGCCCAGGCGGGCAAATTCGATCTGGCGGGGCTTGACGCCGGGCAGATCCACGTTTTCCACCACCCAGTCATAGAGGGGCCGGTGTTCCTCATATTCCAGGGAGCAGAGGGAGTGGGTGATGCCCTCGATGGCGTCCTGGATGGGGTGGGCGAAATCATACATGGGGAAGATGCACCATTTGGTGCCCTGCCGGTGATGCTCGATATAGCGGATGCGGTAGAGCACCGGGTCCCGCAGGTTGAAGTTGCCGCTGGCGAGGTCGATCTTCGCCCGCAGGGTCATGCTGCCCTCGGCAAATTCCCCCTTCTTCATCCGCTCGAAGAGGTCCAGGGATTCCTCGATGGGCCGGTCCCGCCAGGGCGAGACGGCGGGCACGCCGATGTCGCCGCGGTTGAGCTTGAATTCCTCGGGGCTCAGCTCGCAGACATAGGCCAGGCCCTTCCGGATGAGTCCGACGGCCAGCTCATAGGTCTGCTGGAAGTAGTCGCTGCCGTAGAAGAAGCGGTCCCCCCAGTCGAAGCCCAGCCAGTGGATGTCGTCCTGGATGGCCTCCACATACTCCGTGTCTTCCTTGGCAGGGTTGGTGTCGTCCATCCGGAGATTGGCGATGCCGCCGAATTTCTCCGCCGTCCCGAAGTCGATGCAGAGGGCCTTGGCATGGCCGATGTGCAGATAACCGTTGGGCTCCGGCGGGAAGCGGGTGTGGACCTGCTGGCCCTCGAAGCGGCCGCCGGGCGCAACGTCCTCGGCCACGAACTGTTCGATAAAATTCCTGCTTTCGCTGGTATCCATGAGACTTTCCCCCAAAGATAGAAAATCGGCATGGCGCAGAGCCATACCGCAGTCAGGACCGGATTCCGGACAGGGAAGGATGCAGCCTATTTGAGCAAATAAGGCCGCTGCTGTCGAAAGACAAACAAAGTCATGACTTCCTTCTCCTTCCATCGGTACGGATAATGTAACATAGCAAAAAGCGCCTGTCAAGAATTCCGGGCAAACCGGCGCGATTTTGTAGGCCGCCGCCCTTGACAAAAGAGCGGAACTGCGGTATACTCCCGCCAATAAAGGCGATGAAGGGGAAGAGTAAGCGTTTGTTTCGGCTCAGAGAGAAGGCGGTGGGTGCAAGCCTTTGCCGGGATCACGCCGAAGGTCGCCCCCGAGCTGCGGTCTGAACGCCGGATAGGTCAGTAGGCGCCGACGGGTGCTCCCGTTACCGGGCGAAGCCGTAAAACATTCTGCGTGCGGCGAAGTGAGAAATCCGGGTGGTACCGCGGAAGAGATTTCCGCCCCGTGCATTCTGCACGGGGTTTTTCTGTTTGTTTGGAAGGAGAAAGCTATGAGAGAACTGCCGAAGACTTATGATCCCAAGAGCGTGGAGGACGCCATCTATCAGATGTGGCTGGACGGGGGTTATTTCAAGGGTCAGAGGGACCCCGGTAAAAAGCCCTTCACCATCGTCATGCCGCCCCCCAACGTCACCGGCCAGCTGCACATGGGCCATGCCATGGACTGCACGCTGCAGGACATCCTGATCCGCTTCAAGCGGATGCAGGGCTATGCCGCCCTCTGGCTTCCCGGCGTGGACCATGCAGGCATCGCCACCCAGATCAAGGTGGAGGAGGAGCTGCGCAAGGAAGGCCTGACCCGCTATGACCTGGGCCGGGAGAAGTTTCTGGAGAAGGTCTGGGACTGGAAGCGGAAATACGGGGATCGCATCGTCATGCAGCAGCGGATTCTGGGCTCCTCCTGCGACTGGGACAGGCACCGCTTCACCATGGACGAGGGCTGCTCCAGGGCCGTGCGCACTGTCTTCGTGAATCTGTTCAAGAAAGGCCTCATCTACCGGGGCAGCCGCATCATCAACTGGTGCCCCCACTGCACCACCGCCCTTAGTGACGCGGAGGTGGAATATGTGGACAAGCCCGGCCATCTGTGGCACATCCGCTATCCTCTCAGCGACGGCAGCGGCTATGTGGTGGTGGCCACCACCCGGCCCGAGACCATGCTGGGCGACACCGGCGTGGCCGTGAATCCGGAGGACGAGCGCTATAAGGATATCGTGGGCAAGACCTGCATCCTGCCCCTGGTAGGCCGGGAAATGCCCATCGTGGCCGACGAGTATGTGGAAAAGGACTTCGGCACCGGCTGCGTGAAGATGACCCCCGCCCACGACCCCAACGACTTCGAGGTCGGCTTGCGGCACAACCTGGAGGTCATCCGGGTGCTGGACGACAACGGCCGCGTCAACGCCGAGGGCGGCAAGTACGAGGGCCTGGATCGCTACGAGGCCCGGAAGCAGATCATTGCCGACCTGGAAGCCGGCGGCTGGCTGGTGAAGACCGAGGACTACGCCCACAACGTAGGCACCTGCTACCGCTGCCACAGCGACGTGGAGCCCATCATCTCCGCCCAGTGGTTCGTGAAGATGGGCCCCCTGGTGGGGCCCGCTATCGACGCGGTGAAGAGCGGACGCACCAAGTTCGTGCCGGAGCGTTTCAGCAAGAACTATATCAACTGGATGGAGGGCCTTCACGACTGGTGTATCTCCCGCCAGCTCTGGTGGGGCCACCAGATCCCCGTGTGGTACTGCGCCGACTGCGGCCATATGACCTGCAGCATGGAGGATCCCACGGAATGTGAAGCCTGCCACTCCAAGAATATTGAACGGGACCCCGACGTGCTGGACACCTGGTTTTCCAGCGCCCTCTGGCCCTTCGAGACCCTGGGCTGGCCGGAAAAGACGGAGGACCTGGATTACTTCTATCCCACGGACGTGTTGGTGACCGGCTATGACATCATCACCTTCTGGGTGAGCCGCATGATCTTCTCCGGCTGCGAGCATACGGGGCAGACCCCCTTCCATACCGTGCTGATCCACGGCCTGGTGCGGGACGACAAGGGGCGCAAGATGTCCAAGTCCCTGGGCAACGGCATCGACCCCCTGGAGATGGTGGAGCAGTACGGGGCCGACGCCCTGCGCATGAACATGATCACCGGCAACAGCCCCGGAAACGACATGCGCTTCTTCACCGAGCGCTGCGAGGCCATGCGCAACTTCGCAAACAAGCTGTGGAATGCCTCCCGCTTTGTGATGATGAACCTTTCGGTGGAGGATAACGCCCTTCCCAAGGAGCTGAAGCTGGAGGATAAGTGGATCCTCACCAAGCTCACCCGCCTTATCCGGGAAGCCACGGAGAACATGGAGAAATATGAGCTGGGCGTGGCCGTGGCGAAGATCTACGACTTCATCTGGGACAGCTACTGCGACTGGTATATCGAGCTGACCAAGTCCCGCCTGCAGAGCGGGGACGAAGGTAGCAGCGAGAGCGCCCAGCGGGTGCTCCTCTGGGTGCTGACCGAGGTGCTGAAGCTGCTGCACCCCTATATGCCCTTCATCACCGAGGAGATCTGGCAGGCCCTGCCCCACGAGGGCGAAGCCCTCATGGTGGCCTCCTGGCCCACGGCGGACGAAACCCTGGAGTTCCCCGAGGAGGAAGCGGAGATGGAGCGGGTCATGGCGGCCATCAAGGCCGTGCGCACCCTGCGGGCGGAAAAGAACGTGCCCCCCTCCAAAAAGACCAGCATGACCGTGGAGACCGCCCATCCCGACAGCTATCGGGACGGGGAAGCCTTCCTGAAGCGCCTGGCCTCCGCCAGCGAAGTGCATATCACCACCGAGCCGGTCCTGGACGCCGGCGGCTGCGCCGTGGCCATCACGGAGGATGCCCGGGTCTATCTGCCCCTGGCGGAGCTGGTGGACGTGGAGAAGGAGCTCCAGCGCATCGCCAAGGAGCTGAAAAAGGCGGAAGGCCAGGCTGCGGGGATGAAAGCGAAGCTCGCTAACGAAGCCTTCCTCTCCAAAGCGCCGGAGCAAGTCGTGGCCGCGGAGCGGGAAAAAGCCCGCAAGCTGGACGCTCTGGTGGAAAACCTGCGGGAAAGCGAGGCAAAACTTCGCGCACTCCGTTGATTCGACAGGTTTTATCCTTTCATTACCTTACAATGGACTTGCGGTTCATAAGGCCGCAAGTCCATTTTTTTGTCAGCCGGAGGCATAGTATGAAGATCACGGGTTCCTGCCGGGAAGGGGTGCTGACCCTTCGATTTCACGGGGAGCTGGACCACCATGTTTCCCGGGAGGCCATGGAGGCCCTTTCGGAGCGGATCGATGCATTCCTGCCCGGAAGCTGCGTGCTGGACCTTCGGGACCTCAGCTTCATGGATTCCTCCGGCATCGCCCTCATCCTGCGGGCGGAGAAGAAGATGCGGGAGCTGGACGGCAGCCTGCGCATCTCCGGCGTGGGGGAACAGCCGCTGCGGGTGCTGCGTGCCGCGGGGACGGACAAGCGCATCCCCATAGAATCGGAATAAGGAGCGATACATATGTCGGCATTGAATACCGTCAAGGTGGAATTTCAGAGCCATTCGGCAAACGAGGCTTTTGCCCGCAGCTGCGCCGCCTGCTTCGCCGCCCAGCTGGACCCGACCCTGGAGGAGCTGGGGGACCTGAAGACCGCTGTCAGCGAAGCGGTGACGAACGCCGTCGTCCACGCCTACCCCGCCGAGATCGGGCGGGTGCTGATGAAGCTCCGGCTGCTGGAGGGGAATGTGCTGGAGGTGACAGTGAAGGATTGGGGCTGCGGCATACCCGACGTGGAGAAGGCTATGGAGCCTTTGTATACCACGGGCGGCGAGGAGCGCAGCGGCATGGGCTTCTCCATCATGGCCTGCTTCATGGACAAGCTGCATGTCCGAAGCGTTCCCGGGCGGGGAACCAGCGTGGTGATGCGAAAGAAGTTCTCCACCCGGGGAAAGCCGTGAAGTCCGCCTATGCCCACGAGCTGCTGTCCGCAGCCCGGGAAGGGGACAAGCAGGCGGCGGAAACCCTGCTGGAAGCCAATTCCGGCCTCATCTGGAGCGTGGTCCGCCGTTATTACGGGCGGGGCGTCGAGGGGGACGACCTCTATCAGCTGGGCTGCGTGGGCTTCCTGAAGGCTTTGCAGACCTTCGACGAAGGCTACGGCACCCGTTTCTCCACCTATGCCGTGCCCAAGATCAGCGGGGAGATACGCCGCTTCCTGCGGGACGACGGGCCGGTGAAGCTGAGCCGCAGCGTCAAGGAACGCAGCCTCCTCATCCGCAGTGCCAGGGAAGCTCTTGCCCATCGCCTGGGCAGGGAGCCGCGCATCAGCGAGCTCAGCGCGGAAACGGGGCTGCTGCCGGAGGAGATCGCGGACACGGAAATGGCTACGGAGGAAGTGGCCTCCCTGCAGCAGAGCTTCGGAGAAGAAGGCCTTGCCCTGCAGGACGTGATCTTCGACCCGGAGGCGGAGGAGAAGAAGCTGGACTGCCTGGCGCTGCGGGAGGCGGTTAGGCGCCTTTCGGAGAAGGAGCGGGCGGTGATCGCCCTGCGGTATTACCGGGGCCTTACCCAGTCCGCAGCCGCGAAAATACTGGGCGTCAGCCAGGTGCAGGTGTCCCGGCTGGAGCGGCGGGCGCTGCAGGACCTGCGGAAAAGACTGCAATAGGCTTTTCAAATCGGGGAAAATGGGATAAAATGGGGTGCCTGTATTCGGGCACTCCATTTTTGACATAAAAGGACTAGCTATGAGCGATTGGAATGAACGCTTTGTTTCCGCAAGGCGGAAGATCATCAACGAGGCCTGGCCTGACCTGAATCCCCAGCAGCAAAAGGCGGTGGCGGCCACGGAGGGGCCGCTGCTGATCCTGGCGGGGGCCGGCAGTGGGAAGACCACCGTGCTGATCCGCCGGATCGCGTCCCTGCTGAAATTCGGCCGCGCCGCCGATTCGGAGGAAGTGCCCTTCGATGTGACGGAGGAGGACGTCGGGTTTCTGGAGCGCTATGCCCGCCTGCGCTCCCCCGAGGACAAGGAGCGCGCGGAGGGGCTCTGCGCCCTGGACGTGCCGGCACCGTGGCAGATCATTGCCATCACCTTCACCAACAAGGCGGCTGACGAGCTGGTGTCCCGGCTGGAACGGATGCTGGGGCCGGACGCGGCGGACGTGTGGGCTTCCACCTTCCATTCCGCCTGCGTGCGCATCCTGCGGCGGCATGTGCAGGTGCTGGGCCTGTTCGGGCGGGATTTCACCATCTATGACACGGCGGACAGCCAGAGCCTGGTGAAGCGCATCCTGAAGGACCTGGACCTGGACGAAAAGAAGTATCCCCCCAGAAGCCTGCTCAGCGCCATCAGCGCCGCCAAGAACGAGGCGAAGCTGCCGGAAAAATACCTGGCGGAAGCAGGGGCGGACCTGTGGAAGAAAACGGTGGGGGAAGTCTACATGGAGTACCGCAAGCGGATGCTCCAGGCGGACGCCATGGATTTCGACGATCTGCTGCTTTACACCGTGGTGCTGCTGGAAAACAGCAGCGAAGTGCGGGAGTATTACCAGAAGCGCTTCCGCTATGTGCTGGTGGACGAATACCAGGACACCAATGTTTTGCAGTACCGGCTGGTGCGGCTCCTGGCGGGGGAGAAGCAGAATCTCTGCGTAGTGGGGGACGACGACCAGGGCATCTACAAATTCCGCGGCGCGACCATCCAGAATATCCTGGATTTTGAAAAGGACTATCCCGGCGCGCGGGTCATCAAGCTGGAACAGAATTACCGTTCCACCGGCACGATCCTGGACGCGGCCAACGCCGTCATCCGGGAAAATAAGGGCCGCAAGGGGAAGACCCTCTGGACGGATAACGAGCGGGGGGAGATCATCACCCTCTTTACCGCCGCCAGCGAGAACGACGAAGCACAGTATATCGCCGGGCGCATCCTGACGGACATCTCCGCCGGGGGCAACTACCGGGATCATGCGGTGCTTTACCGGGTGAACGCCCTGTCCAACCGGCTGGAATATGCCCTCAAGCGCAACGGCATCCCTTACCGCATCTACGGCGGCACCCGCTTCTATGACCGGGCGGAAGTGAAGGATATGCTGGCCTATCTCTGCGTGGTCGCCAATCCCGGCGATACCCTCCGCCTCCGGCGCATCGTCAACCAGCCTCCCAGAGGCATCGGGGATACCACCCTGGAGCGGGCCGCCGCCATCGCCCAGAGCGAGGGCCGCAGCCTCTATGAGGTGCTGGAGCATGCGGAGGACTATGGGGAACTGAAGCGCAGCGCCGGAAGCATCCGGGGCTTCATCGCCATCATCCGGGAGACGCGGGAGCTGGCGGAGGGGCCGCTGGACGAGCTCTATGATTTCCTGCTGCAGCGCAGCGGCTATGTGGCCATGCTGGAATCCAAGGACATCCAGGAGAATGTGACGAGACTGGAAAACGTGCTGGAACTGAAGTCCAACATCGTCAATTTCATGAAGGAACGGGGCGGGAACGGCGCCCTCCAGGATTTCCTGGATGAAATGGCCCTTTACAGCGACACCGACGAGATGGACGACGCGGACAACCGGGTATCTCTCATGACCATGCACAGCGCAAAGGGCCTGGAATTTCCCACGGTCTACATCGCCGGGGCGGAAGACGGCCTTTTCCCGGGATTAAGGTCCATCGGGGACGACGCCGAGATGGAGGAGGAACGGCGGCTCTGCTACGTCGCCATCACCCGGGCCCGGAAAAAGCTCTATATCACCAATGCCCGGCAGCGCATGGTGTTCGGGCGTACCCAGAACAATCTGCCCTCCCGCTTCATCGCGTCCATACCGGAGGAGCTGATGGAGCGGCTGCCCAAGGAGCGAAGGGACGGTAGCGGCTGGAGCGGCGTATCCCTGAATAGCGGCTACCGCCCGGCGGAAACGCCCCGCGCTTCCGGCGGTTATCGTTCCGGCAGCAGCTACGGTTACAGCCGGCCGGCCACCCCGACCCCGAAGAAGCCCGCGCCGAAAGTGCAGCCCCCAAGCGCGCCGCAGCTGAAGCTCAGCGCAGGGGACACGGTGGAGCACAGCGCCTTCGGAAGGGGAACGGTGCTGGCTGTCCGGCCCATGGGCCCGGACAGCATCCTGGAGATCGCTTTCGAGAAAGAGGGCACGAAGAAGCTCATGCTGTCCTCCGCCGGGAAATTCATGAAAAAAGTCTGAAAACCGTCGGCACAGAACAATCATCCTCCGCATAGAATGGGCCATCCATCATGCGGAGGATCGTTTTATGCGTTTTCAGTATCGTAAGGTAGGCAGGCTCCTGATCCTGCTGGGGGTGATCCTGCTGGCGGCGCTGGTCCTGCCCTCGGAGCTGTGGCCCTTCTGCATCGGCCTCCTGCTGATCGCCTGCGGGATTTCCCTTTACCGCCGCTGAGGCATATGCGCCGGAAAAGAAGCATATGTTCTACCGACAATCAGAGTAAGGAGCGGTGGAACTGTGGATATCAGATTCAAAGGCGCCAGCCTTCAGCATTATGAACGGACCCTGAACACAGCCGTCTCCCAGGAGGATACCCTGGAGACGATCGTACCGGATGCCCTGCCGGACGTGGCGGAGCTCCTCCTGACCGACGGACAAAGCCTGATCCGGGGCAAGGACATACATCGCTCCGGCGTTTCCGTCTCCGGCCTCAGCGAGCTCAATGTGCTGTACCGGGCGGAGGACGGGAGCATAGCCAGACTGCCGGTGGACATCCCCTTCGAGACGGAGATCAGCTTCAATGTGCCCGACGATGCTTCGAAGATCGCCGCTTCCGTGCGCCTCACCGGCGGAGAAGCGCGCATCCTCAATTCCCGCAAGCTGCTGCTTCGCGCGGAGGTGTGCATCACCCTGTCGGTCTGGTCCCCCGTGACCCTGCGATGGGCGGAGGAAGCAACGGCGGAAGGGTGCAGCGTGGAGATCAAAACCCAGCAGGGGATCTTCAGACCCGTATGCGCGGTGGAGGAAAAGACCTTCACCGTCGAAGACAAGCTGACTTTACCCGCCGGGAAGCCCCAGGCCGCGGCCCTGCTGTATTCCAGAGCTGCGCTGCAGCCGGAGGAGGCGGAGCAGGTGGGGCACAAGCTGGTGGCCCGCGGCATAGCGGAGGTGACCGCCCTGTATCGGACGGGTTCCGATGAGCTCGCTTCGGTAGATTTCCGCCTGCCCTGGTCCGCCTTCCTGGAACTGCCGGAGGCGGGAGGAGAACTGAGCTGGGAGCTGGTCACCGCTCTCACCGGATGCAGCGGCGAACTGACGGAGGACGGCGCGTTCAGCTTCACCGTGGGCGGCGTGGTGCAGGCGGCGATCCGGAGCGAAAGGGAACTGAGCTGGATCGCGGACGCTTACGGGACCGATTGCGCATTTTCCCCCGTCTTCGAGACGGCAGAGCTGGATGGGGAGACGGAGACCGAGCTTCGAACGGAGTCGGTGAGCCTTCGCCTGGATTCCATGGAGCGGGCCCGGAGCATCGTCAGCCTTTCCATATGCTGCGGACGGCCCAGGGCGGAGAAGGAGAACCTTCGGATTTCTGTGAGCGCAAAAGCCCTCTGCCTGACGGAGGACGGCAGCCTGGAAGCCCTTGCCGCCAGGGGGGAGTGCCTTTGTCCGGGCAGCGGCAGCATGCCGGAGGTGTTCGTGGGCGATGTCTCTGCGGCCATCGTGCCCGGAGGCGTGGAGCTGCGATGCCCGCTGAGCTTCCGCCAGACGCGCTGCCGCCGAAGCCGGCTGCATTTCCTTTCCGGGGCGGAGGTCGCGGAAGCGGGGGAGAAGGAAAAAGGACCGAATGTGATCCTCCTGCGGACCTGCGAGGGGGACAGCGTCTGGTCCCTCGGGAAAAAGAAGGGGATCGCCTGCGCCTCCATCAGAAGCTACAACCAATTGGCAGAAGGGGAGGAACCGGCTCCCGGCTCTCTGCTGCTTTTGGCAAGATGAAACGGAAAGGAACAAAAAAACCTTGAAAACTGCTTCTCCCTGTTGTATGATAACTTGTAACGTGATACAGGGAGGAAATTCCAATGTCCGGACATTCCAAGTGGCACAACATACAAAAAACCAAGGGCGCGGCGGACGCCAAGCGCGCGCAGGCATTCACCAAGATCGCCCGTGAAATGATCGTGGCCGTCAAGGAAGGCGGCAGCGGCGACCCGGCCAACAACTCCCGCCTGGCGGCGGTGGTGGCCAAGGCCAAGGCAGCCAATATGCCCAACGACAATATCAAGCGCACCATAGAGAAAGCGCTGGGCGCGGGCAACACGGAGAATTACGAGCGCGTCACCTATGAGGGCTATGGACCCAACGGCGTGGCCATCATCGTGGAGGCTATGACCGACAACCGCAAGCGCACCGCCTCCGAGGTCCGCCATTTCTTCGATAAATACGGCGGGAATATGGGCGCGGAAGGCTGCGTCAGCTGGTCCTTTGACCGCAAGGGCGTCATCGTCATCGACAACGAGGACGAGGACCTGGATGAGGACACCGTGATGATGGACGTGCTGGACGCCGGGGGCGACGACCTGAAAACGGAGGGTCAGGCCTTCATCGTCTACACGGACCCCGACAGCTTCCCCGCTGTGAGCGGCGCCCTGGAGGAAAAGAAGTATAAGTTCCTTTCCGCCCAGGTGGAGATGGTGCCGCAGAATTACGTTTCCCTCACCGATCCCGACGACATCAAGAACATGACCAAGATGCTGGATATGTTCGACGACAACGAGGACGTGGAGAACGTGTTCCACAACTGCGACAACCTGGACGATTGAGGTTTCTGCAATACCGGCTTCGAAAAGCGCTCTGCCCAGCAGAGCGCTTTTTTCTGTGCATTTGTATAATAATCACCAAAGGCGGCAATCTTCCGATAGGGAGGGACCGCCATGAAAAAGAAAGCGATACTTTGCCTGCTGCTCCCGCTGCTCCTGACGGGCTGCGAAAGTCACTCGCCCGCGGTTCTGGCCCGGACGGAGATCCTGCCGGAAGCCGGGGCAGCTGCGGCGGAGACCAGTGTAACGGCAGCGACAGCGAATACAAATTCGGAAGAGATCACGGAGATCCTGGAATACACGCTGCATATGCAGCCCTGCTCCGCCGGGGATTCCCTGCGTCTGGCGGCCCTTGCGGGGAAGCTGCTGTGCTGGCAGGCTGCCCATCCCGGCGGGAGCGGGGAAGCCCGGCGGTCAGCGCTTGCCTGGGCGGGGAAACACAGCGCCTCGGAACGAAGCAAGGCAGCCGGTGTCCTTCGATTGCTGCATAGTGCTGCACAGCGCATGGACAGCAGGGAACTGCTATCCCTCCTGCTGGATGCGGGGGTTGAACTGCGCCTGGAAGAGTCGGATCGGGATGGTTTTATGCGCCTGGCAGAGTCCCTGTCCCGTGTATTGGAAGGGGAAATATTCAAAAAATCCACGGAAATAATGAATATTTCCCGGTGAAATCATTGCGGAGCCGGGAAAAGCGTGTTATGATACCGAAGAATATATAAACATGCAGAGGATAATCCAGTGAGTTTGCTTGAACATATAGGCGGCACAGCGGATATCCGTCAATGCAGCTTCCCCCAGCTGGAAGAGCTGTGCGGGGAGCTGCGTCAGGAACTGATCCGGAATGTTTCCCTCACCGGCGGGCACCTGGCGTCCAATCTGGGGATCGTGGAGCTGACGGTAGCGCTGCATAACGTCTATGACCCCATGAAGGACCGGATCGTTTTCGACGTGGGGCACCAGAGCTATGTACACAAAATGCTGACGGGCCGCCTGGCGGAGTTTCCGACCCTGCGCCAGGAGAATGGGCTTTCCGGCTTCCCGAAGCCGGAGGAATCCCCGGCAGACGCCTTTATTGCCGGTCATGCTTCCAATTCCGTGTCTGTAGCCTTGGGTATGGCCCGGGCCAGGACCCTCACCGGCGGCGATTATGACGTGGTCGCCGTCATGGGCGACGGAGCCCTCACCGGGGGCCTTGCTTTTGAAGGGCTGAACAATGCGGGACAGAGCCGGGAACCTCTGGTGATCGTCCTCAACGACAACGGCATAGCCATCAACCATACCGTGGGCGGTATGGCCAAATATCTCACCCGCCAGCGGGTGAGACCCGCCTACTACAAATTGAAGCGCGCTTACCGCAAGGTCCTGCTGAAAACAAAAGCGGGCAGCAAGGTCTTTGAAGTGACCCAGCGCTGGAAAAACAAACTGAAGGCCGCCATCTTCTCCTGCACGGCCTTCGAGGAAATGGGCTTCCGCTATATGGGGCCCGTGGACGGGCACAATGTCCGCCAGCTGAGCTATATGCTGAATGTGGCCCGCAGCTACCGGGAGCCGGTGCTGCTGCATGTGGTCACGGTAAAGGGGAAGGGGTATCCCGATGCGGAGCAGAACCCCTCGCTCTATCATTCCGTGGGGCCCTTTGACCCCCAGAAGGGGGCAAAGCGGGAAACCAGGCAGTGCTTCTCCTCCGTCTTCGGGGAGGAGATCACCAACCTGGCGGTAAAGGACAAGCGCATCTGCGTGATCACCGCGGCCATGGAAGAGGGAACGGGTTTACAGGGCTTCCATAAAAAGCTGCCGGATCGGTTCTTTGACGAAGGGATCGCGGAGGGGCACGCGGCAGCCATGGCCGCCGGTATGGCAAAGCAGGGGCTGAAGCCTGTATTTGCCGTTTATTCCACCTTCCTCCAGCGTTCTTACGATATGCTGCAGCATGACGTCGCCCTGCTGCATCTGCCGGTGCTGTTTGCCGTTGACCGATGCGGCCTGGTGGGCGCGGACGGGGAGACCCACAACGGCGTTTTCGACGTGGGCTTCCTGCGCCAGGTGCCGGGCATGGAGATCTGGTGTCCCGCTTCCTACGGGGAACTGCGGGAAATGCTGGGAGAGGCTCTCCGATATGACGGCCCCTCTGCCGTTCGCTACCCCAGGGGAACGGAGGGGACTTATCGGGAAGGCGGGCACGATCCCGTCCGGACGCTTCGGGAGGGCCGGGACCTGACGATCATCGCTTACGGTACGCTCATCAATGAGGTCCTTACAGCGGTTGATACCCTGGAAAAGGAAGGCATACTGGCAAAAGTCGTGAAGCTGGGACGCATCGCGCCGCTGGCCCCGGAATTTCTGGAAAGCCTGAAGGAGGACACCGGCGGCGTGCTGGTGGCGGAAGAATGTGCCGGGCCCGGCAGCATCGGGGAAGCCCTTGCGCCCTATGTGGTTTCCCGTCCTTACCGGGCGCTCAACCTGGGGGACGGCATCGTCCGGCAGGGGACCGTGGCCCAGCAGAGGCGCCGCTGCGGCATCGACGCGGAAGCCATCGCCCTGGCTGCCAGACAATTGATAAGCTGATGCGGCTGGATCTGTTACTGGTCCGCCGCGGCCTTTGTTCCGGGCGGGAGCGGGCCAAGGAGGAGATACGCGCCGGGCATGTCCTGGTGGATGGAAAGGCGGAAACGCGGCCTGCCGGGGATGTGGCGGAGGATGCGCAGATCCGTCTGGAAGGGGAGATCCTCCCCTATGTGAGCCGGGGCGGCCTGAAGCTGGAAAAGGCGCTGGAGGTATTCCGGGTCGATCCGGCGGGAAAAACATGCGTGGACTGCGGAGCCTCTACCGGCGGCTTTACCGACTGCCTCCTGCAAAAGGGCGCGGCGCGGGTCTATGCCCTGGATGTGGGCAGCGGGCAACTGGCGGACAAACTGCGCAGCGACACAAGGGTCGTCAGCATGGAGAAATTCAATGTCCGGGAGCTTCAGCCCGGCGACCTGCCGGAAGCGCCGGACCTGGCGGTGATCGACGTGTCCTTCATCTCGCTGCGGCTGATCCTGCCCCCGGTTTCCCGGGTCCTTAAGCCCGATGGCGAAGTCCTGTGCCTGATAAAGCCCCAGTTCGAGGCGGGAAAGGCCCATGTGGGCAAGAAGGGCGTTGTGCGGGATAGCGCCGTCCACTGCCGGGTCCTGGAAGAACTGCTGCTGTTTTTCCCCACCGTGGGCTTGTGGCCTGTGGGCTTGAGCTGGTCGCCCATCTGCGGGCCGGAAGGGAACATCGAGTATCTTTGCCATCTTCGGAGGCAGCCTGCAGAGGCGCGGCTTGAGCCCCGAAGGATCGTGGAGGAGGCGTACAAGGCACTGAAATGAAGCGAATACTGGTTTGTACGAATTATGACAAGGACCGGGACCTGACCTTTACCATGGAGGTCCTGGATTATCTGCGGAAGCGGGGCGCGGAGGCAAAAGCCTTTTTCCCGCTGACTCCGGCGGAAGCCCTGCCCGTGGACATGCCCGACGACGCCCTGTGTCCCAACCCCGGCACCTATATCCGCGGCGCGGATCTGCTCCTCTGCCTGGGCGGCGACGGCACCATGCTCCACAATTCCAAGCTGGCCGCGCAGAACGGAGTGCCCATGCTGGGCATCAACCTGGGCCACATGGGGTTCATCACGGAGCTGGAAAAGGAGGACGTCGAGCGTCTTTCCGATGTGCTGGAAGGCCGGTATACCGTGGAAAACCGCATGATGCTGGACTATGAGGTTTTCCGGGACGGCCAGTGCATCCGCAGCGGCTTCGGCCTCAACGAGGCGGTGGTCGCCCGGCAGAGCCCGGCCCACTCCATCCACCTGACCGCTTATGGGGACAATCGGAAAATATCCGACTATTCCGGCGACGGCATCATCATCGCCACCCCCACCGGCTCAACGGCCTATTCCATGGCGGCCGGAGGCCCCATCGTGGAGCCGACGGCGGAAAACCTGCTGCTGACGCCCATGTGCGCCCATTCCCTGACGGCGAAACCTTATGTGCTGGCGGGGGACCGGCACACCAGCGTCAAGCTGGTGCGGGGCGACTGCGACGAAGCGCTGCTGCTGGTGGACGGGGAAGACTGCTTCACCCTGAAAACCGGAGACCTCGTCTATGTGCGCAAATCCTCTTACGTAACGAAGCTCATCAAGCTGCGCAGCCTGAGCTTTTATGATATCGTTCGGAACAAGCTGAACTGACGGGAGACTGACATATGAAGAATGAAAGACAGCTTCAAATACTCAAGATCATCGGGGAAAGACCCATCGAGACCCAGAACCAGCTGATCGCCGCCCTTCGGGAAGCCGGGGTCAAGAGCACGCAGGCCACCGTTTCCCGGGATATGCGGGAGCTGCGGCTGGTGAAAAAGCTGAACGACGACGGCAGCTACCGCTATGTCTGCCCGGAGGAGCCCGCCGAAACGCCGGATCATTCCGCCCGGCTGCGCACGATCTTCCGGGAGTCGGTGGCTTCCTGCGCCACCGCTCAGAATCTGGTGGTTGTGAAGACCCTGTCCGGCCTCGCTAACGCCGCCTGCGCCGCCATCGACTCCATGGATGTACCGGGCATGGTGGGCAGTCTGGCCGGCGACGATACCATTTTCCTGGCCATGACGGACAATGCCGCCGCCGAGCGCTTCTGCGAGGAGATCCGGGAGCTGATCCGCTGAAGCCGCGAAAGTTCATAAAAGAGGTGTCTCCCTTTGCTGGAATTACTCCACATTGAAAACGCAGCCGTGATCGAGCGGGCCGATATTCCTTTCGGCCCGGGTCTTAACGTGCTCACCGGCGAGACGGGCACCGGCAAATCCATCATCATCGACGCCATCGGCGCCATCCTGGGGGATCGTGTGTCCCGGGAGCTGGTGCGTACCGGCGCTGAGGCGGCGCGCATCACGGCGGAGCTGACGCCGACGGAAACGGCGATAGCGTGGCTGCGGGATAACGAGATCGACTTCGCCCCGGGGGAGAATATCCTGGTCTCCCGCCGGATCACGGCGGAGGGGAAGAGCTCCTGCCGCATGAACGGGACCCCCGTCACTTCCGCCCAGCTTCGGGATCTGGGGGAGCTTTTGGTGGACGTTCACGGGCAGAACGACGGCAGACGGCTCCTTTCGGAAAACAGCCATCGGGCCTGGTTGGATGCTTTCGGCGGCCTGGGAGAGCTGAAGGAAAAATACGGCAGCCTGTACCGGGATTATGCGGAAGAAAGCGGACAGCTGGAATCCCTGCGCAAGAGCGAGGATGAGAAGGAATTCCTGGAGGCAAAGCTGAAAAAGGAGATCCGGGAGCTGACCGCCGCCGCGCCGAAGGACGGGGAGGAAGAAGCTCTGGAACAGCGGGTCCGGAAGCTGCGCTATGCGGAAAAGCTCACGGATCAGCTGACCCTGGCCTACGAGAGCTTCCACGGAGGCGAACGGAGCGAAGGCGCGGTGGACCAGCTGGTGACGGCTTCCCATGCACTGAATTCGATCCTGCGGGTGGACGAGAGCTATGCAGCTCTGGCTGCCGACGCGGAGGATCTGCGCTATCGGGCGGAGGACCTGGCGGACCGGCTGGAGGACGCCCGGCGGGAGCTGGATTATTCCCCGGGCGAACTGGACCGTCTGGAAGAAAGACTTAGCATCCTGCAGCGCCTTTCCCGAAAATACGGGAGCGCGGCGGCTGCCAGGGACCGTCTGGAAAAAGCGAAGAACGAGCTGGAGGACGTGCAGTATCTGGACGAGCATCTGGAAAAGCTGGAAGCCGACCTGAAAAAGAAAAAGGCCAAGCTGCTGGCTGCGGGAGGGGAACTGTCGGAAGCCCGCCGGAAAGCGGCGCAGAGCCTGGAAACGGCGGTGGAGGCGGAGCTGAAGGACCTGAGCATGCCGGGAGCCCGCTTCCGGGTGTCCTTTATGCCGAAGCCGGGAGAGGGCTTCGACGCTTCGGGCCTGGAGGACGTCCGGTTCCTGCTGTCGGCCAATGCGGGCCAGGCCCCGGGACGACTCAGCCACATCGCCTCCGGCGGCGAGCTGAGCCGCATCATGCTGGCGATGAAGAATGTGCTGCGCGCTTCCGCGGACCCGGAGGTGCTGATCTTCGACGAGATCGACACCGGCGTAAGCGGCATCGCTGCTCAGCGGGTGGGAGAAAAGCTGGCCGGCCTTGCCAGAGACAGGCAGGTCCTCTGCGTGACCCATCTGCCCCAGCTGGCCGCCATGGCGGATATCCAGTTCTCCATCGTCAAGGAGCAGTCATCGGAGGGCACCTTCACCCACGTCACTCGCCTGGATGGAGAGGGCCGCAAACGGGAGCTTGCCCGCCTGATCGGGGGCGAGACCGTGACGGAGACCACCCTGGACAGTGCTTCGGAGCTGATTGCCGCGGCGGACCGGTTCAAGGCCGGGATCAGGAAAAACGGATAGAATAATCCCCGGAGCTCGCTCCGGGGATTCGATTCAATTCAGCGCTTTCAGCTTGGCGGCGATCTCTTTCATATCGTCGAAGGCCTCCGGCCGCCGCCGGGGGTCCCGCAGGAGCGCGGCGGGGTGGTAGATGGCGGTCATTTCCATGCCATCCTTGCTGACCCATTGCCCGTGCTGCTGGGTGATGCGGTAGCGGGGGTCGATCAGGCGCATGGCCGCGATCCTGCCGAGGCAGACCAGAAGGGAAGGCCGGATGATCCCGATCTGCCGTTCCAGCCAGGGGTAGCAGGCGTCCTGCTCGTCGGGCAGCGGATCGCGGTTTTTGGGAGGACGGCATTTGACGATGTTTGCGATATAGACGTCCTCTCTGCTGAGGTCGAACATGGCCAGCATGTCGTCCAGCAGCTTTCCGGCCCTGCCCACGAAGGGGACGCCCTGCAGGTCCTCCTGTTCGCCGGGTCCTTCCCCCACGAACATCAGTTTCGCCTGCTCGTTGCCAACGCCGAAGACCAGGTTGGTCCGGGTCTTGCCAAGGCTGCATTTCATGCAGCTGCGGCATTCCTGCCTCAATTCGTCCATCGTCGCCATTCCAATATCTCCTTCCCGTTTGCTTTCTCTATTCTAACATGATATATTGGCGTTCGCAAGGCGGCGCAATTATGCAAAGCGCATAAGTTGAGCCTTTGATTCTATGAAAAACTTATGAATTCCTCTTGTCATTTGTAAACTCCTATGCTATAATGCCCATATAAGCAAATCCGGCATCAATTTAAAGGGGTGTGTTTTCAAATGAAGTTTACCGAAAGCAAACCGAAGTCTCTGATTTACACGATCCTGATTTACGTATTCTGCCTCTTTGAGATGGGTGTGCTTTCTTCTTACCGCTTTGTCGTCCTTGGCTCCTCCCTCGATAAGTGCATGGGCATGTCCATGAGCAAGGTCAACAATCTGGCGCAGGTGGGCAGCAATGTTGGGTGGAACTTTATCACCTGGTCCGTCCTGCTGATCCTGGGCATCTGGGGCTTCTGCATGCTGATGGGCTACAACCGGAATCCCGGCGGCCTGATCGCTGTCGCCATCATGAATGTGGTTCCCCTGATCGGCCTCGCTGCCAATTTCAATTTCTGGATCGGCTACGGTTACAGCATCTATTCTCCTGCGATGGCTCTCTTTGGCCTCACCTTCTGCAAGACCCATAATCAGCAGATCGTCAACAATGTGGTTTTCGCAGCGATCGTTCTGGTGGTTTCGGTGGTGTGCTGGTTCATCGGCTACAAGATCCGTGCCGCCTATGCCAAGAAATACGAGTACGACGATTGATTTAATTGCAAATTAAAAGGACGCGGGTCAGGCCCGCGTCCTTTTTGTCATGAGTATCCCCGGCGGAACAAATCTTCCGCCGGGGAATTCTTTTTCAGCGCCGGTATTCCGTCAGATACTTGCCCGTGTTGTCCACCATCTCGTCAAAGAGCTTCCTGGCGTCGTGAACGGAAATGGTGACCAGAGGATCGCAGACGAATCCGCAGAAAGCAGCGTCCAGGTCACGACGCAGGCTGGCGTCCGCGATACATTCCTGGATCGCGCATACATTGGCGATCTGGGGGAAGATGGAAGCGGGAATATTCCCGGCCACAACAGGCTGGAGCTTCCCGCCGGTAAAGGAGGCGTTGGTCTCCACAACGGCGTCCCTGGGGAGGTTGGGGATCTGGCCTGCGTTGGGAAGATTCACATTGGTGACCATATCTCCCAGCCCCAGCAGAGCGCGCATCTGGTCCACGCCCTCTTCGCCGGTCTCCTTGAATTCAAAGGGACGCTTGCCGGAAAAGTATTCCTCGCTGAGTTCCAGTCGCTTTTTCCTGTCCTCCACGCGATAGCTCACGGGAGTCAGGGTGAAGCCCCAGGACTCCGCCGTCTCCGGATCCTTCAGATACCAGGCGCCCCGGCTGAATTCTGCCAGGTGCCGGTCCCCGGCGGCGCCCATGCAGCCGTAGCGCAGGAAGGTATCGGATTTGACCCGGTCCTGGGAGGCGAAATAACTGAAGTGTTCGTCCCGGAGGATCGGTTCTGCGGGCTTGCTCAGCAGCTTTTTGCTGTATTCCCGGTAGGCGGGGAAAAGGTCCCGGCCGTGGCAGCTGGCAGAAATGATCCAGGTGAAATGATTGAGGCCCAGCACATTCACCTTTACTTCCTGCCTCGGGGCGGCCTCCGTGTCGAAAGCCTCGCCGTAGATTTTTCCCAGCAGGGCCTGAGAACCGAAGACCTCGTGGCAGCAGCCAAAGGCCTTGATGCCAGGAAAAACTTTATACAAGGTGCGGACACAGAGCGTCATGGGGTTCGTATAGTTGATGACCCAGGCGTCGGGGCAGTTTTCCCGAATGGCCTTGCCGAAAACTTCAAACATGGGGAGCGTCCGCAGCGCCCGGATGATGCCGCCCGGGCCCGTGGTGTCCCCGACAGACTGCCAGATGCCGTATTTCTCCGGGCAGTGCACGTCGGAAGCCATCTCCTCAAAGGTGCCGGGAAGAATGGAGATCACCACGAAATCGGCGCCCTTCAGGGATTCGGCCAGATCGGCATAGGCGCGATAGCGGAAATTGTGGGGGATGGAATTGCCGATGACTTCGTTGATGTGGGCCGCCTGGGCGTCGATGTCATAGAGCCGGACAGTGCCGCTCAGGTCCTTTGCTTTGGCAAGATCGCTCATGAGCGTCCAGGCCCAGCCTCGGGAACCGCCGCCGATATAGGTGATGACCAGGTCTTCCACCCGATCGCCGTAATGCTTCATAACTGTTCCTCCCAAAAATATATTAGCTCCCGGACACGCAGCCCGGGAGCTTTCCGTCAAAATATCCGATGAAGATCGTAGGGCTCGAAAATGACCTTCTTATAATCCTCCAGATCCATCTTTACCCCGGTCCAGTCGGAGTGGAAATCCCCGTTCTGCTTGATGAGCACATCGTACAGGATGTCGTAGGTGTTTCCGTTTTCATCCGTCTCCGTGATGGTGCTGTAAGGGAGGGTCTTGTGATAGGAAATCTTGTGGTCTCCATCCAGGAATTCATAGTTGCAGCGGATGCGGCAGCCCTCCAGCAGCGTCGGCTTCAAGATGCTCCGCAGGTCCCGGAGGATCTCGTCCTCCGATTCATCGTAAAGGTTTTCCGGCGTCGTCTTGGTATAGTCGGCCCGGAACTGGATGGGCACATTCCAGGGAGCGAAACGGCGGATAAAGGAAAGCATCCGCTCTGCGGCGTGGTTGTAAAAGAGCACGCAGTTGACCCGCGTGGGGACTTCCAGCTTGCCGAAGATCTCATCGTTGCCTTCTTCCACGAACTTGTATAGGTGGCGGGAGACGTTGACGCAGGTGATCTTTCCCTTGTTGCTGTTGAGGAAATCCACGATGTCGTCCTCGGAATACTCGTTCATGACGGGGAGGGTAGTGTTGATAAAGACCCGGTGGGTGGTGGGCACTGCGTCCAGCATCCGCTGAAGGGATTCCAGGTTGGCCAGCGGCTCGCCGCCGGTGAAGACAAAGTCGCATTTGGGGGTGAAGGCCTCGATCTGACGGATGCTATCCAGAATCTTTTCAAGACTGAATCCGCTGGTATCGGCGTATTCCTCTTTGTTTACGCAGAAGGGGCAATGATTGCCGCAGTCATAAGGCGCGAACACGGTCACTGTCGCGCCGCCTTCTCTGGTTTTGAAAGGATTGCTCATTCCGATTCCTCTTTCGATTCCATAAGACATACTATCACTCATTACAATAAACTACCATCCGCGCGTGAAGAAGTCAATAGCCGGATTCCATGAATGAACGATGAATATTCATTTTGTTTTTATCGAAATGTTCAGGCATAGGGCATATCGAATTGTTCAGGCATACGGCGCGGGCTTGTACCTGCACCGGTAATATGGTAAAATAGAAAAAATATGGGAATGAATCGGAGGCCCCTATGCGGATCGAGCATCTGTCTGTGAACCATTTGCCGGAACCCATGGGTTACGAGCTGCAAGAACCCTGCTTTTCCTGGATCGCCGCGGATACGGAGTCCCTGCGCCAGGAAAGCGCGCGGCTGCGCGTTTTTCAGGGCAGCGCCTGCATCTATGATACCGGAATCTCCTCCAAGCTGGATCCTCTGGGCACGGAGCTGCCCCTGGAGCTGAAGCCCCGCACATGCTACCGCTGGCAGGTCACGGTATGGGGCGACAGGGGAGACCGGGGAGAAGCGGAATCCCGGTTTGAAACGGGGAAGATGGGGGAAGCCTGGCAGGGCAAGTGGATCACCCCGGGCGACGTGCGTAACGCCGTGCTGGAAAAGCGTTTTGAACTGACTGAAAAACCGGATTCCGGGCGCATCTACATCACGGGCCTCGGGCTGTACCGCCTCTTTGTAAACGGCAAGGCGGCATCCGGGGAAGTGCTGCTGCCGGGCCTGAACGCCTATGACCGCTGGGTGCAGGTCCAGACCTTCGACGTGGGAGAGCTGCTTCTAGCGGGAGAAAACCTGCTGGAGATCTGGCTGTCCGGGGGTATCTCCCGGGGCCGCTTCAGCTACACGCCGGCTGACAGCTATGAGTACTGCCCCTATGACTGTGCCATAGCCGAACTGCATATGCAAAGCGCGGCGGGGGAGACCGTCCTCGGCACAGACGAAAGCTGGCGCTGGCATACTTCTCCCATCCTGGAAAGCAGCATCTACGATGGGGAAGTCTGGGACCCGGGACGAGAGTCCTCCTGCGGCAGCGTCCGGTTGTGCACGCCGCCGGTGGGCCCGCTGCGGGATCGGCTGAGCCCCCCGGTGAAGGTCATCCGGGAGAGAGCGCCCCAGCGTCTGATCCGGACGCCCAAGGGCGAAACTGTGCTGGACATGGGGCAGAACATGGTGGGCTGGCTGCGCTTCCCCGTCCGGGCGCCGAAGGGGAAAACGCTGCGCCTCCGGTTTGGGGAACAGCTGGAAAAGGGCTGCTTTTCCCAGGCAAATCTCCGCACCGCAAAGGCGGTCTTTGAATGGCGGAGCGACGGCGGCGAACAGATGGCAGAACCCTATTTCACCTGGTACGGGTTTCGCTATGTGCTGCTGGAGGGCTTTTCGGAACCTCTTGATCTCGGGGATTTCACGGGATGCGTCGTTTCCTCCGAGTTGGAAGAGATCGGCAGCATCACCACCGGGCATGAGGGATTGAATCGCCTGATCGAAAACGTGCTTTGGAGCCAGCGGGGGAACTTCCTGGATGTGCCCACGGATTGCCCCCAGCGGGATGAACGGGAGGGCTGGACCGGGGACGCCCAGGTCTTTGCGGACGCCGCCTGCTATAATATGGACTGCGCCGCCTTTTTCACGAAGTATATGGCGGATATGCACGAGGAGCAGGAGAAGGCCGGCGGCTGCGTGCCCTATGTCGTGCCATTTGCCCGCAATCGCAGCCGCGGCTTCGAGGGCGGAGCCGTGGGATGGGGGGATGCGGCCAGCGTGATCCCGTGGACGCTATGGCTGCATTACGGGGACCGCTCCCTGCTCAAGCGGCAGCTTCCCAATATGCGCGCTTGGATGGAGTGGGTGGCTTCTCAGCCCGACTGGCCCGCCGCCTGCCGCCATTTCGGGGACTGGCTGGCGCTGGACCGCCCGGAGGAACCGAAGGAGCGGGTGGGAAAGACGGACGTCGGCTTTCTCTGCCTGTGTTATGCTTATTACAGCGCGGTCCTGACGGCCCGTGCCGCCCTGGTTTTGCGGGATCGGGCCCTGGTGCGGAAGGCCCAGGCGCTGGCGGGCATCTATCGGGCCAGGGTGCTGCGGGAACATTTCAGCCCGGAGGGAGAGCTCCTTTGCCCCACACAGACCGCCTGCGTGATCGCGCTGCAGCTGGGGCTGACGCCGGCGCCGGAGAGGACGCGGGAATGCCTGCTTTCTCTGCTCCGGGAGGCGGGCCATCTGACCACCGGCTTTTTGGGGACCCCCTGGCTGCTGGGCCAGCTGCCGCAAAAGGAAGCCTGGGAGCTTCTTCTGCGGGAGGATTACCCCTCCTGGCTCTACGAAGTGAAGCTGGGGGCCACCACGATCTGGGAGCGCTGGAATTCCCTGACGGAGGACGGCTGCTTTTCCGAGACCGGCATGAATTCCCTGAACCACTATGCTTACGGCAGCGTCGCGGCCTGGCTGTACGGCCATATGTGCGGGCTTCAGCCGCTTCCCGAAGCGCCCGGCTTCCGGCGCTTCTTGTGGAAGCCGGAGGCGGATGAACGGGTCGGCTATGCAGAATGCAGCCTGCGCAGCCCCTTCGGGTCGATCCGCTCGGAATGGCGCTTTACGGAAGAAGGACTGTCTCTTACGCTGGCCGTTCCCTTCGGCAGCGAAGCCCGGGCCATTCTGCCGGACGGACGGGAGGAACTGCTGGGACCCGGGGAGCACCGGTTCCTGATTCCGAGGCGGGAATTCGCAGAGAGATAGAGAGGGATTTCCATGAAGCATGTTTTCGTCGTCAACCCGGCGGCCGGAAACGGCTCCGTTCCCCAGGTCGTGCGGGAGCGGATCGCCGGGAGACCGGAATGTGAAGTCTACGAGACGAAGGGAAAGCGGGACGCCACAGCCTTTGTCCAAAGCCGCTGTGCCCGCTCGCCGGAGGAAGAACTGTGCTTCATCGCCTGCGGGGGCGACGGGACGGTGAACGAGGTGGCTTCCGGTATCGCCGGGAATCCCAAAGCCTGCATGACCGTGTTCCCCCTGGGCAGCGGAAACGACTTTGTAAAGGCCTTCGGCGGCGCGCAGCGTTTTCTGGATGTGGAAGCGCTGCTCCGGGCGCAGCCCCTGCCCATCGACATCCTGAAGGTGGGGGAGCGCTGGGCGGTGAACGCCTTCCATTTCGGCCTGGACGCCGCCGTGGCGAAGACCATGATCGACGTGAAGCCGAAGCCCATCATCGGCGGAAGAAACGCCTATCCCACCGGCGTGGCAAAGGCGCTGATCTTCAATATGCGTACCTGGTGCCATATGGAGGTGGACGGCGAAGAATTTCACGACGGCAATATGCTGCTCTGCACCGTCGCCAACGGGCAATATGTGGGCGGGTCCTATCGCTGCGCGCCCCGCAGCCGGTATGACGACGGCCTGGCGGAGATCTGCATGGTGAGGCCGGTGTCCCGTCTCCGGTTTCTGACGCTGATGAACGCCTACAAAGCCGGCAGCCACCTGGACGATCCCCGTTTTGAAGGCATAGTTTTCTATCGCCGGGGCCGCGTCATCGATGTCAGCGGAAAACCGGGCTTCATGGTCTCCCTGGACGGGGAGATCGTGGAGGGGCAGTCCTTCCGCGTGGAGGTCATTTCCGGCGGCCTGCGCTTCGCTGCTCCCTGATCAGACAAAAACCGGGCAGCCAAAGCTGCCCGGCGTGAGTTCCGTAGATCAATGATGGCCGTATTTCGTCCGGCCGTAATCCTCCACGACTTCGGTCATCCAGCGGTTGCGGTTATTGAACATGTCGTTGTCGGGATCTCCGAAAAGCCAGTGGTCGAAAATATAGAGGCCGTTTTCCGTATAGGTGTCGATGGCTTCCACCACCGCGTCCTTGAAGCGCTGCTCGGTGCAGTCCTCGCTCATCAGATCGCCGATGGCGTCGAAGCCGCCCTCCAGGATGATCTTATTTCCGAATTCCTTCTGCACGCCCACCAGATCGTTGCAGGTCTGGGGAGGATCCCAATAACGGACGCCGAATCCCACCCAGTCGCCCACAAGCATATCGCATTTGCCGCAGCAGTGCATGGCGATGGGCAGGCCCCGGTCGTTGCCGCACTTGGCGTCCCGCACCTGGAAGGGCTTGATCAGCTCCCGGTACTGGGCGGGGGAGACGAAGGGCGCGCCCCAGGCCGCCACGTCGTCGGTGATCTGCACCAGGTCGGGCTTGTAGTAGTCGATGCATTTTTCCGCGATGTCGTTGTAGAAAGTGCAAAGGTAGTCGAACAGGGCATAGACCTCCTCCGGCTCCTCCTGGATGGCGCACAGACCTTCCACAAAGCCCATAAAGGCCATCAGCGTCTGGAAATAGCCGCCGTGGATATGGAAGGCCATGGCGCTCTGAGTGGGATCGACGCCCCGGGCCCGGGCGGCTTCCATGTCTTTCTTCGCCATCTGCTCCCAATCCACATGGCTCAGGTCCGGCGCTTTGATCACATCCCGCCATTTGGTGATGTCGTCCAGAATGAAATTTCCGGGCTCCGGAAGCCCTGCATAACCGGCTTCCTTGTTGGCGACGTAGGACACGCCCCAAATGTCCTTGTTGCTGCCGCCGGGGACGCCCCGGTCACCCCGCAGGATGGAAGGGAAGCAGCCGGAGCAGATCTCAGGACGATCGGAATAGGGATTGCCGCCATAGGTGTATTGCAGCAGAAAATCCGGCTCGATCCCTTTTGCCATATCCAGGTACATTTCGCGCATGGTTCTCTGGGCCATAAGTCTCCACCTCGTTCCGTATAATAAGCATGGACCAAATTGTTAAGGCATTGTAACAGGATTATACCATTTGTTTTGCGGCGTTTCAATGACCGCGATGCTATAATTCCCACAAAACGAAGATAGGAGTGGCTTCAGAATGGAAAAGGAAGGAAAGATTGTAGACGCACAGTTCTCCTGCGCAGAGTTCCGCCATGGCTTCTGGTCCCTGGAGGAGGAGCCCTCCGTTTGCGAAAACTGCGAATTCTACGACGAGGGCCGCTGTTTCCGGAAACGGGAGAAGAAAGCGGATTGAGCGCAAAGCCGCTCAAACGGCCTGGAACAAATAGAATTTGAGATAGTCCGTTTCCGGTACGCCCCAGAGGATGGGGTGGTCCGGCGCCTGCTGCCGGGCCTCGATCTGGCGGAGGCTGACGCCGGCGTCTGCGGCGGCGTCCCGCAGCATCTGTTCAAATCGCGGCGCGGGCATGAAATGGCTGCAGGAGCAGGTGGCCAGATAACCGCCCCGAGGCAGCAGCTGCAAGGCGCGGCGGTTGATCTCCCGGTAACCCCGATAGGCGCTGTCCGCCGTCGCGCCGCTTTTCGTGAAAGCGGGCGGGTCCAGGATGATATAGTCCCAGTCCGGCTTGCCCTTGGCGGCTTCCGTCAGAAAGTCGAAAACGTCCGCCTGACGGAAATCCACCCGGTCTGTCAGATCGTTGAGGGAGGCATTCCGGGAAGCCTGCGCCAGCGCGTCGGCGGAAATGTCCACCGCCGTGACATGGGCAGCCCCGGCTTTGGCAGCGTTCAGGGCGAAGGCCCCGGTGTGGGTGAAGCAGTCCAGCACCCGACGGCCCTTGGCCAGCTTCGCGGCGGCCAGACGGTTGTATTTCTGATCCAGGAAAAACCCGGTCTTTTGCCCGCATATATAATCCACGTCGTAGCGGATCCCGTTTTCTGTTATGATCACGTGGCCGTCCGGGTCATTGTCCAGCCCGGGAAGGGAAACAAAGCCGCTGACGTTTTCCAGCCCTTCCTTTGCCCGAAGCGGGGAATCGCTCCGCTCATAGACGGCGCGGACCGACACGCCCAGCTCCCGCAGCTCCTCCACAAGCAGCCGGAAGATAAGCTCTTTCCGGCGGTCCAGGCCGAGGGAGAGCACTTCCGCCACCAGGATGTCCTCAAATCGGTCCACCGTCAGGCCGGGAAACTGGTCCGCCTCCCCGAAAATCAGGCGGCAGGCAGGGAAGTCGTCCCCCATGACTGTCTGTCGGTAGCGGAGGGCATAGCTGACACGGCGGCGGAAGAACGCTTCGTCGAATCTGTCGTTGGTATTGCGGGACAGGAGGCGCACCCGGATCTTGGAGTGGTCGTTGACAAAGCCGGAACCCAGCCATCTGCCCTTGGGACTCAGCACATCCACGATGTCTCCGTTTGTCCAGCTGCCCTCGGAAGAAGTGATCTCTTCGCCGTAGACCCAGGGATGGCCCTGCCGAAGGGCGCGTTCCGCCTTCGGCGTGACCTTCAGTTTCGCATAATTCCGTTCCATAGCCGCCTCCTGCCGATTGTTGAAATGAGGATAGCATTTCGCCGCATTTTCGTCAAGACGCGCCTTGGCCCCTTGTAACCCCGCGAGTTCGTGATACAATATGATAATGAAACCATAGATTGGAGAGCCTTATGAGTTCTGATTTTTTCTCGAATCTGACGGATGAGCTGATCCGCCGCTGGCCGGATAAGGGCGTACAGCGTCAGCAGGTGACCGGCGCCCTGAAAACCTCCCTGAACGCGGAGGACCTGGTGAACGCCCTGGCGGAAGTGTTCCGCCTTTCTCCCAAAGAGATGGAGCAGGCTGTTTCCCAGCTGGGCCTGGGTGAACTGATCGCCCAGCAGAAGCTGCGCAGCGGCATCGGCGGGGGAGAGACGGAAGCCTATGCGCTTTGCAGGGATGCTTCCGCTCTGGAGCCTTTCCCGGAGCTGTTTAGATTTTATGCTTCCCCGGCGCCTACTTCGCCGGCAATTCTGCCCGCCGGACTGGGCGATTCCCTTTACGCCCTGTCTGAAAAGGTGGCGGAAAGCGCGTCCGACGACCCCTTCCTGGCCCTGTACCACGAGGAGGTGGGGGCATACTATCGCGCCTTCATGAAGGAGACCGCGCCCCTGATCCAAAAGGAGATCGCCCGCTGCTTCGGTGAGAAGGGCCTCAAGTATCTGGTCACCACGGGAATCGGCGCAAACGAGCAGTTCTGCCATTATGCGGCTAAACTGAACAACGCCCGCCCGGACCGGAGCGTGGAGTGGATCGTGATCCACTCTCCCCTGCAGCTCAGGCTGCTCCCGGCGGACGCCACGGAGGAAAACACCCTTTTCATGGAGTTCAGCCGCAGCAGCGTCACGGAGGAGACCATCAAGCTCCATGAGTATACCTCCCGCCGCCTCCGGCGCATCGTGTTCACCAACGGCGGAAACCTGAAAAAGCTGGCCCAGCGGGACGGAAATCTCATTCTGCCCATGCCGGACCGGGTGTCCGGGCGCTTCGGGCGCAACAAGACCCCGATCCTGCTGGCCCCCATGCTGGTCTGCGGCCTGGATACGGACCGGTATTGGTCCATGGTGGAAAAGGCCATCCGCGCCTTCGACCTGAAGGACCCGGACTCGCTGCCCCACTATCTGGCCCGCTATATCCTGGCATTCCAGAAGGCCAAAGGGACGGATTTCCTCTATCTCGGCTGCAACGACGAGGTTTTGGGCCTGCTGGCGGATGAATTCATCCAATTCTGGAACGAAGGCGTCAATAAAAACGGCAATGACCTGCTGGTTTCCCGCTTTTTCGGCCTTCCCAGGGACAGCCACATGAATCTGGAAGGGGTGCTGGGAAACAGGGAAACAAAGCTGGGCTTCTTCCTCCTGCGGGATGATATGCGCCCCGGTCTTCGACATCCGCTGGTGCGGGAGGAGATCGACGCCATGGACCCGGCCCACGAGGGCTTGAAGCTGGGGGACGAGGAGGTCATCCTTTCCCTCGCCAATTACAAGCGGTTCAGCGAAGTCATGCCCTCCTTCCTCATCCGCGTCTGCGGCCCCCTATCCCTGGACCATTCCGCCGTGCTGGGCCAGCTTTTCAGCGATGTGACCTTCCTCTATTCCCGCATGGCCGGCATCGACCCCGGCTCCAACCCGGAGGTGAAGTTCGTGCGGGAACGCTCCGGCCAATTGCTGGCCGACTTTGCCCGGGAGCTGCGTGCAGGCAGGCCGATCGACGAGCTTTTCGGTGAAGCCGCAAATGGATAAGATAGTTTATGCCGAGGAAAAAGAGCATGAAAACCTAACCGAGCTGTATCGCAATGCCGGCTTGGAAATCGGGGAGGGGTGGACGGAAGTCTGCCATCCGGTGTTCTCCATAGCAGCCCGGCAGGACGGCATGCTCCTGGGCGCAGCCACGGTCTCCCGCCGTTTCCGGCGTCTGGTGCTGGACTATCTGGCGGTGGAGGTCCCTGTGCGGGGCCTGGGCATTGGGAAGAAGCTCACGGAGCTTTGCCTGGATTATGTCCGGGGGATCGGAGGGTCCGCCCTTTGGCTCGCTGCCCGGGAGCCGGAATTCTATAAACACCTTCATGCCCGGGAGACGGAGGACGCGGCGCTGCTGGCGGATTGCCTGCGCTGCCCGGATTACGGGAAGGACTGTGCACCCAAGGAACTTGTGTTTTATCTGAAGGAGACCTCATGATCAAAGACATCATTCCCCTCAAGGCCGAGCTGCTCTGCCTGGGCGCGCGGGTGGAAAAGAAGACGGCCGGGCTGCTGGAAGCGGAGTACCCCCACTTTTTCGATAAGGGCTTCATCCATGCGGTGAATATCCACATGGCCGAGGCCAACATCAATATCAGCGTGGCGGAGGAGTTTTCCTCCGCATCCCCATATCTCATCGTAAAACGCGATGGGGAATACCGCATCACCGGCAACGGCTGGGATGAGCCCATCACCTTCTATGAAAACCTGCCTCATACGGGGACGATGCTGGACGACCTGGCCAGGCTTCACAGCCCCACCTGCATCAATATCTGGCCCAGCACCATCTGCTGCTATGACAAGCCGGAGCTGAAATGCCGCTTCTGCTCCCTCAAGGCGGACGCGGAAAAGCCCATCGACACCGGCGAATTGAGCGAAGCTCTGAAGCTCCTGCTGGCCCGGGTGCCGAAGGAATATATCCTCAATTTCAGCGGCGGCACCTACCGGGATCCGGACTGGATGGCCCGCTACTGGATCGACCTGGCAAAGAAGATCCGCGCCTTCAGCGATGTGAGCATCACGGTGGAGTTCGCGCCCCCCTCCGACCTGGGCATCCTCCGGGAGATGAAGGAGGCGGGGATCAACGTGGTCATCATGAATCTGGAGATCGCGGACGAGGCCAGACGGAGACAGATCTGCCCCGGAAAGAGCCATATCACCTATGCGCACTATCACGAAGCCTTCCGGGAGGCGGTGAAGCTCTTCGGCTGGGGGATGGTGTCCAGCGTCCTCATCGGCGGCATCCAGCCCAAGGAGGACATTATGAAGGAATGTGCGCTGATGGCCTTATTACGGGCTGGAGCGGTGCAAGCCGGAGGAATTGATGGAGATGAGCGACTATCTTGGGGGTCTTCTCCACAAATACGCGCTGGATTACCGGAAGCAGCCGGGCTGCACGGAATGCGGCGGGTGCAGCCTGGAAAACGACTGCTACCGGCGAAGGGAGAAGAAGGCGGCGCAGTGAGCGCCCCGGACGGGGAGCAGAAACGCAAAGAGCGCGTCATGGTTGCTGCCGCTATGGTTTTGTGATATATTCTGCACAGAATATCCATAAGCACCGAAAGGAGAGTTCATCCATGAATCCCTATGCCGGAACACAGACGGAGAAGAACCTGGAGGCGGCCTTTGCCGGAGAATCCCAGGCCAGAAACAAGTACACCTACTTCGCGTCCGCCGCGAAAAAGGAAGGTTATGAGCAGATCGCCGAGCTGTTCCTGAAGACCGCCGACAACGAGAAGGAACATGCCAAGATGTGGTTCAAGGAGCTGAACGGGATCGGCACCACCGCCGAAAACCTGGCTGCCGCCGCCGACGGCGAGAACTACGAATGGACCGATATGTACGAGGGCTTTGCCAAGACTGCCGAAGCGGAGGGCTTCCCCGAGCTGGCGGCGAAATTCCGCGCCGTCGGGGCCATCGAAAAGCACCATGAGGAGCGTTACAGAGCCCTGCTGAGCAATGTGGAGGCCCGGGAAGTCTTCGCAAAGAGCGAAGTCAAGGTCTGGGAATGCCGGAACTGCGGCCATATCGTCGTGGGCACCCAGGCGCCCGAGGTCTGTCCCGTGTGCGCCCATCCCCAGGCTTACTTTGAGATCAGCGCCGGGAACTACTGATACGGCCTGCCTCGGGTAATTGCATCCCGAAGAAAAACCGGAAGATGTGCGGAGATCCTCCGCCGTCTTCCGGTTTTATGTCATCCTTGTTTCGCCGTGAACCTGCCCAGCTCCGTATAGATCATGCCGTTCCTGCCCCGATCCGAGCGCATGAGGGAGAAGGCGTCCACGTTCATGGCCGCGCCGCCGACTGTGACCCCCGGCATGTCTCCGCGGGCCCTGCGGATCAGGGTGACGTGGGGGGAGAAACGCTTCCGGTCAAAGGGGATCCCGCTTTCCGCCAAGGCGCGGCGGATCCTTCGCGCAAGGGCCTCCAGAGGCGGGGATGCGCCCATCCCGGCCCACCAGAGGTCCCCGAAGCAGCCCAAGCCCTCCAGACATAGGGAAAAAGGCGTGAAGGACACTGCGGCAAGCGCCTCCAGCACCGGTTCCGCATCCGGCACTTCGCCGATGAAGGCCAGGGTCAGGTGCATGTTTTCCTCCGTGGTAAACCCGCCCCGAACGCCGCCGTCGTACATCTCGTTCTGCGCGTCGATCAAAGCGGCCTTCATCCCTTCCGACAGGTTGATCGCAATAAACAGTCTCATCGTCCGATCACGCCCTTTCCATACAGAGAAGTGTTTGTCCGGAGCAGCGTAGCAACAGTATGAACGCCGAAGGGGGGAGAAGTCAAGAGAAAGTCGCGTCGCCGGTGCATTTTGCCCCCGGCGGCCCTTGAAGATCGGAATGGAGCCCTATATAATGAATCATCATGCGGGAAGGGGGCAGCGGGGGCATGGCGATCCTCAGCGGCTTTCAGGAGATCGACGTTCACAATATGACGAAGCACCAGGCGATCACCGCCATCGACGCCGCGCTCCGTCGCTGCGGCGCTTCGGTTTACCGGCTGAAAGTGATCCACGGGTATCACGGCGGGACGGTGCTCCGCGACACGGTCCGCTCCCATTATCGGGGCCACCCGAAGGTGAAGCGGATCGAGATCGGCCTGAATCCCGGCGAGACGGACCTGGTACTGCGGGAACTGTGACGCCGGGAGCGTGCGTCGCGGGGAGGCTTTGGAGGACAGGATGAAACAGTATGTCAAAAGGTTCCGGGAACTGACCACGGAGGAGCTTTATCGGATCCTCAGGCTGCGGGTGGCGGTGTTCGTGGTCGAGCAGAATTGCCCGTATATGGAGATCGACGATCTGGACCAGGCGGCGATCCATGTCTGGCTGGAGGATGAAGACGGCATAGAAGCCTATCTTCGGGTCCTTGACCGGGGAGCCGAAAGCGAGTACTGCGCCATCGGACGGGTGATCGCAGTCAAGCGGCGCTGCGGGCTTGGGAGCCGGGTCCTTGCAGAGGGCATCCGGGCCGCGCAGGAGTTCTTCGACGCGGACGCGATCTATCTGGAAGCCCAGACCTATGCCCGGGGCCTGTATGAAAAACAGGGCTTCCGCCAAATCTCCGAAGAATTCCTTCTGGATGGCATCCCGCATATCAAAATGCTGCGGGCGTCAGAAGATCAGAGGGAGAAGGCTTGACGAGGGTGCAGGATTATCTGGGAGAATACGGGACACGGCTGCCATTTCATTTTTTGCGAGGTGTACTATGATTTGTTTTCTGACCGGCAGGACGGATGATCCCGCGACGGGCCGGCTGAATCCCGCCAACGGTTTTGTGGAGGAGCTGCGCCGCCGTTTTCCGCCGGAGTGCCGCGCCCTGTTCGTCTGCTCCGACCCGGACGATCGGGAGGCGACGGACTACTATGCCGGTCTTCTCAAAAAGCGCTTTGAGGACGCCGGATTCGGGTTTCGGAGCTTCCGCAGCCTTGACGGCAGGAACGAAGAGCAGACCGCGGAACTGATAGGTGGGTCTGATTTGTTGATCTTCGCGGGCGGGCATGTCCCGACGCAGAACCGTTTTTTTCAAAAGATCGGGCTCCGGGCGCTTTTGCTTGATTACCCGGGCATCGTGATCGGCAACAGCGCGGGCAGCATGAACAGCGCGGAGACCGTCTACGCCCAGCCGGAGCTGGAGGGGGAAGCTGTCGATCCGGGCTATCAACGGTTCCTGCCCGGTCTGGGGCTGACGAAAACGATGCTTCTGCCCCACTATCAGCGGGTCAAGGACGACGTGCTGGATGGCCTGCGGGTATTTGAGGATATCACCTACCCGGACAGCATGGGGAAGACCTTCTATGCGATCCCCGACGGGAGCTGGCTCCTGGTGGAAGCCGGGAAGGAAGAGCTCCGGGGCGAAGCCTATCGGATCCGGGACGGCGGCATCAAGCGGATTTCTGCCGATGGTGAAGCTGTTTATCTCTAATAAAGAAAAGGCGGGCGCGTCAAAAGCCGGATCATACATACGAAGCGCTCCTGCGAAGACGGCGGTCTGCCGCCCTTCGCAGGAGCGTTATGATATCCTTTTCTATCAGAACCTGCCGATGTCCATGGCGGCGAAGAAGCCGCTGTGGACCGCGCCGGAGACCTTGCCCGTTTTCCTGCAGTCTCCCGCCGCGCTGATGCGGATACCCAGAGAAGCAAGCTCGTTATACAGGCTGTCCTCGCTGCGCATGCCCACGGCGTAGTATACGCAGTCGCACTTCAGCGTTTCGGTTCTGCCGTCTTTCTCATAGACCACGGCGTCCCTGCGGATCTCCCGGCAGCGGGCGCCGGTGATCACCTTCAGCTGCTTTTCCTCCACGGTGTACATAAGGCCGTATTTATAGCCGAAGCCGCCGTCCCGGGCGTATTCGTTTTCCATCTCCAGCACGGTGACATTCTTCCCGAGATTCCGGAGATGGAGCCCTGTCTCCACGCCCACCAGGCCGCCGCCGATGATCACCACGTTTTCGCCCACGGAGTCAGGCTCCCGGTAGACCGCCAGGGCATGGCGGGCATTCTCCCAGCCGGGGATGAACTTCGGCTCGATGGGTTCGCTGCCCGTGGCCAGCACAATGTCGTCCGGCGCCAGCATGGCGGCCTCCGCGGCGGTGGCCGTTTTGTTCAGCTCCACCCTTATGCCGGATTTCTCCACCTGGGCGACGAGAAAATCCTTGTAGCGGCGCAGGTCGTGCTTGAGGCTGTCGGCGTCGGTGAAATTCAAAAGGCCCCCCAGTTTTCCGGACTTCTCCCAGAGGATCACTTCATGGCCCCGGCGATAGGCCGTGATCGCGGCGGTCATTCCGGCGGGCCCGCCGCCGATCACCAATACCCGCTTATGGAACTTCGCCTTGCCGATGTCCTCCCCGAAGCCGAGGCGCGCCTCCCGCCCGATGAGAGGATTGACGCTGCAGATCATGTGGCGGGTGAGGTTGTCACTGTCGCAGCAGCCCAGGCAGCGGATGCAGGGCGTGATGTCGTCCTCCTTCCCGGCAAAGGCCTTCTCCGGGAAATAGGGGTCTGCGATGAGGGCGCGGGACATGGAAACGCCGTCCGCCTTGCCGGAGGCGATGATCTCCTCCGCCTGCTCCGGGTAGAGCACCGCGCCTACCGTATAGACGGGGATGTTCACCCGTCCCGAGCGCTTGATCGCCTCCGAGAGATCCGTGTTGATGCCCAGGGGGCGGAAGGTGGCCGTCATATTGTTCTGCAGGCCTTCCACGCTGACCTCCACCAGGTCGATGTATTCCTGCGCATTTTCCAGGAAGCAGATCATGTCCTCCACCGTGAAGCCGCCCTCCGTGCGCTCGGAGCCGCTGATCCTGGCCATCAGGAGCTGCTTGGGGCCGACGCGGTCCCGAACGGCCTTGAGGATCATCAGGGGGAAGCGCATGCGGTTTTCGAGGCTGCCGCCGAATTCGTCCGTGCGGGTGTTCACGATGGGGGAGAGGAACTGGGCTGGGAGCCAGCCGTGGCCGAAATGCATGAGAACGGTGTCGAAGCCCGCCAGGAGAACGTATTCCGCCGTGTCCGCATATTGGCGGCATACCTCTTCCATCATCTCCACCGTCATGGCCTCGGTCATTTCGCCGGGGCGCATCGTCGGGGCTGCCACCGGGCCCATCGCCCGGCGGCTGTTGTATTCCGGCCGGACCTTCATCCCGCCGTGGGTCAGCTCCGCACTGGCCAGCGCCCCATGCTCGTGGATGGCGGCGGAGAGCTCAGCGAAAAGGGGCAGGTTGTCGTGGGTCTTTTTCATTTCCGGGACGTGGTTCCCGCCGTCGCCCACCGACACCTCGCCCAGATTCACGATCCCCGCGCCGCCCCGGGCCTTGTGTTCCAGATAGGGGGCGTAATACTCCGTCGGACGGCCGTCCACCGTATGGAAAAGCATGTTGGGCGCCGACATGATCCTGTTTTTCAGGAGGATGTTCTTCACGCGAAGGGGACTGAACAGATGGGGGAATCTGGTGTTCATGCTTGATCGCCGTCCTTTTTCAGAATGGAGACCGGGGTCCGGTCCGAAGATGCGCTCGATCCGATATTAAAATCATTATACAATAGAAAATGAGAAAAGTCGATTTCAATATAAGAAAACGGTGTTCGATCTGAGCAGGCGGATCACGACCCGAAAAGTTGACGGTGCGATCAAAAGAAATTATGATAAGACCAAAGATGAAAGATTCGTATTTTCAGGGGAGAATGAGCCATGAAGATCTATGATATTTCCCAAGAAGTTTTCAGCTGCCAGGTATATCCCGGCGACCCGGCGCCGGAAAGAAAGCGGCTCAGTTCCATGGAAAAAGGCGGCCTGTATAATCTGACGGCTTTCAGCATGTGCGCCCACAACGGCACGCATATCGACGCGCCGTTTCATTTCCTGAAAGACGGAAAGACGGTGGATGCCCTGGGCCTGGATGCATTTGTGGGACCGGCTTATGTGGCGGAGCATCACGGGATCGTCTCCGGCGGCGATGCCGCAGAAATCATGGAAAGAGCGATCGAGCGCAGCCCGGAAGCGGCGAAGAGGATCCTGATCAAGGGAGATGCGGAGGTTTCGGCGGAAGCTGCGGCAGTATTCGCCTTTTCGGAAATCCTGCTCCTGGGAAACGAATCCCAGACCGTGGGGCCGGAAGATGCGCCGATGGCCGTGCACCAGGTCCTTCTGGGCGCGGGTGTTGTCCTGCTGGAAGGGGTCCGTCTGGCAGAGGTTCCGGAAGGCGTCTATTTCCTGAATGCCGCGCCCCTGAATCTGTCCGGCGCGGACGGCTCCCCCTGCAGGGCCATCCTGATGGATGGCGAGCGTTAAAACCCTGGTTATGGAAGGATTCCATCCACAGAGCTCCGATCAGCTGATCCGACACCCTGGGAGAATAACCGTAGATGTTTCTACCTACGAATCAAGAGGCCGGCTGTCTCCGGAGGGATCCTGAGGAGCAAAATAGTGGGCCTGCGCATAGGCAAAGTGCTCCTCAAATCGGGAGATCGCCTCTCTCACGACTTTTTTCGTTGGAAAAAAGAGGTCGTAGGCGTGGAACCAGCCGGGATAAACGTCCAGCCCCGCTTCCACTCCCGATTCCTGCAGATGGCGGACATAGTCTGCTGTCTCGCAGTAAAATGGCTCGATGTCCCCCACGAAGGTATAGCAGGGCGGCAGGCCGCGGTAATCCGTCCGTCGGGCGGGGGCAGCGTAACAGGAGACAAGGTCCGTCCCCCAGGCCTCCCGCAGATAGCGCTTCCAGGCCTTATGATTCCGTTTCGTGTTCCAGTTGGGGGCATGATTGTCCACAGAGGAGGGAGTGTCCCGGTCGTCCAGCATGGGATACAGGGGCATTTGAAAGGCGATGTTCACTTCCCGCCGGTCATGGGCCAGCATGCACAGGGCAGCGGCCATGCCGCCCCCCGCGCTCTCGCCCCCCACCATGAGTTGATCCGGCCGGAAGCCGATCTCCTCTGCGTGTTCTTTCATATAGAGGAGCGCGGCGTAGCAATCCTGCAAAGCGGCGGGATAGGGGTGCTTTTTGGAAAGACGATAATCCGGGGAGACCAGAATCGCCCCGAATTTCACCACCAGGGATAGGGCCCGCGTGGCGAACGCATCCTTGGCGGAGCCGGACTGATATCCGCCCCCGTGGACCCAAAGGACGCCGGTAGGTCTCTCTTTGCCCGGATTCCTGGGGCGGAGGATCAGGAGCCGGATGCTGTGATCCCCCACGGAGATCATGCGCTTTTCCACATGAAACAGATGCTTTGCCATACTGCGCCCTCAAAAGAAGAAGTACTTTTCCAGCGCGTGGCGGAGGGGGCGGATCATGCCCGACAGGAGCAGGAACAGGCCCACCACGCAGAAAACGGCCAGGGTAAAGAGGCTCCAGCGGAACATCGCCGTGCCGAAGGTCAGATGCTCGAACAGCTCCACCAGTACGGTAAAGCCCCCCAGCAGGATGAGAAAGCCGCCGAAAATATAGTATTTGCCCCGGCGGACGTATTTCAAAAGGCAGATCATCGTCATCGTCAGCAGGCAACTCAGCAGGAGCACGGGCAGGGCGAAGCTGAAAAACCAGCTTCCTCCCGTTTGCAGACAGATCAGCAGCGTATACAGAGCCGCGGCGACAAAGTCCACGGGGACGAAGACCTCGCTCCTGGGACGGCGGAACCAGCCGGGCAGGATCACAGCAATGTAAAACAGCAGGATGCCGCCCACGGCGTAGCTGCCCCAGCGAAGCGCGTCGTAAAGCCGGAAGCAGACGATCATCACTGCGGCCAGGGCGATCACGCAGACCACCGTCATCGCGGCAGCCCCCGCCAGGCCCGACTCCCGCGTGTGATGGGGGAGATTGTCGGGATACAGCTCTTCCTTTTTGCTTTCGTCGGGATTCCATACCGGCGTCTGACACAGCGGACAGATGGAAACCCCGTCCTGAAGGCGGACGCCGCATTTCACACAGTACATAGCCTATCACCTATCATTCGTCTCGATATCCACCGGCAGCCCCAGCTCCACCAGGGTGGAAAAGAACCGACGCTCCAACTCCGATTCCCGGATGTTGCGGATCATGTTGATGCAGGTTTTCTCCCCAAAGCTGACCACCGAGCAGTTGTTGGGATAGCTCCGCTGGGGGCCGATGATGAATTCCAGTCGCTTCACAAGGGAACCCATGGGTTCCGGCAGTTCCACTCTGCCCAGGTTGGAGATGCACAGGCTGCCGCCGCCTTCCCCGATCTGCCGGTAGACCAGGTCCATGACCAGATCCTTGAGGAAGAGCGGGGCGAGACGCAGAGCGGTGAGCTGCTGCGGAAGCACATTTGCCGCGATCATGCCCGCCATGTTCTGCCGGGTAGCCTCGGCGCTGAGGCGGTGCCACACCAGCCGGCACAATTCCTCCAGGGTGTATTCGCCGAAGCGGGGGTCCGCGCCGATGTTGAGTACCAGGGAGAAATTCCGCAGGGTCCGGCTGCCGAACAGCCTCCTCAAGTCCACCGGAACGGTGATCTTCACCGGACGCTGCCGCTTTTTCCGGCGCTTCATGTCCTGCATGCCGATAATGCTTTGAGCCATGACCGCAGACAGAAAGGCCGTCACAGACACCCCGTGCCGGTGGGCCAGATCCAGCAGCGCCTGCGTGTCCACGACGCCGGTGGTGAGGTGCCGATAGCCGCCGCCCTCGCGTTCGCCGTGCAGATGATAGGATTTTGCCTCCCTCCGGGAAGCAGCCGCCGGCGCAGCATGCTTCAGAAAGCTGTCCTCCAGTTCCTCTGCTTCCGGCGTCTCCGCGAGGGAACGGACCATGTCGTTTTTCGGGATCTCCAGGCCATAGCGCAGCTCCAGATACCGGGCTGTCAGGCTGCACAGAAATACACTGCCTCCGTGCCCGTCGGTGAGGGCATGGAAGAATTCCACCGCGATCCGGTTTTTATAGTGCAGGATGCGCAGACAGCTGTTCCGCAGTTCCCGGCGGCTCATGAAGGTGAGAGGATAGGCAAAGTCCGGCTGCACCGCAGCGCTCTGGGAACTCTCCTCAAGATAATACCAGAAAAAGCCCTTATGCAGCCCGACGAAAAAAGAAGGGAACCGGGGGCGCATTTCCTCTGCGGCCTTTTGCAGAATCGCCGGATCCACTTCTTCGGTCAATGTCATGGACAGGCGGAAGCCGTTGGACCAGTCCCGCCGTGCGATGGCAGGGAATATAAGCGCGGCAGTGTCCAGCCGATACCAGTTTTTTTGCATGACGGTCCTTTCCTTGAAGTGAAATGACGCGATGGACTCGACCTTCATGCTAACACAGGATGCGAAGCCCTGTCAACGGACCGGCGAGATCAAGAAGGATGGTATCTGCTTCGGCGTTCAGGAATACAACAGTTTTTAAAACAATTGATCCCCATGCCGCAAGCATACGCTGGTAATGAGATGTGGGGGGCTGAAGCATCTTGACTGTGAATCCTCTGAGATCGCAATGCAGCTGGACGAATTAGCAATAGAGTGTTTCAATTTGAAGGTCGATAAGAAAGCTAAAAGTGAATCGAGGATATAGATATAAAACGCTCCGGCGGAAACACGGCAACATGCCGCCCTCCGCAGGAGCGATTGCATAGCAGCTTGAAACGAGGAAAAGTCAAGTCTTCTGCCAGTGCCGGAGCTGGGAGAGGTGGAAGTCGTAAAGCTCCCGGCGCTTTTCTTCCGTCTGCTCCTCCGGATTCGGCATGTGGCTCACCAGATAATCGATCAGGGAGTCCTTGGTGGGATACACGAATTTCCCCTCCGCGTAGCACCAGGTGCAGTATTCCTCGTTGAAGCTCCCGTCCGGCTCGCGGCTGATCATGCTGTCCTCGCTGAGCGGCATCCCGCAGCACTGGCAGATGAGCTGCCGCGGGGAGCCGAGAAGCGTGTTGATGGACACGCCGTATTCCCGCGAAAGCAGTTTCAGCGTTTCGGTGTTCGGCTGGGTCTCGCCGGTCTCCCAGCGGCTGACCGCCTGCCGCGTGACCATCACCCGCTCCGCCAGCTGCTCCTGGGTCAGA